>CAVUGN010000001.1:0-143746 GCA_963741095.1 uncultured Microcaldota archaeon
AAAAACTCGGGATACCGAAGAACCACATAGGCAGGGCGCTTGCGACAATGCTCGCAGGCACGAAGTTCCACAGGTACATGCAGCAGCGCGGCCAGCAGGGCATAGGCGCGGCAGGCTGCACGCTCTTCGCGCAGATCACCACGGGCAAGCCCATATTCGCTAGATCATCGACGGGCACGGGCAAGGCCTATTCGTGCAGCATAGCAGTGGACACCGTGCACAACAAGCCGATAATCACGAACCTCACGGAGCTGCCAGAGGAGCCCCGGGGCCTCCGCGTCGAGGGGGAGTTCGCCGACGTCAAGTACGAGAACGGCGATCATGGCATTTATGAATATCTGAGAAGGACGGCGCTGTCGAACCCGCACGCGCGCATAAAGTTCACGGACCCGACAGGCAAGGAGTTCGTCTTCGAGCGTGCGGTCGAGAAGCAGCCGGAGAGACCCGAACCGGTGAAGCCGCATCCGCTGGGAATACTGGTCAACGACTTACTCGACTTCGCCAAGGCGAGCGACAGCAGGAAACTGTCGTCCTTTCTGGTCGACGCTTTCGCAAGGGTCACATCGAACAAGGTTGCGGAGCTTAGGGAAATCGCAAAAGGAGTTGACTTCGACAAGGATCCCAGGTCGCTGACATGGCCCGAGGCCGAGGAGCTCATAAAGGCGATAAAGGCGGTGAAATGGATTGCTCCTGACGCCACGCAGATCAAGGCGATAGGCAGCGAGCAGATAAGGATCGCGCTCAAGAACATACTGGACCCCGAGTTCATGCATGTTGTCGAGAGGAAGCCGAAGGTTTTCAGGGGAGGCATACCGTTCATAGTCGAGGCCGCTGTCGCGTTCGGAGGCTCGGCGGGCAAGAAGACGGAGAACGGATACGAGGGCAACATACTGAGATTCGCCAACAGGGTGCCATTGCTGTTCGACAACTCAAGCTGCGCGATAACCGCGGCGGCGAGGGGCGTCGACTGGAAGAGGTACAACATCGACATAGAAACACAGCCGGTCAGCGTCTTCGTCAACGTCTCTTCGGTCTACATACCTTATTCTGGAGTAGGCAAGGAGGCGATAGCGCAGGAGGACGAGATAATCGACGAGATAAAGCTCGCGGTGATGGACGCCGCAAGGGGAGTTCAGCACTACGTAAGCGGCAAGCAGAAGATCGCCGGAGAAACAAGCAGGTACAAGATGATAATGCGCTACACCAAGCAGCTCGCGAAGGACCTGAGCAGCATAACCGGCGCGGACCAGAAGGGCGTGGAGCGGGACATAGAGAAGCTTGTGGCAAGGCATTATCCGAAAGCGACCGGTGCAGAAGGAGATGCCGAGCCCGAAGCGAAGGATAGCAAGGCCGACGAGAAGAAGCAGAAAGTTCTGGACGACGGTCCCGAAGACGAGGATTAGCCCAGCGCGTCCGAGGGGTTGTCCGCGTCGATCAGGCTGATTGTCCCGGAAGAGATGTACACCTTGAGCATCTCCGATTCACGCGTCATCGATTTGTACAGCTCGCTCTTGAACTCCTCGAGCTTCTCGGAATTCAGGAAGGCTATGCATGTCTTGCTCCCAGAGTATATGGGTATGCTGCTGAACTTCATCGGCTTCGAGTATATTATTATGTACTTCCGCTCGTTGCGCAGCGTCGCTACGATGTCGGCCACGCTGCTGGAGTCGATGTCCGTGAAGAGGTAGGCGTGCGTGACCAGGTACAGCCTGAGCTTCTTAAACGTGGCGAGGTACTCGATGCTGTGGCCGCTCTGCGTGGTCCATGCCTGGGGGGCGTAGAGCCCGTCAGCCCCGATCAACTGCCCGCCGGCAATTAGCTGGTTTATTATCGCATCCACGTTGCTGTAGGTCAGGTTGACTGGCATGTTGTTGTACTTTATGTTTCCAGATATCGCAATTCTTAGTTCGGCGCTTGACAGCGGCATGTACCTCCAGTGGTAGTGCGTGTTCAGCCTGTCGAAAGCTGACAGGACCTCCTTGTCCTTGAGCTTTATTTCCGTCTTCTTCTGCTCTGGCAGCGAGGGTATGTCTATGTAGAACTCGTCCCTGTTCGGCGCGCGGACCAGCACCACCATGAGTATGACCACTATGGAGACTATCGCGAGCTCCACGTACTGCTTGTTTATGGTGATGACGTTCGGGGCGTTCGTCACGGTCGAGTTGAATTCCTGCGAGAGCATGTCTATCGAGAAGTTGAGGTCGCCGTAGATGACCGGGGTGCCGCTGGGCAGCGTGTAGGTCAGCGTCCCGTTCTTTATGACGCCCGTATCCCTGTAGAGCTTGTTGAGCGAGATGTTGTAGGTTATGTCTGAGAGCTTCTGCCCTGCCGATGTGGCCGAGAAGGTGAAGGTGCCGCTGCTGAAGTTCGCGCCCTCCAGGGAGAGGATCACTGGCGACACGTTGAAGTATGCGGCGGAGTACTGCGAATTGTTGAAGCTCTTCAGCTTCATTATGTACTTGCCCGGACCGAGATAGAAGCCCAGGTACTTGACGAAGGTGAAGTTTCCGCTGGCTGTGAAGAATGGCAGGGGTATTGTGAGTATGCTGCTCATGTCCAAGGTGTAGATGTCGAGGTGCGGCTGTATCTGCAGGTTGACCGGTGAATTCGTGAACAGGGTCATCACGACCGGAATCTGCTGGTTCGGCACTATCGATTTCGCGATGGAGAGAGTGCCGTTGAGCGAGCCTCTCGGGGTAAAGTGGAGGTACTGGTAGGCCACGTTGGCGTTTATCGTGGAGTTTGCGAACACCACGGCCCTTGCGTAGCCGATGTTTGATCCGTCGATTGCGCCTTTTAGGTTGGCCTTGTTGGTCACGTTCATGCCGGACCTGATCACGCTTATGAGCCCATTCGCGGTGTTCATGCCGGTCGTGTTTACCGCCGTGTGGCCGGTGGAGTAGCTGGGCAGCCAGAAGAGCTTCTGTATCGCCGTGGCTATGTCGATGCCCACGTCGTCGTAGGAGATCCATGCCTCGGGCATGTTCGAGAAGGCGATGATGGAGCCGTTGTAGGCGTTCTCGTAGCTTATCCCGCCGAGATTCGCGCCGTTCGAGAACGAAAAGGTGCTCTTGTTGAAGAAGAAGCCCTTGGTGGAATTGCCCGAGGGCCCGACGGTCTCCAGGAAATTCGGGAGCTTGATGCCGGATGTTGGTATCACTATCGAGCCCGGAAGAAGGGCCCGGGAGAAGTCCTGGCCCACGTAGATCACGCTTATGCCCTTGTTCAGCATTGTCCGCATGGGAGTGACGTTGAAGGAGTTTGGAGTGAGAAGCGCAGCAGGCATCAGGCCGCTGAGTATCACGACTATGGAATCGTTGGGAAGCGCGGAAACGGATGAGAGCGAGACCGTCGAGACCCCGTCCGAATTGCCTATGATCCCGTAGCGCACCAGCCTGTCCTCCATGGCTTCCACTATCTGCGGAGTAGAGCCGCAGTTGAAGCATTCATCGCTGGTGTTCAGCACGAACACGCCGCTCGGAGGAGGCGATTTGAAGACTGTTACGTTCATTGCAATGGAGGTTGCGTTGCGCGACGAATATGAGAACAGGGTGTAGGGTAGAAGACTGGAGCTGTTTGCGTACGACAGCAGGTCCTGCGACACCAGCGTGACGCTCACGCTGGGGTTTCCGTAGTGTAGCACTATAACGTTGGCGTTGACCGTTGCCTGCGTGGCGCTGTTCAGCGTGTAGTTGACGTAAAGCGCGAAGGCGCCCAGGACCACCGCAATGATTAGTACGATTATAACTGCCGCCTTCCTGGCGCCGATGCCCCTTTTCTGGACTAGAACTCCGGCCATCAGCTCAACTTTTCAGCCGCGTTGGCAGTACGGGCTCCCTTCGGATTGAACACCCGAATGAACATCCTGGTCAGCGCGTTCTGGTTCTCGCCGATGCGGTGGAGCACCACGTAGACGTGCACGTCCCTGACTCTTTTGGTAACGCGTGCGAAGTATTTCATGCTCAACCCTTCAGCTCTATATAGCCCAGAGAGACCATCTTGTTAAGTATCTGCTCGACCCTCGGGGGTATTATCTTGTAGGTGGTGCTGAACTCGTTCACGTCTATCGTGTTGTCGTGCGACTCCAGCCATTCTTGCACCATCACCATCAGCGATTCGTCCGAATAGGATTCGAGGCCGCTCAGCCTCTGCTTCAGCTTCGCGTTCTCCTCCGTGATCTGCGTCGCCTGCACCGACAGGTTCTTGTTCGACGCGGTCAGTTCCAGGTTCAGCCGCTTCAGCTCGCGGTACTCGTTGAAGAGGGAGTCGTAGTTGTTGAAGAGCGTGCTGTAGCTCTGCGACATCGAATTGAGCATGTCGTCTATCGCGGAATCGGCGTTCTGGAACAGCTCGGCGTTGTCGGCGACGTAGAGATCGACGACCAGCGAGAGCACGCTCAGCAGCGTCTTGAGCACGTAGACCCTCCGCATCTTGGGGCTTGAATCCGGCGCTATCGTGTACCTGAGGCTGATGCGCTCCTTCTCGAACGTTATTATCAGGAACAGGAACGGCCTTTTCTGTATGTCCCTGCTCTCTATCATCGCGAGCGTCAGGTTGTCGCTCGTCGACCGCGATATGAACAGCTGCAGGGATGAAAGCCTTGTCTCCATCGCCCCGAAATCGCCGAGCAGCCTGCCCTTTATCGCTATCTCGTCAGTCTTCGGCTCCACAATCGTCGGATCAGCAGGCAAACTAAACCCCCTTGACTCATCTCATGAAAGTATATTAAATATTACTTCTTCGCCTTGACCTCCGGCATGTCCACGCCCGGCGTGTATCCCAGTTGGGAGAGCAGGTAAAGGAAAACCGTTATGCCTATGCCGGCAGCGAAAGCCGAAATGCTGAAGCGGGAGATGAAGACCAGAAGGACCGCGAAGACCGCGCCGAGCGTGGTGTACATCAGCTCCTTCCGCTGGTAGCTGTCCCTTGCCTTCTTGTACTTCAGGAAGCAGTCCTTGCAGACGACGAGCCGATAGTTCTTCTCGTTCTTCGTCACGTTCTTCTTGAACCATCTCACCGATTCGATCACGTAGTCGTTCCGGACCGCTAATCCGTTCTTCTTCTCACCGCAGATTATGCATCTTGATTCTTTCATGGCATCAGCTCGTTTCTATCTCGGCGTTGTAGAGCCGCCCGGTCTCCGCGCTTATCTTTTGCTCGTCGACCATGTTGAACACTCCGTTTATCGTTATGTCGTCCATGCCGATCCTCCTGAAGACGTTGCCCAGCGTGTCGCGGTTCATGCCCATCTTCTCGAGCAGCGATGCAAGGGTTATGACGTTGATGTGCCTGTGCGATTTGTCTATCGTGGTGAATATTGACTGGATGCTCTTGTCGTTTATGCCGAACGCGATGAGCACGTGCCTCAGCTCGTTCCTCGTTATTATGAATGTGCTAGACTTGGGCATTCATTGCACCTGCGTTCGATATTATCCTTGTTATGAGCACGTCCTCTATGCTCAGGCTCTTCATGAACGAGACGATGTTCGCTATGGTGACTTCCGCCTCCTTGAGCGACGCCACGAACTCGAGCATCTTTATGCTCCTGCCTTCGCCGTCCATCTTTGCGAAGATGCTGTCGATGCTCTGCCCGCTTATGTTGTACTCGATGAACTTGTTCTTGAGCTCGTCCTTCTCGAACTGGTAGTCGCGCTGCACGACTCCGGACGAGAGCTCGCTCTGCGTGAGCACGTCGGACATGTCGACCGTGTAGATGTAGAGCGGCTCCTCTCCCTGTATCTTCTCCAGGACGAACGTGCCCGGGAACCTCAGCGCGGTCTGGAACGACATCTCCACCGCGGCCTGGCCAACTCCGAACTTCGTTATCTCCTCGCGTATGAACTCCGAGAAGTTCAGCGAGCCCTGTATGTAGTTTAGGAACTTCTCGAATTTTATCTTGAGTATGAAAGTCGTGCCCACGTTCGAGAATATGGCCTCGTTTATGTCCGTCGGGTTCTGCGACGCGACTATGAGGCCGAACTGGTACTTCCTTCCTTCTCTGACTATGGTTATCGCGTCGCTCTTCTCGTCGCTCGCCACCTTCCAGGCCTCATCGAGGACCACTATGGCACGCAGCCCCTTCGTCTCGCTCCAGCCCTCCGCGCGCATCTTCTCCTTCAGCGTCTGCAGTATGAACAGCGCAGCCAATGCCCTGAACCGCTCGTCCGGCAGCGCGGATAGGTCGATGTCGACCAGCCCCGATTCGACGAGCTTGCTCAGGTCCAGCGTGCTCTTCCTGGCGAAATAATCCTCGCCCTCCTTCGAGAACTGCCTGAGCCGGTATATCGCGTTCTCCGCCTCTGCCGGGTACTCGTAATTGCCCTCCTGCAATTTCTCCTGCAGTATGGCTATGACGTCCTTTATCGTCGGGGCGTCCTTGCCCTCCGGAGCCTTCTCCGAGGCTATGAAGCCGGCGTCGACATAAGCCTGGTCTATCGCCTCGTCGGTGATCCTCTTCTGCTCGGGATACTGGGATATGTCGGTGAGTATGTCAAGCGAGGTTATGATCTGCTTCGTCCTGTCGAGGGGCTTCATCCCGGACAGGTCCATTATGTTTAGATAATCGCCCTTGCCGAGTGACACCACGATGCCGCCGGTCTGCTTCACCCATGCCTTGTACTCCCCAGCCCAGTCTATTATCACCGCGTTCGTGTTCCAGAGGTAGCTCGCCCTGATCAGCAGCGTCTTGACGAAGAAGCTCTTTCCGGAACCGGTTATGCCGACGACCGCTATGTGAGGATTTGTGAGGTTGAGGAACGACCAGGTGAACGGCACCTTGAATATCTTTGTGGTGCCGACGTATATCGACTGGAAGGGATCGGAAAGGAGCACGCTTGCTGGCGGCTCTGGGGGCCTTGAGAGGAAAGCCCTCCTGGCAATCTCGTTGCTCATTATGTGCTGCAACTTCAGTATTGTCATCGTTATCAGTAATGATGTTAGACTTAAAGTGTCTTTTGGTCAGCTCTGCTGGTTGAAGTATGACGAAGTTTCCTCGCTGGTGGTTGGCAGCTTGAAGTTGAAGTCGAAGAGCGTGTGCAGCTCCCTGCCCACAACCCTTGTCAGGTCGACATCGAGCGAGCCCAGGGCCACCTGCAGGCTCTTTATCTGGGCCTCCAGCGCGTCGAGCGCCGCTTTTTCGCTGACCCCTATCGCGGTCGTCTCGACGTACATGACGGTCGCGATCGGCTTCTCGCCCTCGCTTATCCTGTTTATCTGCGCCTGCAGGACGCTTATCGTCCTCTGCAGCTCAGTCACAGTGACCTCGTTGGCGTTCCCGCCCTGCATCGCCCTCGACAGCTGGAACTCCTGGTAGGACCGCTTGCCTTCCAGTTCGTCCCTGACCTTCTGCACGTCCAGTCCCGATGAGATCACGTGGAACTTGAATGGGAATCCGAGGCTCATGACCGCCCGCTCCCACGATCCGGGCGCGTTGATGTACTTGGTGTCGTCGCTCTCAACCTCCGCGACCTCCTGCTTGAAGACGTACGCGAACAGATTGGCGCTTATGAATCCAGTCGTGTAGTAGAGCCCGTTGACGTCCTTCATTATCGCGTCCTGCGTTCGGACTATCTTGTAGCCGCTTGCCGGCTGGAAGGTTATGTTGAGAAGGTTGGTCACAAGCGAGAAGAGAACGAAGTCGACCCAGTTCAGCATCAGTATCGCGCCTATGCTTATCAGTATCAGTGCGAGCGCCACGTAGATGAAGAAGCTGCTGCCCAGCTCCGGCAGGAGCACCAGCGCGGCCAGGGGTATCAGCATCGAGAACAACAGGTAAGCCATGCTTTCTTCGTCCATATCACACCACCTGCTCCTGTATGTTCTTGCTTATCTGCTCGCTTATCGTCGAATATGGTATCAGGAATTCCGGCTCCACGAACTTGAGCAGGTCGTTGCCGATGACTATGTTCGGGGAGACCCCGAGCAGCGCGCCTATCCCGGACATGAGCTCCTTGGCCTTCAGCTGCGCGATGTTTATCGCCTCGAATTCCTTGCTGCCCCGAGCCGAGAGCGAAGCGAACGAGGCCAGCTCCAACGAGGTTGCCTTGCTGACGTTGTCGAGCATCTTGCGCCACATGGAGAGCTTGCCCCGGACCCTTTCGAGCTCGCTCTGGCTTGCCTCCTTCGCCAGCAGCGCGGACTCCTCGTTCTCCACGCCGCTTATCATGTCCCTCAATTGCTGTATGTAGGAATCCTTGTTCATCACGTACAGCTCCGTTGTGAACCGGACTGGGTCCTTGCTTATCCCGACAAGGGCGCTTATCTGCTTCGAGAAGGCCAGCTTCTCGTCGTCATTCATCTCCGTCGAGGAGATGTAGAGCGGTATGTTGATGTACATCGTTGCTATGAACTCCTCTCCGACCTTTGTCATTATCGAATCCGATGTGGTCGATATCCAGTAGGGCTGCTCCGTGCTGAGCACGACGTTCCTCCTCCTCTGCTCGAAGAAGGGTATCATGAGGTAGGTGTAGTATCTTGACGAGAACGCGAGGACGTCGAGCAGCAAGGCCAGGAACAGGAGCGGTACCTTTATTATGCTGAAAATCAAGCCGCTGGGCAGCGAGGCCGCTAGCGCGAGAAAAACTGCGGAGAGCGCGAGCAGGCCGAGGAACACGAGAACCTTTTTTTCCATGAAGTCTTTTTATTATCGATGCGAAGCCTTATATTTGTTTTTTATATGAATTGACGCAGTTTTCCCCCGGTCCTTGCGGAGCTGCCTATGAACTGCGCCACCTGGGTGACAAAGGCATAGGTCATCGATATGATGAGCACAGGGTAGAATAGTATCAGGAGCCAGAAGCCGCTCATCGCGCTCTGCGTGTTCTGGAGCGCGTCCTGCAACTGAAGCACTATCGGGCTGGTCGGGGTTATGCTCGACACGGTGGAGCCGGAAACCGCGAATCTCGTCGCCTGCGCGGTGGCGGTCTGCACCGCCTGCGATATCCCTGGAGCCGTGAAATAGTACGCCACGGCGAAGAGCGAGGGCATGACCAGGTAGAAGCCTATGGCGAGCGCGATGAGCATTCCCCCCAGTGACCTGGTCGGGAATATCGACCTCAGCACCACGCCGGGCACGAGGAAGACGGGTATCGCGGCGGCCGCGAAGAAGACGAGCATGTAGTACTCGGCCCACAGCACCGTGACACCGTCGGAGATTATCCACCCCAGCGTCGAAAGCGGCGCTATGTACAGGATTTCGAGCACTAGGTCCCCCAGGGCGGTGAACTGCGCATCGATGTTTACATTGAGCGCGGGATCCGGAGTCACTGTGGTCAGGGTGAGCTTGACGCTGGACAGGAACTTCGCAGGCATGTACTGGCCGAGGTAGGCGGAGTACAATCCCTCCGCCTGCTGCGTGGTGTTGGTCATCAGGTTGAGCGCGACCGGATAGGGGTTTATGTTGCCGACGAAGAACGCGGGTATGATGCCGAACAGGACTGCGCACACGTAGAGGAACATGCCCACTATTATCGCAGAGGCTATCGCCTCGTACAGCTCGCCCATGCCGAAGTTCCGGATCCTGTCGTTTTTCAGGGCGACGCCGAGCATGATTATCAGCGCGGCTATAGAGAACGAGACGAGTATCGCAGCGGCGGCCAGCGGCAGGTCGTTGGCCCACTGCGCGTAGATCTGGTTGTTTATCGGGCAGTACCAGGGCTCGCTGTCCGATATCTGCTGCGCTATCGGACCAGGCACCAGTGCACATTGCGGCAGAACCGCATGGACCTGGCCCGTGAGCACCACCAGCAGCAGCAGGATGGACGATATCGCTATTGCCCTTTTTCTCATGGTACCACTACACGATCTGGGAGAGCAGGGACATGAAGTCCATGCGCTCACCTATTGCTTGGGAGAAATCTATTATGAATGCATCTAGTATGATGAAGTTCAGGAAGGGTATGAAGGTCAGGCCGGCCATGAGGTAGCCTATCTGTAGGTAGAAGGGCGCCATGCTCGAGGAACTGGTGCCCAGCACGAGCAGCCCCCAGAACGCCCTGAAGAACGCCGTCGAGGAGAAGAGGGTCTGGCAGGACGAAGACGCGAGGCAGCCGAGGTGGGCCTGGACGTCTATGTAGCCGTAGGTCAGGCTGACGAGAAGTGGATAGATAAGGCCGAGACCCAGGCCGAAGGCTATCATGGCCCCGCCGAAGGTCTTCGAGAAACCGAAGGTCCTTGATATCAACCCAAGGGTGAGGAAGAGCGAGAGGAAGAGCAGTGCGCTGGATATCAGCACCATCTGAATCTCCTGCAGTATCATGATCGTGATCGTCCCGGCAAACGCGAATATCAGCAGCGCGGCATCGAAAAGGGGTATGATGCCTGGCATGCCGAGGCTTGCGCCTATGCCGGCGACTGCGGGTATCGGCGCGATCGATATGCTCAGACTGGGCACCAGGCTGATCATGAAAGCCATGAGGTACCAGATGTTCGCCATCTTGAAGGTCGCTATGTTGAACTGGGCCAGATCGCAGCTTGCGAGCGTGAATATCGTGGTCGCTTCGTTGCAGGGTAGCGCGCCGGCGGTCGAGGGCACGAGGTTCAGCGCGCCGAACGCGCCCTGCGGATTTATGAAGAACATGTAGGAGAATGCGCCGAATATCGCTATGAGCACCAGCGAGAGCAGAGCCTCGTAAATCTGCATCCTGGACCAGTTCCTTGCGTTGGTGCTCGCTATCGTGCCGCTCAGGGCGTAGACAATGCCCGCTATCGCCATTATAACAAGGACCGCGGCGGTCGCCACGGGTATCCAGGGCATTATCGAGAACGGAAGCGCCTGCGGCGCTGCCGCGATCGCCGAGCCAGACAGCAGCGCAACGGCTAGCAGAGAGACGAGGAGCGTCGATATTATTTTTTTGCGCGGCATTACAAGACCCTTCTCAGCATGTTCTGCGACCTGAGAGCCGGAGCGCCGAGCATGTCGCCCATGGCCTCCATGAAGTCAAACGTTATCACCATCGAGATCGCAACAGAGAACATCGTGTACATGACCGGTTCTATGTAATGCACGATGAAGCCGGTGATCATGCCGGTCGACCAGGTCTGGCCGCCCGGGATCAGGGCGTTTATCAGTTCATCGAACACGTCGTGGAAGCTGTTGAGGCTGAAACTGCCGGATGCGCCGCCCGTGAAGGTGTTGACGACAGTGCCTTCGGCGTTCGGGTTCGAGCAGGGCGTTGCTGACTGGTCCGCTGCGCTCACGACCGGCAGCTGCTGGGTCAATGATATCTCGTCGGTGGTCATGTCATTGGCAGCCACGCTATAGCACCCGGGCGCCAGTTTGGAGGCGTCGAATGTAGCAGTTCCGATGCTCTGGGCTTTCTGGATTTGGGCGCCATTGGTGTCTAACGTGCTATCGACAAGGACCTGGCAGTGGTCCACGCTCAGCGGACAGGTCGCAATTATGCTGGCCGCGGGACCGGACTGCACGACCGGAGACGTCGGCAAGGTCAATCCCGGAGTGGAGACGTAGGGCGCGTAGCCGAAGAGCAGTGAGTAGATGAGCAGCGGGAACAGGATGTAGAACGCTATGAACATGCCGAGGAAGGCGCCGCCGGCGGGCCTCGTCCAGGGCAGCGTGCGGAGTATTATGCCGAGGTACAGGAAGAGAGGAAACAGGGCGTAGATCATGACTATGAACGTCGCGGCGCCCATCAGTATCACGGTGAAGCCGGAGGTGCCGTACATGAACGTGTTGGTCACTGTCGTGAGGGCGGAGATTCCCAGGATGGGCTTGAAGTTGAGGACGCCTATGAAGTTGGGATCGAAGTTTAGCGTCGTAGATCCTATCATGTTGAGCGTGCTTGTCATCAACCCGAACGTGAACATCACGGGCACCAGATTGAATGACTGTTGCACCAGCATCGTGCAGTCTGCGGTGAAGATGCCGTTGTTCAGCGCGCCGTTTCCCACGGCGAAGAAGTTTTTCGAGGTGATGGTGGCCGGCGTCACGGTGAACGAACCCACGAACAGCACCACTATGAGCAGCGTGAGCAGCAGCTCGCCAACCTCGGCCTTGGCGAAGCGCAGCAGCTTGTCTATCCTGAACGCGTAGCCTATGCTGTACATTATGCCGATCGCGAAGGACATGACGAGCATTATGAGAAGGGAGATTGCCAGGATGGACTGCGCAGCGCCGGAATGCCCGCTGAATATGACCCTGTCGGGATTTATGAGACCCTCGCTGATCGGGCAGGTTGCGGCCACGTTGTTTGGGCAGGTTGGATTCGCGGCGCTGTTGCAGATGGCATCCACTCCGCCGGGGCAGATGGGTGATTCGCCGTTAGAGCAGGAGGCGATGTAGCCCGCGGCTGCCGAGCCGGAGCAGCTTGGGGTGCCGCTCCTGCCGCCGGCGCAGAGCGGGTCCGGCTGTATCGCGCCCCAGCTCTTCCCGGGCAGCAATGCCAGCAGTAGCAGCACTAGTATTGCAACCCTGAGCGCGTTTTTTGATTCCATCTTTTTCATCTACAAAAGCTTTGCTATTCCTGCGAGGCTTGTATCCCCGCCCAGCAGCCCCGACACTCCGAGTATGGCGGTTAGTGTTATCACCAGGTTGAGGATCGGGACTATGTACGCCGAGATTCCTATTATGCCGAACGACTGCATCATTCCCTTCAGCGTCGCGAAGGCATGGTCCGACGTGCACACGAACGGCAGCGGGAAGCTGGGCATCGTGGCCAGGTGGAAGCCGTTTGACACGAGCGCGACCAGCGGCCCTATCGCGCTGTACAGCGGTATCAGCAGGGTCATCACGTCGCCCGCTTCGGCCGCGTACAGGTCTACGGAAGCTCCGCCCAAGACGTGCGGCCAGCACTGGTTGGTTCGAGCTATCTCTTCTATGCTTGGTTCGACGAAGAAGTTGAGCGTGTAGTTGCAAGTCGGATTGATCGTGTCCTCCTGTTTTGTTATTGCGTTGTAGACTTGTGGGCAGACTGGATTGTTGCCGCTGTCCTGCTTGCCCAAAGACGTGAAGCACACCGGAGAGTATATCATGGAATTGCTGCATCCGGTAGTGTCCGCGCTGATCTTGCACGACGCAGGCAACGGCGCTCCGGTGGAAGTGATGACTTCGCCGGGACAGACTGCCGCGCCCCTGCCAGGCAGGCCGGTTATGTAGCTGTACCCGTAGGCCTGCGCGTTTGACTGGACTGCGGCGTTGCTGTTGCTGCCGAGCACGAGGTATTCTGTTGTGTACATCAGCGGGTAGAAGAGCACCATGCCTATTGCGACGGCTATAAGGAGGCCGCCGACGCCCCTCGTGAACGGGGTGGACCGGAGCACCAGGCCCATGAACAGCAGGTACGGCCATATGAAGACGAAGACGACGATGAATACGAGCTGCGCGATGAACAGGGTGTACGCATTGGTCAACATCGTGCCCAGATCGGTCAGGGACTTGTATATGAAATCGAAGCCGGCGTAGGGCTGGAAGGATAATGTTATGTAGGTGGTGCTGGCTATGGGGTCCGGCAGGGGTGAGAGGCACTGCACCGATTCGGGCGCAGCGATCGGGTCGTCGTTGTAGCAGACCCTTATCTCCGGCTGGAGGGTGCTCAGGAAGCCTAGGAAGGAATCGACGACAAAGGCGTCGTTCAGGTTTGTTATGGTCTGGTTGGTGAGGTTTGCGACTATGACTCCGGTGACCGCCAATGGGTAGTCTATCTGGTTTGTAGGCGCCTGCAGGTTGACCGGCTTCACCATGTTGCAAAATCCGGGAAAGGGGGAGCCGCTGCCGCTTGCGGCGCCGCCAGACAGTATGGCACCCTTCGGGCCGAGCAGCGTCAGTTTGCTGTTCGCCATTATGCCCTGACAGATGCCGTTCGTTGTCTGGGGGTTCAGCAGTTGGGTCGTGCCGAGGACGTTGTAGAACGCCGATGAGAACACGGTAAGGAGCGCGACTATCAACACGGCCAGAAGCGCGGTGCCGCCGACCTGGTAGAGCTCGCTTCTTGCGGAGACCTTGACCGTGGCATTGCCCAGCATCGAGCCGAGCATGTACCACACCGTCACTATCGCGGAATCGATGAGGAGCGCGAGGAAGACCAGGGGGAGCATCTCCGTTTCCACTCCCTTGAAGGTTGCCGCCTGAATTGCCAGCACTATCGGAATCATCGGATCACTATATGCTGCTCCAGAAGGAGCCCGCGCCCTCCACGCCCGCGTTGAGCGCGCGCGTCAGGCCCATCGCGAAGCCGATCGTTATCGCTACATTTATCGCGAAGAGCACGACGCCCTGGAACACGAGCTCCGACAGGTTGATCACCAGCTGCTCGGTCTGCTGCGCGATGTTGAATATGTCGAAATAATTGAGGAAGCTTGAGGTGGAGAAGGCGCTCAGCATGAACTTTATGGACGCACCAAGGTCCCCGCTCGATGAGGTCAGCGGCTGCGACAGGAAGCTGTTCAGCGGCAGGGAGTTGACAGTGTAGGACAGGGCTATGTACTGCGATGATGGATTGAGCGCAGGGTTGAAGACCCAGTACATCATGTACGAATCGAAGAGGATCATTAGCGGATAGATGAAATACGCGGCGATGGCTATGGCTAGCACCGCGTTGGAGGTGTTCCTCAGATTTACGCCGGCGAAGGAGAGGGAGCGCATCGCCAGGGCCACCGGCAGTATCACCACGAAAGCGGAGTACTGCAGCACTGGCAGCGAGAGGTATTGCAGCATGAGCGCGCCTACCACGATTGTTATCAGCGGGGCGAAGACCACCAGGTATTGGTCCGACATGAACCTGAGCATCGTGCTGAGGTCAGGAGAGAATCCGAACGTCACCTTCACGTTGTCGCCAAAAGGTATCGGACCCAGCTTCTCTGACAGGAGCAGGCCGTTGAGATAGACGTTCAGGCTGCCGTACAGCGTCGACTGTATGTCGTACCTCATCGTTGTGGTGTAGACGTAGGTCAGCAGCGAGAGGCCGGTGTGCATCGCCAGATTGCCGGCGTAGTAATCTGCGTACTGGAAGGGAGAGAGGCTAGCCTGGGATTTTGACACTCCGGCATTCTGCAGCACGACCGAGCCTATCGAAGCGGTGGTGTTGCACACCATCTGCGCCGATGCTATGAGTATGGCTATTATCAGCACGCTGATGATCGACTGCGTTATCTCCGACTTCGTGGCCTCGTTGACCCTGCCGCGTATGCGCTCCGGCATGAACCTGCTGAAGGAGTACACCAGCGCGATCACAGCCATGCTCACGAGCACGACAAGTAGGTTTATGCCTATCCAGCTGTTCGCGTAGTTGGTTGCACCGTACAATGCGCAGGTGTTTATTGCCGCCATCATTTCACTAGTTTGGTCATGCGATCCTTATCCTCTTTCCTATGCTAAGCTTGAGGGCTCCGCCCAGCGACCTCGCTATGGTCTGCACGAGAATTATTCCGAGGACCAGATCCACCGGCACGAGCACGAACTGAAGCACCATTATGAGGGCGTATTTGTCCAGGAGGTTCATTACGGGATACAGGTTGGTGAGATTCGTAGTCAGAGAGAAAAATCCGGTGAGGAGGGCCTTGTTTGCCGCCAGCGAGTCGAAGTTGTTTGCGCCGATGGCAATGATCAGCGGGTAATCCGCGGTGGGTATTGGTATGGCTCTGAATATGGCGCACAGCGGACCGCTGAGCACGCAGGCCGTCGGCGCGGAGGACGTGCCGGCGGTTAGACCTATGAAGTAATCTGTTATCGGCAGGTTGACCATTATCAGCATTGCCGGGTATATTATCGACATCCCTATCGCTATGGCTATCATCGTGCCGCCTATGCCCCTGAGGAAGGGTATGGACCTCAGCACTATGCCTATCGGCAGGAAGACCGAGAGCCCTAGAAGCACGATGGAGGGAAGCAGGTCGGCCTGGAACTGCAGCGACACCATGACCGGCACCACCAGCGCACGTATGACCGTCGCGATGAACGAGAAGGTGGGTATGGTGGGGTCTATGCCCTCTATGTAGGTGCTGGTGAACGGGCTGTAGGTGGAGCCGAATTGGAGCGAGCCCCATATGGGGATTGGAGGTGGCGGTGGCGGAAACGGTATCGGTATCGCGAACCACGTCTCGATTTGGATCAGCTTCGCGGTCCTTATCCCAACAGATAATCCGAACACCGACGCGAAGGCGTTGTAGGCGTAGCAGAGCGTCGGCTGCAGGTACCCGGTCAGCGTGTCGTTGTAGAGCGCCGCCAGGTTTCTGTCCAGCGTAGTGGGATTGGGCCCCTGGGTGATTGCGCCGGCGGCTGAGCACTTCGATAACGTCGCGCCGCCCAGCAGTGAGGAGCCCGCGGCAGTAGAAGCTGAGGCGAGCGATGCGCTTAGCGTGCCCAGAAGCACGATGACCGAGTAGATTATCGCGATCAGCATGAGGCTCTTCGCGGATTCCCATAGCTCCTTCCGGTACCATCCCTTCAGGTTGCCCATGTTGAGCACTTCCCCTATGACGTACGTGAGCGCGACGACCGATAGCGAAACAAGCATGCCCACCGCGGCCAGCGCGACGGAATCTGATACGCAGGCGCCGACGCTGATGAGATTCTGCGGATTCAGCAGGCAGTGGACCTCCAGAGGAGTAGTCCCGGCCCCGAAGACGGGGGTTAACAGAAGCGCAAGTAGTACAAACGCCATCAGTAAAGCGCGGCGGCTTGGCATGCTAAGATATCTTAGACAAGATATTTAAACATGAAGAAGAAGTGTAGAACGCGTATGACAACTGCTCATCTGCCGAGGAGTTTGAACCTCTTCATGTACAGCTCGCTCTGCAGCAGCACCAGGAAGGGCAGTATGAAGAGCGAGTTGATGACGAGCATCAGGTATCTCGACAGCACGGATCCGCCGATCACGATGGACAGGAAATCGAACGCGGTCAGCAGCACTATGGCGATCACCAGCCAGAGCAGGAAGTAGTCGAACCTTCCGATGACGAACTTGACCGAAGCCTTTATCGCCCTGGTTATCTTGTTGTCGTCTATGACTATCGAAGCCGGGGCGTAGAACAGGAACGGCGTTATCGCAAGGCCCACCAGTATGGTTATCGCGCCGGAGTAGGGATTGCCGTAGCTCAGCGCGTTTGCCAGCAGCGTTATGACGGTCGCCAACAGGAGCACTATGAAGACCTTTGAGGTGTATTTCTCCAGGCCCTCCATCACCTCGCGCCTCACCTTCGTCCTCGTCCGGCTGTGCTTGACCACGATGTTTATCGCGACGATCGCGAAGCTTAGGAACAGGAGCGAGAAGAGCAGCGCAATGGCTATGACTGCGGTGTTGAACAGGTTCAGATTCAAGAACAGGCTGGCTGTCCTTATGAATATCGCGCCCGCATCGACGTAGGTCGGGAAGCCGGCGAAGACCGGTATCAGGAAGGCTATCACGAATGGTATCGAGCATAGCAGTATCAGGTATATGTCCGACAGGTAGGTTTCGACAGCATAATGCAGGACGTTTGCCAAAGCATCACACTACTGATTGGAGAACAAGTAATAAAAAGATGTCTAAAAAGGGAAAACAAGAAGATGGAAGACCCGGGGCTCAGCTGGTGCAGACAGAGAGTATCGAGCTTTCACTCCTTCCGGACACCAGTCCGATGATGTACGGTGCGAGTATCGAGATTATCACTCCGACAACTCCGCCGAGTATGAAGCCAATGCCATAACCCTGTGCTGCGCCCTTGGACGCTCCCGGCATCACGTTGGCGCCCGCATAGAGCGTGCCGCCGACCAATACAAGGACGATGGCCAGAAGGAATATTATGTTGTGCACGTTGTTGTACACCCCGCACAATGGGTACATGACCGCATTGGCCGGAGTCACGCACTGCTGCTCGTTTGTCGGGCAGCCGATCGAGGACACCGCACTGCAGCCTGAAGCGCAGGTTGCAGGGATTGAGCCTTGGCACATCGTTCCACCGACAAGTAGACTGTAACCAGTTGCACAGCAGGTGGTGGATCCAGAAGGGGCGCATGTCGCACCGGTGAAGCTTGCGAAGGTGCCCAAAGCCAGGATAATCAGAACCAGCAGCCGCGTGTACTTGCCCACGCTGTTGTACCCGCTCAGGAACCCATAGGTTATATCTCCCATTATTGCACCATTCGATGCCGTTCAGTTATCAGGTTGAATCTCCAGATATTAATACATTGCTGTGGCTGGAGGTTGAAAAGAAAAAAGAAGAAAGAAAGGAAAAGGATGTGCAGCTTCAGCTGTTGCAGACTGAGAGTATTGAAGTTGCACTCTGGCCCGAGACCAGTCCGATGATGTACGGTGCGAGTATCGAGATTATCACTCCGACAACTCCGCCGAGTATGAAGCCCATGCCGTAACCCTGTATCGCGCCTTTGGATGCGCTTGGCATCACGTTTGCGCCAGCATACAGAGCGCCTCCCAATATCACCAGAACGATGGCCAGAAGGAATATTATGTTGTGCACGTTAGTGTAGACCCCGCACAGCGGATACATGACCGCATTAGCCGGAGTTACGCACTGCTGACTGCCTGTTGGGCAGCCGATCGAAGAGTATGCATTGCAACCTGGTACGGCGGTTGCGCACGTAAGAGGGATTGGTCCGCAGTCCAAGCTCGAGACAAGAGTTGAGTATTTGGCAGTGCAGTCTCCAGCCGCACCCAGAGCAAAGCTCGAGAACACTCCCAAAGTCAGGAGCAGCAACACGAACAGCCGCGAATACTTTCCTACGCTGTTGTACCCGCTCATGAACCCATATTTCATATTTCTCATTGTTTACACCATTGCAAATGCGATTAACTATGGAAACACATAATATAAATACTTATTGCAACCGGCTTCGGATGCGGCAGGAAGGCGGAATTCCGGTACAAACGTCTTTTATACCTTCTTTACACCTATTAATCTGATTCGCTGCAAAGGCAGGAATCGCCAGGGGATATTGTGAAAGTGCTTCAATTCGATGTTGACAACATAACCTACGAACTCGTAAAGCCGGAGGCGAAGGTGTATGAAGAGAGCGCGGACAAGCGCGTCTCGGTGGACGATGCGGTGGCGATGTTCATCAGCGTCGAGAAGGGCGATGACAAGACAGTTGCAGATGCAGCAGTCGCTGATGTCAAGAAGTACATGACGCAGTTGAAGAGGAAGAAACTCGTGATGTACCCGTTCGCGCACCTGAGCAGCAATCTTTCCGGCCCGAAGGAGGCGATGGAGCTGATAGCTTACATGAGCGAGTCGGCAGCCAAGGAGCTTGAGGTGAGGAAGGCTCCGTTCGGCTGGAACAAGAAGTTCACGATAGCGGTCAAGGGCCATCCGATGGCCGAGCAGTCAAGGAGCTACGGAAACGTAAAAGAGGCCGGCAAGGTCGAAAAGCACGTTGCAGCGCTAAGCGCGGAAGTCAATACATCGATAGTGAAGAAGAGCGACTGGTCCGGATTGCCAGAAGGGGATCATAGGACCATTGGAGAGAAACTCGACCTTTACAGCTTCCAGGAGGTTTCACCAGCCATGGTCTATTGGCACGGCAATGGCTACATAATATACAAGGAGCTTATCAAGTTCATGAGAGAAAAGGAGGAGGAGTATGGATACACCGAGATCAGCACTCCGGCAATCGCTAATACGGCCCTGTGGCAGGTCAGCGGCCACAACCAGCACTACTCGGATGACATGTTCGTCTTCGATGCGAGCTTCGGCAGAGTCGGATTGAAGCCGATGAACTGCCCCTCTGCTATACTGATATACAAATCCAGGAGATGGAGCTACAAGGAACTCCCGTTCAGAACGGCAACGTTTGATAAACTGTACCGGAGTGAACTAAGCGGAGCCGTGACCGGCCTCTTCAGGGTGAAAGAGCTTACCCAGGACGACGGACACATATTCCTCAGGGAGGACCAGGTAGGAGAAGAGATAACACGAATGCTGAAGTTGATAAAGGAGGTGTACGCGGTCTTTGGCATGGAGTTCAAGGCAAAGCTTTCCACGATGCCGGATGACCATGCAGGAGATGTGAAGACCTGGGAGATAGCGACGAACCAGCTAAAGGCAGCGCTGGAGAAGAACAAAATGAAGTACGAGATAAAGGACAAGGAAGGCTCATTCTATGCACCCAAGATAGACTTTGACGTTTATGATTCCGTTGGAAGGGCTTGGCAGTGCGCGACGATACAGGCGGACTACCAGATGCCCATGAAATTCAAAATAGAGTATGCCGACGAGAATGGAAAGCAGGCGACGCCGGTGTTATTGCACCGTGCGGTCCTGGGCTCTTTGGAGAGGTTCATCGGAGTGCTGGTAGAGCATTATCAGGGCAGGTTCCCGTTGTGGCTTGCACCGGAGCAGGTCAAGGTCATATCTATATCGGAGCAGACGAACGCATACGCAGAGAAGATCAGCAACGAGCTGGTGAAGAACAAGGTGAGGGCTTCTCTCGACATATCGGACAAGACTCTCGAGTATAAGGTCAGGGAAGCACAGCTGCAGAAGGTGCCGCTGATGCTGATACTCGGCAAGAAGGAGGAGGAATCGAACACGCTCACGATAAGGGAGCTCAGCGGGAAGCAGAAGCACGCGGTCAAAGCCGAGGAGTTCATCAAGGCTGTGAGAAAGAGGATAGACGAGCGGTCCGGCTCGCTCGAGAATTTCGTGGCCTGATGCGGAATAGTATTTATACCTATTTCGCACATTATTCCTGGCAGCTCATTTTGTGGTAGCATGCATGTATTGGGGGTATGGGACGGGCATGACGCAGGCGCAGCGCTTCTCGAAGACAACAGGATAATCTACGCGGCGAACGAGGAGCGGTTCACCAAGCGGAAGCTCGAAATCAATTTCCCGACAAATGCGATAAACGCGGCGCTGAGGCACGCGAGGATAAGGCACAGCGACGTCACGGAGATAGCCTTCACGACGACGGAATTCACCAAGACGCTCGAAAGGATCTTCCCGCAGATGAAGGAGAGCTATTACAAGTTCAGGAGAAGGAAGATGCTCAAGCCGAGCTTCGAGAACTTCAGGCACAACCTCAAGTACACGGTGACCTCGATAGGCGTGCTGCCGCTCTGCAACAGCACCAGCAGCTACATCGTCTCGAGGAAACTGAGGAGCATGGGCTTCAAGAACTTCAGGCTGCACGTGGTCGACCACCACACGGCTCATGCGGCGACAGCTGCATTCACTGCGCCGTTCAGGAAATCAACGATAATAACGCTTGACGGTCTTGGCGACGGCCTGTCCGGTTCCGTGAGCACCCTAGAGAACGGCAAGCTGAAGAGGCACAGCGCGATAGCGGCGAAGGATTCTCTCGGCATGTTCTACGAGCAGGTCACCAACATACTCGGCATGCGCGAGCTCGAGGACGAGGGGAAGATAATGGCCATGGCCGATTATTCCTATCCCTTCCCGATGGAGAGCAACGAGCTCAGGGATTTCTTCTCGGTTGTCGGCACCACGATAAGGGCGAAGTACAATCCAAGGCAGCAGTTCGACATGCTGCAGAGGATAGCGTGGCACATACCGAGGGAGCAGTTCGCCTACATGGCGCAGCAGGTAACGGAGCACGTGACAACAAAATTCACAAAGAATGTCGTTGAGAAGTACGGGATAGGGGACGTCGCATTCGCAGGAGGGCTTTTCGCGAACGTGAAGGCGAACATGCAGATGAGGAACGTCGACGAGGTGAAGCACTGGCACGTCTTCCCGCACATGGGCGACGGCGGCATCGCATTGGGTTCGGCTATGTACACGAACTACCTGCTCAACGGCATTTCCGAATACAAGTTCGACGCCTACACCGGCAGCGATTACACCGAGGCCGAGACGGAGGCGGTGCTGAAGAAGGACAGCTCGTTCATCTACCAGCATGAGCTGATCCATGATCAGGCCTCTCACGCGGCCGAACTGCTGCACGACGGCAACTATCTGCTCTGGTTCCACGGCCGCATGGAGTACGGGCCGAGGGCGCTGGGCAACAGGAGCATACTCGCGCCTAGCGGCTCTGAGGAGGTCAAAGAAAGGCTGAATCTCTACGTCAAGAAGAGGGAGTGGTTCCAGCCCTTCGCGCCTTCGATGCTTGAAGAGGAGGCGGAGCGCATACTCGAATACGACAAGAAAGGACCGGACAAGTTCATGACGAACACTTATTTTGTGAAGAAGGAATTGAGGAACAGCTTCAAGCCGATCACGCACATCGACGGCTCGGCGAGGCCGCAGATGGTCGGAGAGGAGAACAAGCCGTACCAGGATCTGCTCAGGCACGTCAAGAGGAACGACGGCTACGGCATCGTACTCAACACGAGCTTCAACATACACGGCATGCCGATAGTCATGAGCCCAGAGGACGCGCTGGAGACGATGAGGGTTACGAAGGCGAAGTACATGTTCCTCAACGACTACTTCGTAATCAACAAGAACGGCGTGTGAACCGAAATCTCAAAAAGCGGCTTTAGAGATTCGAGAATATGGTCCTGAGTATCACGAGACCGTCGCTGAAGCTGCGCAGCTTCGCCTGCTCTTTTGACCGCTGCTTCTCGAAACTGGGCACTTCCAGGATCTTGAGGTGTTTCTTCTGGGCCTTTATGTTTATCTCAGTCTCTATGCCGAAGCCGTCCTCCTTCAGATCCAGCTTCTTCAGGATGCCGCGGCTGAAGCTTCGGTATCCGTAGCACATGTCAGTGTAGTGCGATCGGTAGAGGAGGTTGACGATCCATACGAACATCTTGTTGCCGAACTTCCTCAGCAGGGGCATGTCGTCGGACCCTCCGCCCGTCAGGAACCTCGAACCCGTGCAGATGTCATAGCCCGCCTCTATACCGGCTATCAGCAGCTTAAGCTCGTTGGGGCGGTTGGAGAGATCCGCATCCATCGAGATGATGATGTCGCCCTGCGCCGCGGCGATGCCCTTCCTTAGCGCGTAGCCCTTGCCGACGTGCTCTTGGAGGACTCTTGCGCCCATCCTCTCCGCCATGATAACGGTGTCGTCAGTGGAATTGCCGTCGACGATTATGAGCTCGTAGCGATAATCTCTCAGGATCTTTTTTATGCCGCTTATCAGGGTATTTATGTTCCCCTGCTCGTTCAGCGTCGGTATTACGATGCTGACGTACGGCCTGCTCATTGCACCACTTGTGTGGTATCTGGATTCGGGATTGTTGCTCCGACTGGCGGAGCCTCGACCGGCTGCGGCTTCTGCGGAGCCGGCTTTTTCTTGATGAAGGAGAGCAGTATCAGCGCTATCAGGATTATTATGATCAGGATGATGCCCATGTTCACCAGCGATATTCCTCCTGAGGAGCCGGGCGCAGCGGCAAAGCTTACCACATAGAACATCAATGATCCGTAGTGCACGCTCGAATTGGAGTAGGACACTGAAGCCACGATCGGGAACGATGCGTCGTTGTAGTTTGGCACGGAGAGGTTGAACACTGCCCGTGACTGTCCGTTCGGATCCAGATGGATTGCGGTGCTGTTCGGGATTATCTTGAACGTGGCCGGCACTTCTACCGAGAGGTTGGCGTCTATCGGGAAGTCGGCGATGTTGACAACGCTAACGCTCAGCTTTGAGCCGGTGCGATTAACGTTTGATATCTGCAGAAGGCTCTGGGCCCTCACCCGCATGTACACCAGGCATGGGAACACGGTGGAGAAGGTGGATGAACCCTGAGAGTAGCTCGCCTTTATGTACTCGACATAGCTGCCCGCTTCGGTGAAGTTGTACATGTAGAATCTGAATGAGTAGTTGCTCCCCGGACCGACTAGAGGCAAGGTCTCCACGGTGTTGTACGTCTTGGCGCCCTCCAACTGTGGCACCAGGAAGAGGTTGGTAGCAGTGCCGTTGCCAGAATTTGAGAGGTTGAACTGCAGGTAGTTGTTTGTCTGGTTTATTATCGATGTCGGGCACGAGCCTGTCAGGGTGACAGTCGTCGTCGCAGCCGAGAGCTGCATCAGCGAAAGCATCAACAGGACGGGCAAAATCGCGTATCTGGCGTGCATGAATTCACAAGGAAGGTTCTTCCAGATTTATTGTGGCGTGGGTGGCTTTAATCGTTTCGGTGCTTGGTGCAGGGAGAGAGATTTGAACTCTCGAACCCGCTAGGGGAACGGACCCTAAATCCGCCGCATTTGACCAGGCTTTGCTATCCCTGCTTCATTATGTTCTAGCACAACTCATTTTTATGCTTTTATGCACAATTATTATCGCAAATGGTAGCATGTTGACGACAAAATACGTTAGGGATAACGTAGATGCGATAAGGAAGTCTCTTGAAAAGCGCAAGAGCAGCTATCCTCTGGACAAACTACTAGAGCTCGACAAGGAGTGGAGGACGGCGAAGGCCGAGCTCCAGACCCTGCAGGAGAAGAGGAACAAGGCTAGCCTCGGCATATCAGAAGCTAAGAAGAAGGGAGCGGACATAACCAGCATGGTCGAGGCGCTAGGAGACGTCAAGAAGGGCATAGAGACGAGGGAGAAGACGCTGCCCGTTATGCAGGAGGAGATCGACAAGCTACTGTGGAACATGCCGAACGTGCTCCATGAAACCGTGCCTTACGGCGAGAGCTCCGAGCAGAACGCCACGACAAGGAAATGGGGCGAGATAACGAAGAAGAGCTCGAGGGGGCACGAGGAGATACTCGGCAAGCTGGACATGCTCGACATAGAGAGGGCGGCGAAGGTCGCCGGAGCACGGTTCTATTATCTCAAGGGGGACATGGTCCTGCTGGAGCTGTCGCTGATAAGGTTCACACTTGACATGCTGGCCAAGAAGGGCTACACGGTGGTGTCGCCGCCTTACATGGTGAAGAAGAAGTATTACAGGGGCGTGACGGCGCTCGGTGATTTCGAGGACGCGCTGTACAGGATAGGCGACCCCAAAGAGGTAGAGGCGAAGAAGGATTATGAGCGGATGGACGAGGAGCTGTTCCTGATATCGACATCGGAGCATCCGATGGCCGCGATGCATGCGGAAGAGACTTTCTCGGGAAGCCAGCTGCCGCTCAGGTATGCCGGTGCAAGCATGTGCTTCAGGAGAGAGGCTGGTGCGCACGGCAAGGACACTAAGGGAATGTTCAGGGTGCACCAATTCTACAAGGTGGAGCAGTTCATATTCTCGAGGCAGGACGATTCGTGGCAGTACTTCGACGAGCTGCTGAAGAATGCGGAGGAAGTGCTGCAGAAGCTCAAGATACCATACCGCATCGTCGAGATATGCACCGGGGACATAGGCACCGTTGCGGCGAGGAAGAACGACATAGAGGCATGGATGCCGAGCCAGGGCGACTACCGCGAGGTGGTATCGTGCTCCAACTGCACCGACTGGCAGGGGATACGGCTGGACATAAAATACGACGAGAAGGGCGAGCGCAAATACGTCCACACGCTGAACAGCACAGCGGTCGCCACGACCAGGACGCTGGTCGCGATAATTGAGAACTATTCGAATGACGACGGCACCATAACAGTGCCGGATGTGCTTGTCCCGTACATGGGCAAGAAGGTAATCGGAAAGCCATAGCTTTCTCTGCGGATTGATGACGATGAAAAAAGAGTACAATATAAAAAAGGAGCTCAAGAGGCTCAACTCGGTCAAGGGCCAGGGCACTGAGCTGATAAGCATTTATGTGCCCCATGATTTCTCGATAACCGACGAGATAGGCAAGCTGAAGGAGGAGCACGGCCAGGCGGGCAACATAAAGTCAAAGTCAACAAGGCTCAACGTCCAGGGAGCGATAGACAGGATCATACAGTACCTCCGGTTGTACAAAGAGCCCCCGAAGAACGGCTTCGCGGTCTTCGCAGGCAACATTTCGAGCATACAGGCCAAGCCGGACATAGAATTGTTCTCGATAGAGCCGCCGCAGCCGATAAAGTCGAACATGTACAGGTGCGATTCCTCTTTCCTTTTGGAGCCGCTCGAGGCGATGATGGAGGCGAAGGACGCCTATGCGCTCGTGGTCATGGACGGCAGGGAAGCCACGATCGCCATGCTGAAGGGAACGAACATCGTAGTCGACAAGAAGATAAAGTCGCTGGCGCACGCGAAGATGAGCAAGGGAGGCCAGAGCTCCGCAAGGTTCGGCAGGATCATCGAGGAGAGCATCGAGAACTATTACCAGAACGTCGGAGTCGGGATAAACGAGATGTGCGCGAAGTACCAGTTCAAGATCAACGGATTGATAGTCGGAGGGCCGGGTCCGGCGAAGGACAATTTCATCAGGTCGAAAAATCTCAATTATCAGATCAAGGTGCTCGGCACATTCGACATAGGCTACACCGACGAATCCGGACTGGACGAACTGATGGAGAAGGCGAAGAACCTTCTCTCGGAGCAGGCATCGGTGAAGGAGAACGCGACGATGGAGAAGCTGCTCAACGAGGTATCGAGGAACGGCATGGCCACCTATGGCTATGAGAACGTCAGGAACGCCCTGAAGAATGACAACGTGACGAAGTTGATAATCAGCGAGGCCCTTGAACTGGACGAGGTCACTTACAAGTGCAGCATGTGCGGACTGGAGATCACCGCGATCGAGAAGGGCAACACGAGGCAGGAGAAGCACACCGATGGCGGAAACCTGAACATCTTGAGCCAGAAGGACCCGGTGGAGGATCTGATAGACCTCGCGGACAAGAAAGGCATAGAGGTCGTCTTCGTCTCGACAAACAGCCACCGCGGCAACGAACTGCTCTTGGGCTTCCAGGGGATAGCGGCAATGCTGAAGTACAAAAGATAAGAATCCTGAAGTGGCGTGCCAATCAAAGGGAGCTTATCGAGACCGCATCATTCATGCACAATTGTTACACGGCGATCTTTCAGCCTATCAAAATCCTTGTCCTGAGTCACAAAGTTTTCCCCATTTGCAAATGCTGCACTCACTATGAGTAGATCAGCCTCGCTCAGTAGTGAACCCGATGCTTTGAGGCGTTTGTGCATCTCTCCGGCAGACCATGCAGATTTCAGGTCGATATCGTAGATTTTAACATTATCAAACAATAGTTGAAGCAGTTCTTTTTGTGATCCGCCGATCCCTTTTATCAGTTCATAACAGGTTATCGAAGTAATAGCTACGCTGCCATCGTTATGCTTTTTAAGGAGTGCACTGGCGGCTTCAGACCCGTTCAAAAAATCTATTATTATGTTTGTGTCGAAGACAACCATGGAATCACTTGGTGAACATGTTGTCCCTATCTATTTTTATTTGGTTCTTGAGTTTTTTGATATCGGCTTTGCTCATTTTCAAGGTACCGAAAAGATTGGTAAGGTCGCCCTTGTTTTCGGTGAGCTCCATTATGACTTTGGTAAAGGATTTGTTGCCATCCTTAAATTTGGCAAGCCTTGAGTATGCCTCTTCCGATATTGCAATTAGTTTTGACATGCCATTACCATTTATATATTTATATATAAATATATAAAGATTACGTTTGAGCCTACTCATGTATGATAGCTCGTCAGAACGCGCAAACGGGGGTTGTGAAGATTACCCGAGCTCCGTCGCAACGCCGCACTCGCTGAGGAAGAGCCTGTCTCCCGAGGTGTAGAGATAATCCGGCTTGATTGTTGTCACGTTGGTCAGGCTGTAGTTTATGTATATTGTCGGCTCTGCACCGCCCATGTTGAGGCACGCCGCAAGAGTCGTCTCAGTGCCGTTCGATTTCCCTAGCCCGGAGACGTAGGTGCACTTTGTCTGGTTGATTATGAAGAAGTCTATGGTTGATGAGTTCCTGTGGGCCTGCGTGCTGGCGACTATGTTCTCTATTATCGCGGTGGCGCAGCCGACGGTGCCGCTCATGACGGTGCCGTTGTAGGCCGTTGCGTAGATCGCGACCCTCGGCGCGTAATAGAAGTTGCTCCTGAAGGTGCTGAAGCTGCCAGTAGGATTGGAGTTGGAGTACAATCCGCTGACGATGAAGTAGGACGCCACGACAATGGCAATGAACGCCAGGGCTGCTGCCGCCAGGTATGCCGGCTTTATCTTTGTCTCAGCTTCCTGGGTTTTGTTGCCTGCTTTTGTTGTTTCTTTTTTCTTCGCCATGGGATTCTCCGGTTATTTGTAGTTCAGCACAGAGTTGAGCATGCAGGAGCTCCCCGCTGCGGCGCTCCCTGTAGCGTACAGTGCGATGCCGTAGAGGCCCTTGTAGATTATGCTCGAGTTCCTGCCCTGGCTCAGGATGATTATCGGCTTTGAAGACGACAGTATCCCGTTCAGGCAGTTCGTGCCGACCAGCGCGGGATCCGAGCTGCCGGCGCAGGTGTAGTTGCTCAGCGTTATCGTGTTGACGCTCTTCCCTAATGCGGTCAGCGATGACTTGAGCGTTGAGGCGCACGCCACTATGGACGAGTTGGCAGTGGAGTTGTAGGCTATGTAGACGCTGCTGCTGCCCTTGAGCGCGCCGAGGAATCCCTCGAACGGGAGGAAGGAGTTCGCAGAAGCCGCGTAGACGTAGGTGAGCGCGATGTAGATGACAGCAATAGCAAGCAATGCGAAGAAGAGCATTTCCCACGCTTTCTTGACGCGCCTGTTGTGCTTTATCTTGTGCTGTTTCGCCAGCCTGGCATAGAAGAGCAGGTAGAAGAGCAGCAACAGCACAGCGGCTATCACGACTGATTCGATGGCAGCGTAGAGCGCGCCTCCGAAGAGCTTTGACGCTACCGAAGCCGTGGAGCCAGAGAGCATCGAGCTTATGAACCAACCGTCTAATGATTTGACGATCGATGCGAACGATATCGGCCCGACGGTTAATGCGATGCTGGACTTGACGGAGTTCAGGTTGGCGAGTATTGTAGCAGCGGTGCTGACGTTGAAGCCGTGGTTGAGCTGCTCGTTCAATGCCGCCTGCCTGGTTGCGAGGCTGGCAAGCGAGGTCGGGACGTTCTTGAAGTCCAGCTCTTTTATGATTATTGCGCGCGTGTTGTTCGAAGCAAGGCCGAAGAGGTTTCCGTAAGCGGAATTTATCTGCGTGTATATCGCGGTGACGTTCGCGATCATGGACCTTATCAGCTGGTTCGCAGCCGCAAGGTTCTGGTTGCCGCCCTTGCCGTTTATCACGCCGAATTCCGAGACCAGGCTCTGCAACGAGTGGGTCAGGGTTGCATTGTTTATGCTTGATGCAAGGGTGCTCGCGTTGGCCACAGTCGCATTGTACAGAGGCAGCAGCGAGCTCATGAACTTGTTGAAGGCGGCGGTGTTCTGCGAGTTCACGACCGTGCCGATGTAGCCGGAAGCCATGCTGGTCGAGTTCACCGTGACGGATTCTATTTCCGCGGATGAGACCGGCAGCGCCGCTAGCACGCTGAGCTGGCTGCTCACGTTGCTAAGGGTCAAGCTGTTGAATGTGGGCGCATCGCAATAGCCCACCGCATAGCACCACCACGGCCCGTTTGGAGGGATGTATCTCGTGCAGGTGCTGGTGATCTGCGAAAGCGTTATGTTGCTTGGAGAGGGGAATATCGGGTCGTCCGCGATCGCCCCGGTTGTGGCGGTTATGTTCGACACCGCCGAGATCATGCCGTTCAGGTTTTTCTCGTAGTTGCTGGAGTTTATCCCGGAAAGCAGTGAGAAGTACGAGTTGTAGCTGTTGTTCAAAGTGATGTAGTTTATCGAGAAGTTTTGTACGCCGTAGGCGAAGGGGCTCGGTATGCCGAACAGGGCGAGCGCGCTTGCCGGCGCCCTCTGCACCCCGCCGCACAGGGGCACGTAGGCGCAGGAGCTCTCCATGCACATCTCCAGCGATGTCGCTGCGGTGCACAGGTGGTAGGTGAGCCCCGTCTCGAAGAGGCATTGGTTGATCCCCGGGCTGCTCTGGCTCACGAAGCTGCGCATGCTCGAGTTCAGCCCCGCCAGCGCCGAAGGGCTCGGATAGAATTTGGACACGAGGAAAGGCGATATGACGTTGAATGCGATTGCGTTGCTGGTCACCATCGAGTATCTTCCGTTGGTGGTGTTTATCACCAGGAAACGCTCGTAGCTGCTTGGGTTGGGCTGCATCAGCACATAGCTGCTTGCGCCGACCGTCTGGTTGTAGAAGGTGGAGCCGCTTATCGTGCCGCTTGTTACGTAGGTCGAGAGATAGCTGCGAAGCGATGGACTTATCTGTGCAGAGCACGCGGGCACCGCGAGCAACGAGATCATAAGCAGCAACAGAAGCGTCTTTCCCATCATAACACCTGGTCAGTAGATATTGTGTAGAAACGTTTATAAAGTTGAATGTATCTGTTTAGCTTCCCTCTAGGAATTCCGCTAAACGCTTTATAACACAAAGAATACATTCCTTTCCTTTGATTGTTATGTAAGACCTGACCAGTCCACAGTTGAAATGAATGACGGAAGAGTACGTTACCATACCGAAAAGAGTCTATGAAGGACTCCTAAAACGCATTGAGGACCTTGAAAAACGCCTCTGGAGATACGAGAATCCCAACGTTCCGCCGTCAAAGAAGATGGACGACGAGAAGGAAAAAGAAAACAAGAAGCCACAGGAAAAGAGAGGCGCGCCTGAGGGACATCTCGGCGCAACGCGAAAACAACCAAAACCCAACAGGTTTATCGACTTGAAACCGGAGCGTTGCGACAAATGTGGTAATAAGGTGATAAAGGTAACTGGTCATGAGAACCAGATCGTAGAAGACATACGAATCGAGAAGATCGTGACGCAGTTTACATGGTATACCTATCACTGTGGTTGTTGTGGAGAAGAAAGGGTAACAACGCACCCAGAACTGCCGAGGGAAGGCGTCTTCGGACCGACAATAACGGGCATCTGGAATTCGCTGCATTACAAAGGGAACATTCCATTTGAACGTTTGTCTCAGATCAGTGGAAACCTTTTCGACATGGAGATAACACCTGGTGGTCTACATAACGTCATCTACCGCACAGCGCAGATATTCGAACCAACCTTTGAGGAGGTAAAGAATGAGATAGCAGTTTCGCCATACATAAGGTCGGATGAGACGTCTTATCCATTCAACGGTGACAAATGGTGGTTGTGGAATCTCTCAAATCAGAACTCGACCCTAGTAGTGATAAGGGACAGCAGAGGTTCTGACGTCTTGGTGGAATGTCTGCAAGATGGACAATACAGGATAATCAACTCCGACTGCTTCTCGGCGTATGATAAGTTCTTCGCCGACTACCAGAAGTGTTGGGCACACATCCTGAGATACGCAGACAAGGCCGCAGAATACGACCCATACGCCAAAAAAGTGCATGAAATGTTGGTGGATATGTTCGTATACATAAAGATGATGAAGGAGAAGGGTCTTGAAGGCACTCCTGAAGTGAGACAGCATATCGAACTTATGAAGAAGAAGATCGGTAGACTGAGAGTCAATAAACGTCGTCATATATTTGCCAATAGACTTGTCGGTAGGTTGAAGAAGTACAATGACTCATGGTTCCGGTGCCTGATCTACAAATACGTCGAACCGACCAACAACATATCGGAAGGGGACATACGCAAAAATGTCCTCGCAAGGAAGATTTCAGGTCAACATAGGAGCGAATTGGGCGTACATTCACGAGAGATAATGATGACGATGCTGTTGACCAATCAGAGAAGAGGGGTGAATAGTTTCGACTTCATGAACACCCAAATCCGACAGTACAATAGCGGCTTAGTCGGAAGCTAAACAGATAAAGTTGAATGAACGCCGAACGGACTTTCAAATAGTACGGTTCGTTCGAAAGAGTTCCGCGCCTGCGCTTCGAGGGCCCTCATCAGGGCAACGTATGGGATTTAATAGATTAATTCTGAATCTGATATGCGTTAGAGTGAGTTTATGGACGAGCAATTACAGCAGGAGCATCACGAACACACTCCAAAGCCCAATGATGTTCATCAGGAAGATGCGGGCATGATGCGCATGCTTTCCAAGCACAGGGGAGCCATCATCTCGACGCTGATCTATCTCGTCATAGCTCTGGTAGTATTTTATCCGTTGACGCTGCACATGGGCTCGAACGTGCCGGGCTCGCCCGGCGGGGACACTTATCAGAACTTGTGGTTCCTCTGGTGGGCGAAGTATGCGGTGCTCAACCAGCACACCAACGTCTTCCAGACCAGCCTGTTGTTCTGGCCTGTCGGCGCCAGCCTGGTCTATCAGACCATGGCTCCTCTTCTTGGAATTCTCTCCGCGCCGCTGCAGCTGTTCGGCGTGCCTTTTGCCTATAATGTCGTTTATCTCGTCGGCTTTGCCCTGTCTGGGCTGGGCATGTACGTCCTTGCGGATTACCTGGTGAAGGACAGCAAGGCTTCCTTCGTGGCAGGGATCATCTTCGCCTTCAGCGCCTTCCACATGGCGCAAGCCGTTCATATACACTTCATAAACATAGAATGGGCCCCGCTCTTCGCCTACTTCCTTCTCAGGGCGATCGACGAAAGAAACGACTACTGGAATATACTGGGCATGGGCGTGACCTTCGCGCTCTCGACATTGGCCTCGAACATAGAGGTCAGTCTCATCATAATATGGATACTGCCGATGGTCTTCGTCTACGATCTCGTGAGCAAGGAGCGCAGGGGCAGGGTGCTGAACAGGTGGTTCGCGATCGTCATGATTCTCTTCGCGGTGACCGCCTTCGTCGCGGGTTCCTGGAATTATGTGCCGATAGCGAGCGCGGTCCTGAGAGGAGGCGGAATAACGACAGCAGACTATCTCAACAGCCCGGTCTACAACGCGCTGTGGAGCGACAACATCTTCGCCTTCTTCGTGCCCAGCTATTACAACGGGATAGCCTACGCGCTTGGCATATCAAAAGCGTTCTACAACACGATATACTTCAACACGCCGACGGAGCAGATAGCGTACATAGGCTACAGCGTCCTTGTCCTCGCGATCTACGGGCTGTACAGGAACAGGAAGGAGACGAAGATGTGGCTTGCCGGGGCAATAGTGTTTGGCCTGCTCTGCCTGGGTCCGATAGTGCAGGTATGGAGCTACATCCTGAACATTCAGGATGGGCTGTTCGCCCTGTACCGTCTAATCCCCTACATCAGCGTCGTCAGGGAGCCAGGGCGCTTCCAGCTGCTGTTCACGATGTGCGTCGCGGTGATGGCGGCCTTCGGCTTCAGGGACCTCGACAGGAAGATTGCCAAGGAGCGCGCCAGGATCGGAGCCGGATGGCAGGCCCATGCAGTCACTGCGGTTATATCCCTGATAATACTGGCCGAGCTTGCGGGCCTCCCGCTCGGCGCGCAGTTCATACGCCAGACGACAACCACCCTGTCCGTGCCCAGGATATACGGGGAGTTGGGCAGCATAGGCCAGAACTTCTCCGTCCTGGAGCTGCCCACCTTGATACTAAACACCAGCACTCCCGCGCTCTACAGCGGCACCGCCACCTATTACACTTCAATCTACAAGAAGCCGCTCATAGGCGGCGACCTTGGCGGCAGGGAGAACGAGTCCGACGAGGACCTGCTGTACAGCATACCTCTCGTCATGCAGGACTCGGCCGTCCTTAGCTACGGCATATTCGGGTACATATACCCGGTGGAGCAGAACTACACAAACCAGACGCTGCTGTCGCTGTACAACTACGGGACCGCGGTGGTCATACTGCAGAAGCAGGCGTACAACAGCACTGATCTTAACTTGATGGCGGGCTACCTGCTCAGCACCTTCGGATCGCCGGTCTACAACGACAACACGACGGTGGCGTTCCTGACCGCGAACGCGATAGACCATTCAGTGTACCGCAGCTATGTTGCCTATCCGGCCCTTGAGGACTGGAAGAGCGAGAACGCTACAGTGAACGGCAAGAACACCATACTCTGGTCGCCGATCTACCCGGGCGCAGTTGATGTCTATGCGCCCTACCAGAACACGAGCGACGTGGCTGACGAGATCAACAGCACAGTGCCCTCGTCCATAAACACGCAGATAAGCTTCGTGGCCGGGTCCAAGTACCCGCAGAGGCTGACGCTGAACGAGCTGCAGCCGGGAGGCAAGTACACAGAGCTGGCAGAGGTGAACCTCACGGCCACGTACACCAGGTACGTCATGAACGTGACGCTGCAGTCGGGCCCCAACGGCAACCCATTGCTCTTCATGCCCCAGTACGGCTACAAGAACCACACGGTCTACATGTGGAACCTGAACTTCTCAAGGGCTGGCTGAATCTGATGGTCATGCTGCCAATGGGCTTTGCCCAGAGGCATTGCTGCGCTTTGGAGGGATGGATAAGGGATAGGCAGGGGGTTATATCTGATCGCCGATCCGTATCAGCCGTGAGAGCCAGGGCCAGGCAGGGGCGCCGGCACCAAGTGTTATTCAGACATGCTGCATCTCTATTGGAATCGGGGTTTGCAGCGATGGCTCTGGTTTTTGAAGAAGAAAAAAGGAAAAGAACAGAAAAATAAAGAAGAAAAGGAAAAGAAAAAAAGAAAGGAAGCAGCTAAATTTAGCTGCTTGCCGCGTTCGCGTACAGTTGCTGTATGAACGCATTTGCCGCCGCAGTGGTCTGGTCCGCAGAGTAGCCGGCAATCAGTATACGGTTTGTGCCGTACGCCTGGTCAATCTGGGTCGTGGTCGTCATCGACACGTTGTACGCCTGCTGTAGCTGCGCACTCAGTGTGTTGACGTATCCGCTTCCTATCAAGATCAGGTTGCTGCCTGCATTTGCCTGCGAGTCCAGTACAACCAACGGTGTGGTTGCCAGGTTGTTCAACAGAACCGGCTGTGTAGCGGTCGATACAGATGGCGTGGCAGTTATGTTGTTTATGCCAGTTATCGTGTACGTGCTACCAGCGCCGAGCGAGCAACTTGCGGTTACATTCCCGATGCTGACGTTCGCCAGGTTTGTCGGAGATCCCAGCCCGTACGGTCCATAGGACTTGTACGAGGATGTCGTAACATTCGAGGCGACTGTGCCGACGTCTATCGACAGCATGTCAACGTCCTTCGCGAGCTTCAGCGTCACTGACGCTGGGTTTATGCTCGCCACTTGGCTGCCCCTCTCGGTCCTGAACGGTGCTATGACCGATATTGGCGTGCCCGAGGTGGAGATGTAGGTCATCTTGTTTGCAGATCCGCCTACGGAGTAGTTCTCCTGCAGCCATCCTCCGGACATCTGTCCGATTCCTGAGGTGGTGTTCATTATCTCGAAGACCATGTCGTCGTTCGGCGTTGTCTGGCCCGGTACAGGGTTTTCAACCACGTTGTACGTGAACAGACCATAAGGCACAGCGGTGGTCGATGAAGTCATCGACGCCAACGTGAATGTGCTCTGTGATCCGGTTCCCGGGTTGTATGCAGTGTCGGCGTTGTTCGCGTTCTGCACTGAATATGTGTACCTGTTGCCTGACGATGCTGTGAACAATACCGGTGGTATCGCCGCCAGGTATGCAAGCACGTTTGCCGCAGCGTTCGTTCCGCCTATGCCGCTCTCATACCAACCAGAGTTGCTCGTTACGACCACGGTAAGGCCTGGGATGTCCTCAGAGACCTTTATCGAGGTAACGTTGTACAGGGTTGTCAACGAAGCCACACCCATGCCCAAAGCACCCGAAGTAAGTATGTTGCTGCCTATTGTGTTTAGGAGCACGGTGTTGGGTGATGTGCTTGTTGCAGTGTTCGTTGCATATCCTGTTACAGTCACCTGTAGCGGGTATGTTGCACTGACCAATCCGTTGTACGGGGCTGCCGCGTAGGCAAACATGTATTCTTCGGTACCGGTTGAGCCTGCAGCCGAGGTTATGGAGTTAGAGACCTCGTACAGGTTGTATGGCACTAGGTTGTACATCAACGACTGCCCTGAAGTCGAGACCGAAGAGCTGAATACGTTTGGTATTTGGCTCGATACGGTCAGGTACTGCGCAGGCTCTGTTATGTTGTCGATGGTACCCAGACCCTTTGTCGCAGCTCCCTGCGAGTTCTGGTAGTTGACCTGGTTTATCGAGGACAGTGTTGCCTGCAACGAGTCGAAGTTGTTGCCCAGCGTGTCACCGGCAAGGGTCATCTTGTAAGCAGATGGGTTGCCTATGAAGCTGAACGGCGTTCCCTGCATCAGTGAGGTCACTGGTGAGGTGTTGTACGCTATTATCGTCTGCAGCGCGCTTACCGTTGTTCCTGAGGTGGCGTTTGTCCATCCCAAGAGTACAGTCCAGCCTGGGGTGGTTGTGGAGTTCCAAGCGGAGCCGCTCTTGAACGGCTGGACGTTTGAGAACAGCTGCATCTTCGCCCACTTCTGGTATTGATATAGACCAGCGAAGGTGGACTGGATGTTCACCATCAGCAGGTTTCCGGTTACGTTGAACCTTATGTTCGCAGATCCCGGGGCTGCCTGTGTGGTGTTCGTCAGTTGGCCGTTGTAGTAGACAGCCAATGATGCAGGCGAAACTCCGTTGGAGTTAGGCTGACCCAAGTCTGTAAGCTGCACTGTGAATGGCCCGCTCGTCAGGTTGTGGCCGACATATACGGTGGTCAATGGCACCAGCGATGATGCGAGTGTCACTATTCCGCCGAACACGTCGTTCGAAGCAGCTACTGTGCCGCCTATCTGGTCGTATGAGCCCGATGGGGTTGTGTAGTTCAGTATCGTCCAGGTCTTGCCCAACAGAGTTATGCTCGGCTGGTTGACGCTGTTCGATGATGTCATTATCGGTATTGGCTTGCCGAAGGTCACCTGGTATGCACCGCCAGCGCTCGCGATTGCGAACTGGTTGACCGGTGAGCTTGTGGTTCCCTGGTCATATACCGGGAATCCTGTTAGCCAAAGTGATTCGGTCTCGCCGTATTGGCCGGAGTTTGACAGCAACGCAGGGACCTGTGTGTTTGTCACCTGAAGCACGTTGTCGTAGGTGCCAGCGGTGTTCCTGAGTCCTGATCCGCCGGTGAAGCTGACTCCACCCGTTGCGGTCGAAATGATCGAGGTCCATGGCGCTCCACCACTCACTGAGGTGTACGGGCTTGCTGTTACTGAAGAGACCAGCGAGTAGGATACCGGGTATGCGTAGGTTGCGCCCTGCAATGACTTAGTATATGCAGGCGATCCCAGAATCACTGCCCTGTTGAGGACCGAGCCTATCAATGCCGAGAAGGCGTATGATCCGCTTGGTGCGGCAGCAGCGCTCTCGTTCAGCCAAACCTGTGGGTTTGATATGCTGGTGCCACTTGATGAGGATACTGCCACCTTCAGCACGCTCTGCGCCTGACTAGCGTTGACTGATGCGGTGACTGGTACGCTCGTGTACGCCAGGTTGCCGATTGCTGCAGCAATGTTTGCGGCGGAAACTCCGTCAGCAGGCTTTGCTGTCGAGCCGATTACAACCTGCACGACCGGTTGGCCGCTGTTGCTGATTATCGGTACGCTCTGGAAAGTTACAGGGCCTGCGAACGCAAGTCCTATGCCCAAAAGGGCAGCTCCAGCTGCTATCGCAGCTACACGTTTTGCATTCAGAGTTTTCATTCTATCACGTAAGCATTTTTGTGAAGGTATAACCAAAGTAAGGTATTTAAACCCATAGCCCATCATTAACATTTCTTTTATATATATCCGTTTATACTTCGTCATTTGTCATACATGCTCTCTTTTATCAACGTCCTGCTTCGACGGAGGGCATTATGCCCCGCGTCGACTCTTTTTCTTGCCCTTGAGCATTGCGTAGGCGATGACCGCCACGATCACTATGACAACGATGGCCGCGATCAGGTAGGTCGTGCCGCTGCTGCCGTAAGTTGGCTGCGCTATTGTAGTTGGAGCCACGGTGACAGGCAATGTGGTTGTCGGGAGCACGGTCGTTGTCGTGGTCGTCGAGACAGTGTTATTCTCGAACAGCCCCACGACCGGATCCTTCGGCACCGTGAATGTCACTGTGCACGAGCCGCTGTTGACCGTGAAGGGAGTTATTGCTATCCACGTGCCGTTCTTCTGTATGTATGGCACGATGGAGCCGGCAGGCAGGCTGCACGGATAGGAGAGCGTCGCGTTCACGACTATCGTTCCCGTTGTTGACAGCGTTATGTTGACCGCTATTAGCTTCGTGTAGCCCACTGGGGCAGGAGACGAGCTCGAGGTCACGTCTGATGTGCCGACCTCTACCGTCGCGCTGCCGCTTGATGTGGTTATCAGGATAGAAGCGGGTATGCCGGTTACGTTGATCTCCACCGGTGCGCCCGCGGACGCCGTGACATTGACCGTGCCGTTCACGGTCGGGAATATTGGTATGACAGTCGTCGTTACCACGGTCGAGACGGTCGTGGTCGTCGAGGCGACAGTTGTTGTGGATGATGCTCCGCCGCCACCGCCTGTTGAGCCTCCGCCGCCAGTCGGTTGCTGCTGAACGTTAAGGGTCACGGTGAATGAATCGGAGGCGTAGTTGCCGTTGCCGGGATTGGTGAAGGTGAATGCATAGGTTCCGACCTGCGTCTGCTCGCCGAACGAGTACAGCGAATTGGTCGTCGAGACTAGACCGCTGTTCTCGTAGACGTTCCACGGCGACTGGCCGTTTATCGTGCTCACTCCGACGAACGATATGCCGGCTATGTCGTAATAGCCAGCGGTGTACGAGGCGGTTGTGCTCGTGGTCTGAGCGCTCTGTCCCGTGTCCGTGTAGGTAACCACCCCGGAGGTCGTGTTCATGCTTACGACTATGGTGTTGGTTGCCTGCGGCAGGACAAACAGCGTGTTGGCGTCTGTTGCGACCACGTTGAATTGGTAGCTGCCGACTCCCGGAGTAGTAAGTATATAAGAGGATCCTGCACCGCCTACGGCCGCGCCGGTCACGACCGCGCCGTTGAGCGTCCACTGGAAGTTGAAGGTGCCGCTGCCGCCGGTGACGAGTGCGTTGACCGTAACAGTGTTCCCGTAGACCATCAAGTTGGTTACGGTGCCTATCGAGGCGGTTGAGGTCAGAGCGACAGTGGGCGCGGTGGTTTCAACGGTCACGGTGTTGCTTGCGCTGCAGACGACGTTCTTCGTCGTAGCAGAGTCGACGCTGTTGAAGCTGTAGGTGTTCGTGGCCAATGGGCTTACAAGCAATGTCGCGCCAGAGCCGATGTTCGTGCCTCCGCAGTTCGCAGCGTTGAACCAGTTGTAAGTGTAGGGCGACGAGCCTCCGGTGGGTGCGCCGGCAGTCAGAAGCGAGACCTGGCCGCTGTCGATGACCGTGTTGGATTCCGTCAGTAAGCCTGCCGTGAGCTGCGGGTTTATCAGCACGTTACCGGTCATGGTTGCCGAATTTGATCCAGTCGAATCGACGATATACGCCTTGAATGTCCAGAGGCCGATTATCGTGTTTGTCCCTATCATGTTAGTAGTATAGCTGACACCGTTGAATGTGAATATTATCGAGTTCTGTGCGATTGTCGTGGGCGCATTTACCGCAAGTATGGAGTTCCAAGCCGTTCCGACCAAGATGTTTGCCATTATCGTGTTGCTAAGTGTCACGGCATTGCTGCTCGGGGCGGTCCACACCCAGTTGCCGGTGTATTGCGGGACGCCGCCGCTGGCGATTGTATTCAGCGTGGTGGTCTGGCCGACATCGATTATCGTGTTGGCTATTGGAGCGACAGAAAAGGCTGCAGATGTACTCTGCATCAACACAGCCGCGAAAACATCAGCGCAAAAAGCAGTACCACTCCACTCTTATTGTTCATAGCAACACACTTGGACTTGTGCAGGCTTCTCTGATAAGATTTTTAAAGCTTTGTCAATAATGCCTTTTTAGATTTGTGGATATCTTTCGCTTTTCGGAGCGAAGCTGCGTAGCGAGTGGCCGTTGATTTTTTTGCCGCGATTTGCAGACCGCACGTGGGTCCGGTAGCGTATGTGTTTATAAATCTGAACAGATAAATCCTGCTTGCATTTGCTTTGTTGTATCTTGGGGGTATTGGATGGCAGAAAACGCAGCAACAGACGGCACTGAACGCGCTTCTTCGGGCATTTTCGGAGCATGGGTCGACAGCATCGACGACGTGATTCACAACAAATATTTCCTGATTGCGGCTTTCGCGGCCATAATTCTTCTTGCAGTATTCCTAAGAATAGGCATGCTGCAGTACCAGGGCCTCTTCGAGCCGGACGGCTTCTACTATTATTCAGTAGTAATGCAGACCGTCAGCAACCACTTCATGGTGCCGGCGGTGGATGTCCTGCTCTCGGATTCCCAGTCCATATCATGAGAGGGGAGCAGCCGGGCCTGGAGTACCTGACGGTCCTGCCGGGTTTCGTGCTGCAGTACTTCGGCATCAGTTATCTTACGGTGATGAGGTTCATGCCGGTGCTCTTCGGCGTGCTTTACACAATTCTCGCATATTTCATCGCGAAGCATATCTCCAACAGTCGGATGTTGGGGCTGCTCGCGATGTTCTTCGTCGCGGTCTCAGCGGCAACATAGCCAGGACGGCGGCACTGGTCTACAGGGGAGACAGCTTCATAGCCCTGTCGCTGATGGTCGCATTGCTGCTGATGCTGAGGTGCTTGACGGCAAAAAGAGCTGCAAGAAGAAGATTGTTTATTCTGATATTGTCGGCAGTCGCGCTGAGCACGGGCATCCTCGTATGGACGGGCTCTGCAGTGATAATAGCAGTGTACATGTTCGCCCTCCTTATGCTGATAGGCTACGGCTTCGTCGCAGCCAGGAAGGAGATGGTCGAGACGAACGTGATGCTCTCGCTGGGGCTTCTGCTCGCTTATCTCTTGGAGCACCTCTACGTCTATCTGTGGCACGTTTATCCGGTCTCGCTGTACAGCATCGAGTTCCTCCCGCTTTACATACCGGTGCTCGTCGCGGCTTTGGCTGCGATGTACCTCGTAGGGCACAAGGAGAGGTTCCCTATGCTTGGCACGGCAAGGGGCAGGATCACGGTCGTCGCGGTGGTCGCAATCGTCGCCGCGCTGATAGGATTCTACCCGGTGACCTCGTACGTGTGGCACACGGTCGAAGGAACCTCATCGTCATTGAACGCGACCGCCAACCCGGTCGGAGCGACGACGCAGGAGCTGCAGGCGCCTAGCTACCAGTTCCTCTTCGCTAGCTTCAATTACCAATTGTTCTTCGCGCCCTTGGCAGTGCTGCTCTTCCTTCTGCTGGCGAGCAGGTACGACGGCAAGGGCAAGGACCACTTCAGCTTGATGGGGATGGATCTCAGCATAAACAGCGGTTTCCTCGTAGCCTTCGCGTACTTCTTCGTCACCAGCTTCATGCAGGCACTTGCAATAAGATACAATGCGATAGTCTCGATACCCATCGCGCTCCTGGCCGCCTATTTCGTCTACGTGCTGTACATGGCGGTGAAGGACTGGTCCATCAGCAACAGGACAGTCATGCTCCCGCTTGTCGCGGTCATAGACATCGCGCTGCTTTATGAGTTGTACACGAACATCTGGCCCTCTGCAGTCGCGGCGAACATACTGCTTCTTGCCTTCGGGGGCATAATCAACGTGATCATCATAGCGCTGGTAATAGCGTACAGCATCTACGCGGTTATGATGGGGAACCTGAAGATGCGATACGTCTATGTCGGGGTGATTGCAGTGATACTGGTGTTCAACCTTTACAACACTTACATCGCTTCGATAACCGCGAGCCAGGCGGACGGGATAAATCCGCAGTTCCTGGATGCGATGACATGGATGAAGGGCAACACACCCTCGAACTCGACTGTCGTTGCGGTGTGGCCGGACGGATCGGTCGTCGAAGCTTGGGGCAACAGGACCAGCCTTCATTGACAGCGTCGGAGGAGAAAAAGGACCGCCGATACTCGGGTTCACGAAATTCTTGTTCAACACGACGTCGGACACGCAATATCTTTATTCAATAGGGAAGCCCAACTATCTTGTCGCAAGGAGCTTCTGGTACCAGGAGCTTGGAGGGCTTGCGATTGAGGGAGAGGTGACCAATGCCTCGCAGTTCGGCTTCGTGGCGCTCAGCACGCAGCAGGTGACGCACAACGACACCGCGCAGTTCTACTCGTTCGGATCTGGACCTCGTACAGGGCGATGTTGGTGATGAAACCCCAGCAGAACGGCACGGCAGCGCGGTCAACGGCTTCATAGGCGCCATTCGTAAGCAGCAACTACGCGCAGGTGAAGGACGTGATGTTCTACAACCAGGTCAACTACACCTACAGCGGTAATAAGGTCCAACTCGACCAACACGCTGAACTACACGCTGCTGATGATGTACACCAACAGAACGATAGACGGAGCCGTGATACTGGGATTGGATCTGCCTTCGAGCAACCTCTTCAGGTTCAGCTTCCTCTGCAACTACCAGGAGTGCCCGTACGGCGACGGGAACGTGACGATGACCCCAGTCTACATAAACGGGGACACGCGCATACTGAAGATAAACTACAAGTGATGCGCAACAGCGAAGCGGTCACTTGAACTTCTTCTTTGCCTCTGACATAATCGCCTGGTAGCCCTTGTTGTATTCGAGTTCTTCGGGTATCAGCGTTGCCGGATGCACGAAGCCCTGCTCGCGCATGTACTCGGCCTTGATGACCGCCTTGTTCCTGAAGTAGTCCCAATCGGGGGTGTCGAAGGCGTCGACATGAGCGGTGAACTTGCCCTCGTGCATGCTGAAAAGCGTGCAGCTGACTATGGGAATGCAGAAGTTGCTGCTTGCTGCAGTTCCCGCCTTGACCGGCATGAGCGGCATGTGGTGGCTGCCGCGGGTATCGCCTGCGACATAGTGCGCCGTCTTGAATACCGAGCATGTCTCTTCCGTAGCGGGGAATTCCTTCTGCAGCCTTACTATCGCCGCGGGATCGTCCTTCCCGATGTATGTGCCGGCTATGTTGTGCAGCCTGTCGGTCGTCGCAGCTATGATCGGATCGGTGGAGTTGCGCACGGAATCTATGACGTACCTGCCCGGATACATCAGCACCGCGGCTATGATGAAATTGTCCTGGGGTATGCTGAACTCTGCTTTTTTGTCTTCCATGACGTCCATCACAGTCATCTTCACGCCGTTCGACAGCTTCGGATTCACTATGAGGCCGGTGTTGGCTGAAGGCTCGCAGAATAGCCTATAGAAAGGGAAGTTGAACGCGCCCGGCTCTGTCTTGTCCATCGTGAAGAGCGCGAAGGCCTCGTTCGGCCGCTCCTCGAACTCCATCTCAGCCACTCCAGGGCCCATGCCCTTGACGTTGCCGGAGAATGAGTCCTTCAGGAGATCCTGGCCTGCGCCGTAGAGGCCCTGCGACTTCGCGATGTCAGCGCCTGACTTCAGGGCGTCCCACGCGAGTTTGTGTATCTCCGCGTTGCCCGTGCCTCTTCTATGCGACATGAGTATGTGTATGTCGTCCCCGGTGTAGCCGAAATAGGCGTCTATCACTTCGAGCTTCTTCATGCCTTTGAGGACAAATGACCTTACGCCCTCGAAGAGCTCCTGGCTTGGTTTGGTGTGGCCTCCGACAGAGCCCACGTCAGCCTTTATCGCAGTTATCGTTATCTTCATTGACACACCTGAATAGAGGGTACTAATGCTATCTTAGTAGCAAATGATTAAATATCTTGGATATGAATAAAACTGGGGGCGTAGAATGACGAAGATATTTCTTGACACTGCCTCGCTGAAGGAAGTCGAGGAGGTCAACAGCTGGGGCATCATAGACGGAGTCACTACGAACCAGAAGCTGTTTCTGCAGGAGGGCGGCATGGATTTCAAGAAGAGGGTCATAGACATCTGCAACATCGTCAACGGCCCGGTCAGCGTCGAGACGACAACCCACGGTGTCGAGGAGATGGTGGCGGAGGCGAAGGAGTACGCGAGCTGGAACAAGAACGTGGTGATAAAGGTCGCGATGTCCGCAGACGGCAACGGACTTAAGGTCGTCAAGAGGCTTACTGCACTGGGCATAAAGACCAACATGACGGTGATAATGACATTCAACCAGCTTGTCCTGGCAACGAAGGCAGGGGCGACTTACGTCTCGTTGTTCTACAACAGGGCGAAGGACGCTGGAGAAGACCCGGTCAGGATAATAAAGGACTACGCCGCATTCGTGAAGGAGAACGGCATCGGCACGCAGCTGATAGTCGGGAGCATAAGGAAGCCAGAGGACGTCAGCCAGTCGATCGCGGCGGGCGCGCACATCCTCACTATACCCACGAAGATACTCACGCAGATGCCCTTCCATCAGAGGACGGAAGAGACGATAAAGGAGTTCGACGATGCGTGGCAGGGTTTCATACAGGCGAACCCGCACGCGGTTTCAAGGACTCCGTTCAGGATATCCTTGGGCGGCGGCGGCACGGATCTCCCATCATATTACAAGGAGTACGAAGGCTTCTTCATCTCCGCTGCGATAAACAAGTACATCTACGTGACGATACACAAGCGCTTCATGCCCGGATTGAAGTTCAGCTACTCGAAGACTGAGAATGTCATGAGCGCGGAAGAGCTGGAGCATCCAGTCGTCAGGGAGGTCTTGAGGAAGTTCGGCATCAAGGAGGGCATCGAGATTGTTTCCTTGGCAGACATCCCGGCAGAGGCCGGGTTGGGGTCCTCTGGGAGCTTCTCGGTGGGCCTGTTGAAGGCGCTTTACGCTTACCAGAACGTGCAGAAGAGCCCCGCGGAGATAGCGGAGGAAGCATGCGACATAGCGATGAACAGGCTCCACGAGCCGTCGGGCAAGCAGGACGAATACGCAGCGAGCTTCGGAGGCATAAACGCTTACAGCATTGACAGAGAGGGCAAGGTCACTGTCGAGGAGCTGAACCTTGACGACAACACCGTTGCTGAGCTCGAGAAGAACATAATGATGTTCTACACTGGGATAACCAGGAAATCGAGCGCCGTGCTCTCGAAGCAGCAGGAGAGGATATCAGATCCGAACACCGATGCTATGGAGAAGATGCACGCGATAAAGCGCATAGGATTGGAGAGCAAGAAGGCTCTTCAGTCAGGAAACCTGAGAAGGTTCGGAGAGCTGCTGCACGAGCACTGGATGGTCAAGCGCGGAGTCACGGACAACATGAGCTCTGACGACATAGACCGCTGGTACGCCATCGCCAGGGAGAACGGAGCGATAGGCGGAAAAATAATCGGCGCTGGCGGCGGAGGCTTCCTGATGGTCTACTGCGAGGGCGACAAGCAGCGCATCGGAGAGGCCTTGGGAAAAGAGGGACTGACGCAGTTCGATTTCAAGTTCGATTTTGAGGGAAGCAAGACGGTCTACAACGTGTAGAGCGAACAGCATATGAGGTGAAAAAATGATAGATGGAAAACACACACGTTCTTACCTCGCCGAGGTGAGCGAGATTGCGAAGAGGATAGACACCGATAGCGTGGACAGGTCCATACAGATACTCTACGAGGCTTGGAAGGACGACAAGCAGATATTCATCATAGGCAACGGCGGGTCGGCTTCTACGGCTACGCACTTCGCCAGCGACCTTAACAAATGGGTTTCTGAAAAGGCGGAGAGGAGGTTCAGGGCCCATGCGCTTGTCGACAACATACCGCTGGTCAGTGCGCTCACCAACGACAACGGCTGGAGCGAGGTGTACAGCGACCAGCTGCGCAATTTCTTCAGGAAGGGGGATGTTTTGATCGCTATCAGCGTGCACGGCGGATCCGGCAGCGACAAGGCCGGCCTTTGGTCGCAAAACCTATTGAAAGCGGTAAAGTACGCGAAGGACAACGGCGGCAAGGTCGTCGGCCTTGCAGGTTTTGACGGAGGAGTACTGCGTACAGCAGCAGATGTGTGCATAGTGGTCCCGGCGAATTCCACGCCACAGGTCGAGGGCATGCACCCGGTACTCGCACATCTGATGGGAGAGCAATTGCACGACATGATATCGAAGCAATAGAAGGATATGATGGCTTCAGGAAAAGAGATGCTTGCCAAGGATACTGATTCTGCTGAGGTAAATGACGGAAAGGGTAGAGACAGAATAGCACTGGTGCTGCTCGACCGCGACGGTGTGCTAAACGACGTGGATGCAGAAGGGGTGCAGAAACTGTCGATGTTCAGATTGGTGCCTGGAGTTGTAAGCTCTCTGAAAAGGTTGAGCGGTGATAACTTCAGGGTCGGCATCGTGACCAACCAACCAGGCGTCGCTGAAGGAAAGCTGTCGGTAACGGATCTTGACGCAATGAATTGTATCCTAAAGGAGAAGGCAACAGAAGCAGGCATAATACCGGATAATTTCGTCATAGAGGTGTGCATGCACGGCAAGGATTCCGACTGCGACTGCAGGAAGCCTAAACCGGGACTTGTGAAGAAGGTTGTGGAGAATTTCAAGTTGAACGTAAGGAATGTCGATTTCTATCTTGTCGGAGACATGATAAGGGAAGTGCAGACCCTGGACAATTATTACAATACGGTACTCAAGTCTATGGGGATAGGTCCGAAAGCCAAGACCACAATACTGCTCAACTGGGAGCATGGCAGGGACAAGGGCCACATAAGCGATGAATTGAGGAAGCTCGTGACCCCGGACTACGAGGTGCACAGCCTTGACGAAGCTCTGAAGTTGATACAAAACAGAGAAAATGGCTTGTGAGTATCCACACAACATTTATATATGTGCTACGGGCATAGACTTCTGGTGATCTTATCTACAAATACGGCGACATCGATGATGCAAAAGGATACATCGAAGGCAGCATAAAGGTACTTAAAAAGATGAAGGAGCAGGATGGAATCATCGAAGAGATTGCGAGCATGCTGGCCGCGACCAGGGACAGAGGCGGCACGATATACCTGATAGGCAACGGAGGCAGCGCATCCACTGCAGGGCACATGGCTGGCGATCTGACGAAGACGGTGAGCAGGTCGGACAAACGCGGCTTCAAAGCGGTCTCTTTGACCGATAACGTACCGACCATGATGGCATGGGCGAATGACCTGTCTTATGATGCCATATTCGAGGAGCAGTTGAAGAGCTTCATGACGGAGAACGATGCGCTGATAGCGATAAGCGGCAGCGGCAACTCGAAGAACATATTAAGGGCGGTGAAATACGCGAACAGCATCGGCGCCAGCACGATAGGCCTCACCGGCATGGACGGCGGCGAGCTCGCGAAGATAGCAAAGATATCGTTCATAGTGCCGGACAATTCGATGTACAGGATAGAGGACCTTGCACCTGATGCTCGCGCACGTTATAGCGTTCAGGAGCGCAAACGCCTCGACAAGCCAGCACTCCGCGGTTTATGCGCCTTGACAGGGTTTTGCAGCATGAAGAACGAGGTACCGAAGATTGCGCTGATACTCGCCGGCGGCAGAGGGGTCCGGCTGAGGCCGTTGACTTACAGGATACCTAAGCCTCTCGTGCCGATAAACGGGAAACCCATAATAGAGCGCATAGTGGACGAGCTCATCAGGAACGGCATAAAGGACATCGTGATATCGATAGGGTACAAGGCAGGCATGATAATCAAGTATCTCGACAACGCGGGGCTCGACGCGAGGATAAGCTACGTGGTCGAGAAGGAGTCGCTGGGCACCGGCGGAGGATTGAAGCTATCGCTCAAGAGGATACGAAGCAGGTACAACGGCGACATATTCCTTGTGTATGGAGACGCGGTGTTCAAGTTCGACATAAAGAAGATGTACTGCTTCCACAAGGAGAAGGATGCATTGATAACCATGGCGCTCAAGAGGAAGAAGGAGGTGATCGGCAGAGGCGTTGCCTTCCTCAAGGGCACAAGGGTTACGAAATTCATAGAGAAGCCAGTGCATGATTCTGCGCCGGAGGAGATGAGCGACCTCACAAACGCCGGAAAGTACATATTGAACACGAAGGTATTCAACCTGCTGCCGGACAGGAAGCGGTTCTCTTTCGAGCAGGATTTCCTGCAGAACTCTGCACAGGACATCAACCTGCAGGGCTACTCACGAGGGCGAAGTCCTTCTCTATAGACACCCCGGAAAAGCTGGAAAAGGCAAGGAAGAACTGGTAGAATCGGATGTGGATTCGCGCTTATAAAAGCATAAAAGGTTTGGCGTGCAAATAAGGATTATGTTCAGCGGATTATACAATCGGATCGCCAGATCGGGGATAACGAAACATCCAGTGGTTAGAAGCGCAAGGAGGTTCGTTTCCAACCGCTTGATAAGGCAGCCGATACTCGTGAACAAGTCGTTCTACATGTTCATCGAGGAGCACCAGCCGCTCAACATATTGATAAACAAGACTTACGAACCCGTGGAGACTGCAAGCGTGAATCGCGTCCTGAAGGAACGCATGGTGGGATTGAACATTGGAGCCAACATGGGGTACTATTCCCTGCTGATGGCCCAGAAGTGCAGCAAGGTCTACGCCGTGGAGCCGAGCCTTCAGTTCTACAAGATCCTTGAGAAGAACATAGAGGCGAACAAGCTGAAGGGAAAGATAATACCGTACAACTTCGCCCTTGGGAAGGCTTCGGGGAACATAAAATTCAAGGCGCCCGTCGGGGATGACATAATGGAGACGACGTCGGTCAAGCGGGTTAAGCTGGACGAGCTTTTCAAAGGGAAGCCGCAGCCGGACATAATAGTCATGGATGTCGACGGAGCAGAGGCGGATGTCCTGGCAGGCGGAAGGAAGACATTCGCAAACGCGAAGCACGTGTTCTTTGAGAACAACCTGGGCCCGAAGTTCCTGCAACAGTTCAGGGACATGGGATTCGAAGTGCAGCCGATAGACTCGATGAATTTCTACGCGAGAAAGGGCCGCAAGTGATTGTGATTCCTTGTCATTGGGCAAGGTATATATATTTCTTTGAGAAAATGATGATGCGGGAGGAAGGGCAGGTGGACGCATCCGCGTTCATGAGATTGATTTTGGAAATTGGGTTATAGAATGAAGGTATTTTTGGTAAGCGCTCCTTCGGACACTCAGAAGCTCCAGCATAGGCCCTATCCGCTGGGCATCGCTTATCTTGGCGCTATCCTAGAGAATGCGAAGCACGAGACAAAGCTGTTCGATTATTTCAACGCGGAGATGGACAAGGTTGAGGAGGAGTTCATCAGGATGGTCAAGGAAGAGAAGCCGAACGTCATCGGCTTCAGCATATTGTCGATGAACCGCACCGCTTCGTTTGACCTTATCAAGAGGATAAAGAGCTTCGCGCCGGAAACGAAAATAATCGCAGGTGGAGTGCATTGCAGCGTGCTCTACGAACAGTTGCTGAAGAACTTTCCCATCGAGGCGATCTGCCTTGGCGAGGGGGAGAACGTGGTCACTCCGTTGGTCGAGAGCATATTCGACAAGAAGGCCTTGAAGGATGTCAAAGGCATAGCGTACATGGACGAGAACGGCAACATCGCGGTGACTCCCGCGCCGGAGATGACGAAACTTGATGACGTGCCCTTCCCGAAGCACGATGTTTTCCTGACCGACAAGTCGAAAACGCTCTACATGATAACGAGCAGGGGCTGCGCGGGAAGGTGCGTGTTCTGTTCAACGACAAGCTACTGGAAGATATGGAGGACAAGGTCACCGAAGAACGTAGTGGACGAGATAGAATCCGTGAAGAAGAGATTCCCGAACATAGACACAATCTTGTTCCTTGATGACGCCTTCACTTTGGACAACAATCGTGCCATCAACATCTGCAAGGAGATCATAAACAGGGGCATCAAGGTCAAATGGACCTGCCAGGCGCGAGTGACGCCCATCTCTATGGAGATGCTGGAATGGCTTAAGAAAGCGGGCTGCACCGAGATAGCTTACGGCGTGGAATCGGGCTCGGACAGGATGCTGCAGGAGATGAAGAAGTACATAACGAGCGCACAAATAATCACGGCATTCGACCTCACCAGGAAAGTCGGGATAATACCCGACCCATATCTTATGATAGGATTGCCTTCGGAGAGCAACGAGACGATAAATGAGACAATAGCGTTATTGAAGAGGATAAAATGTGTGGCCCGCAGCGTTGCGATACTGGAACTATATCCCAACACGGAGATCTATCGCATCGCGAAGGCGCAGGGATTCATAACCGATGATTATTGGTTGACGGATAAGCCGATCCCGATTTACACTTACGAACACTCTCTTCCGGACTTACAAAGGATGGTGTTTAAGATAGTTTATGAATCCCAGAAGAACGCCGGTTGGATACCGCTCTTCGAGTTCGGGATCAAACAGGTGCTTGCCGAACCGAGGAGGGTCTTGAGCATCATAAATACAATGAGGAAAAAATAACGATGATGGATGTGGCTAACCAGGACAAAAAAAGCGTTAACAGAAGCACATATGCGCTATTCAGGAGATACAAAAACCTGTTCGGCGGAGTGATGCCGATGGTAAATTTCCTGAACGGCATGTCCAGGCCGAAAAGGAAGATCATGCCGCTCCCGACATCAGCCCAGATAGAGGTCACTACGCAGTGCAATTTCAAATGCATCACCTGCGGCAGGGTGAGCATGAAGAACCGCCTGAATCTCAATCTGACGCCCGAACGTTTCGAGCATGTCCTTGACCAGAATCCGAATGTCAAGCGACTCACGCTCGTGGGTTATGGCGAAACGCTCATGGCACAGAATCTGCAGGAGATCATAGACATCGCCAAGAAAAGGAGCATAGACCTGACGACATTCACGAACGGCTCCCTGCTGCACATAGACAAGTATGCGAATCTGGCGATTCAGTTCAACGTGCTCGTGGTCAGTTTCGATGCGGCTGAGAAGGAGACCTTCGAGAGGATACGTGTGGGCAGCAACTTCGAAAAAACAAAAGAGGGCATAAGCAAGATAAACCGGATGAGAAAGGAGCAGGGGCGCGACATGTCCTTGCGCATCAATTTCATCGCCTCGCACTTGAACTACAAAGAGATACCGAAACTTGCAGACATCTGCATGGAAACCGGAGTTGATGAGATAGGCATAGGCGAAGTTGCGAATTTTTACACGCCGGGAGAGCCGGAGTATGCGGAGATGGCTAGTTTTGTGCGCGAGGGCAGGAAGATGCACAATGAGATTCTCGCAAGCATCGATCAATTAAGGGAGAGGCTGAAGAACACCGATAAAGTCCTGTCTTACAGCCCGTACAGGAAGGTAAAACCGATCTGCAGGGGCCCTTTTGACACTTTTTCGATGGCTGCGGACGGGCATATCACCCCATGCTGCATGAGATACAATCCGGAAATAATAAATTTCGGCAACATAAACAAAACAAGCTTCGCGGAGATATGGAACGGCGAGGGCTACCAGAAATTCAGGGAGAGCATGATAAAAGGCACTTCGAATCCGATTTGCGACTGCTGCCCTGATTGAGAGGCCGGCACGAACGCATAAACTTTATATGTGTGCTGTGATTTACTAGGTATACGTTGGATTCCATGAAGGATGACAAACCGATCGATACGGACAAGACCAAGTCGATGATAATATCGAAGACGCCGCTCAGGATAACCTTCGTGGGCGGGGGCACAGACCTGCCTGCCTATTACAAGAGATACGGGCCTGGAGCGGTCACCAACTGCGCGATAGACAAGTACATCTACGTTATAATACACAAGAACTTCGACAACCTGATAAGAGTCAGCTATTCCAAGATAGAGAAGGTCAACGATGTCAACAAGATAGAACACCCGACGGTCAGGGAGGCGCTCAAGCTACTAGGGATAACTGGCGGAGTGGACATAACGAGCATGGCTGACGTGCCTGCGGTTGTCGGCGGATTGGGGCTCGGCTCGAGCTACAGCTTCCTTGTCGGAGTGCTTAATGCATTGCACGCGTGGAAGGGCGAGCTTGCGTCGCCGAAGCAGCTTGCAGAAGAAGCTACGAAGATAGAGCTGGAGATGCTTAAGGGATCGTCGGGCAAGCAGGACCAGTACATAGCGGCTTTTGGAGGCATGCGTTTCTTCGAATTCGGCAAGGACGGCGAGACAGTGGTCAAGTCTTTGGTGATGGACCAGGAGACGAAAGAGAAGTTCAGGGACCATCTGCTGCTCATGCACACCGGGAGGGAACACCACACCGAGCAGATACTGAAGAAGCAGAGCGATGTCGTCAAGGACCATGTAGAGGCTTACAACAAAATGAGGGATTACGCTTACGAGATGTACGACATGATCGCCGAGGGCAAGTGGCATGACGTCGGCAAGATGATGCATGAGAACTGGCTGCTCAAGAAGTCGCTCAGCACGGACATAAGCGACCCCATAATAGACGGGCAGTACGAGAGGGCGCAGAAGGCGGGGGCGATTGGCGGTAAGCTGATAGGCGCGGGCGGAGGAGGCTTCCTGATGTTCTTCGCGGATCCGGAGAACCACAAAAAGATCATAGATGCGCTGCCTGAACTCAAGCCGGTGCCATTCGACTTCGAGCCCTCAGGAAGCAGGATAATAAGCCTCGAGGACTGAAACTTCTTCTTTGATTATCCGATCCCGTTAGCGCTTCTTGGCGTAGAAGTTCGCGTTGTCGAAGGGCTTTACCTCGAATCCCATTGCCGCTATCAGCTTTCTCGCTTTTCCGGTCGTGTCTTCGAATACGATCAGCTTTGCTGCCTTGAACACGTCCATGCCCCCTTTTATCACCATGTTCTCATACCCTTCCACATCCATCTTTATGTAATCCGGCTTGCGCTTGCCCTTGAAATATTCGTTAAGCGAAACTGCTTTTATCTCTTGTATGTTTTTCCCGGTCTTTTGGTCCGTGACATGGTGCGCGCCTTTGTTGTACGGCTGCAGCTCAAGCTGGAGATTTGCTTTCTTGTCGGATAATGCCATCCGCTCTGCAACTATCTTGTCCTCAAAGCCGTTCAGTTTTATGTTTCTCGAGAGCAACTTATAGTTGGCTGCTTCTGGTTCGAAGGAATAGACTTTCTTGCACTTCTCCGCAAACAGTAGGGAGAAGTATCCGATGTTTGCTCCGATATCGAGCGCTATTGCATCGTCGCCCTTCTTTGCGTTCTCGTTAAAGAATTTTGTCTGCTGCGGCTCATATGTCCTGTTTGCGAGCAGATCCAATGTGTCATAGCTGTCGGTGAACATGTAGAAGGAGTCGTTTATCTTTATTGGCTTGCTCAGGTCGTTCAATAGAGGGATGGTGCGCTTCCTTATCTCTCCGAACCACCGAAACCTGTTCAGCCCCAGCTTGCTTATCTGCTTGTGCATTATCTCGTAAAAGGACATTTCGATTCTCACCGTTGATTTGCGTTGTTGCGTTTTTGCGCGTACATTATGCCCGTCTGCAGTTTAGGATACGGATCGTGAATCTTGAATCCTTTTGATGTGAGCACCTTGCTGACCTTCTTCTTGCAGTTATGGCATTCAATCATGATTGCGTAGACGTTTTTCATATCGGTGTTATCGAACAGGTCGCGTTCAACACCTTCTGCATCGCACTTTATTGCGACGTTCTTGAGTCCGGCAAGAACTTTTGGTAGAGTGGTTATGGTAACGCGCTTGCCACCCCTACTGGGTACGTTATCCATCTGTGCGCTTATCCCACCCATGAAGGATTTGCTTAGCATCATTGTTCCCGAAGTTGATGAAAGTCCGATGTTGTACAACTCTATCTTGCCCTCAAAGGGGGACATTTTTATGTTCTCTCTTGCTTTTTCGAAGGAGTTTGGGACGAGTTCGTAGGCGATTATTTTTTTGACGTGAGGATTCTGCGCAAAGTACACCGCGGTTTCGCCAAAGTAGGCGCCTATGTCTATCAGCGTCGTGTTCGGCCTAATTTTTTCGTACAGCTCGAGATAGGGCTGCTGGATGAATATCTCTTTGAAGATGAGGCCCTCTCGTATCATCATCCGGTATTTGTTTGCCAGATTGGGCGCGCTTCTGAGGACTTTCACCCCATTGTCCAGTTTTTCCTTGATTGATTGCATGATCATCTCGCTATGCCTTTTGAATTGGTCCAATCACAGCTTCACGCCGTATTGTTCTGCCAATTTTCTTACGCCCTCTTCGAGAGGTATGAATTTGTAGTCGCCTATCACGCTCTTCAGCCTTGTGGTGTCCGCTTTTGTCAGGAGCTGATATGGCGAGACGGGGTTCTTGACGTAAACCTTTTCCTGCTTGAACATGTCCGCTATCTTGTTGTATGGAGTCGCAACGCCGGTGCCGATGTTGTACACCCGATGCGTGCCCTTTTCGAGGAGCATCAGCGCGATGGCCGCGACATCGTTGACGTTTATCGTGTCCCTTGCCTGCGTACCGTCCCCATATATCGTGATTTTTTCGCCTTTCTGCTTGTACCGCAGGAAAATCATTGGTATGCTTGCGTAATTGCCTTTCTCATTCTCTCCGGGGCCGTAAACATTGAAGAACCTCATGCCCACAGTCGGAAGTCCATAGAGATCCTGATATGAGCTCGCCTGCATCTCATTGATGATCTTCGATTTCGCGTAGTGGTTGCCCCTGTTTATCGCATCTATGGCCTTATCCTCGGAAAAATGATCAGTGTAGACTGCGGAGCTCGATGCGTAGACGAACTTCTTGATGCCGTTAAGACGCGCGGCCTCTATGACATTCATGAAGCCGTTCACATTGACGTCATAAGAGCCCTTGAGGTCAGCGTCGAACTGCAGGTTCGCAGTGACCGCCGCAAGATGAATCACGTAATCGACGCCTTTCATCGCCTTTTCCACCGTGGCCTTGTCTCTTATGTCTCCCTTGATGAAGGTGACGCCGTTAACGGCGTTCTCCTGTTTGTCCAGAGTGACAATATCATACCCAAGGCTCAGCGCCTTCGCGGCGATGCTTCGTCCTATGAAGCCGGCACCGCCGGTCACGAGCAGCCTTTTTTGTTTCGGCATCCCATCACAATTTCAGATATCAATCAAACCTGTTTTATCTTCTTAGCATAATAGTTCCCTTCCAAGGATAAATATGAAGAGTACTTCTCCCTGTCTTTCTGGCTCATGTTGCCGCCGTCTATCTTGGTTATCTCGAAACCGAAGCTCTTCAACAGGTCCATGGCTTCCGTGCCTTTTTTGTTCCGTGCGACCAGGAGCGTGACGTTGTTCTCAAACATTATGAACTGTGCGTGCTCGAATACTTCTTTGCCGCCGAGTATTGCATCCTCTTCCCAGCCCTCCACATCCATCTTTATTATGTCCGGTTTTTCTTTGTCCTTGAAATATTCGTCGAGGCTTACGCAGTCTACATCCTCGGAATCGCCGCCTGCAATATTGACAAAACTGTTGCCCCCGCTGCCAAGCGGTTCATGGTACAGTTTCATCTTGCTGCTCTTGCTTCCTACCGCCTTGTTCTCTAATGCCACCTTGTCCTGCAGCTTGTTCAGCTTGACGTTCTTCTGCAGCATTCCGAAAGCGGAATTCGAAGGCTCGAAGGCATAGACTTTCTTGCACTTCTGGGCCATCAGCAGGGTAAAGTAGCCTATGTTCGCGCCAAGATCCAGCGCGGTCCAGTCCGCTTTGATTGCCGAATTTATGGCAGCTGTCCCATCTGGCTCGTAGGTCTTGTCGATCATCAGGGTATTGCCATACTGGCTATCGAGGTACATGTAAAATGAATTGTTGACCAATATGGGATTCCGTAATGTAAAGTTGAGATAGGCGTGCATTACTTTCAGCACCAACGGATTCTTGCCAAGGCCATGGCCAGAAAACGTTTTATAAATGCTCGAGTATGCGCTCATTTGGGCACCATAGGGTGGTCAGAAGCCTTCTTGAAGGCGTAAATCATTCCGGTCTTTTCGCGCTGGTAGATCGTCTTTACTTCATAACCCTTGTCGGTCAGCAGCTTTATCAGCGGGTCTCCCTTCAGAACGTGGTACTCGATTGCAAGCCTTGCCACGCCCGTCAGATCGAGGTCGTTGTTGAAGACCTTGAACTCCAGCCCTTCGATATCGCACTTTATCGCTATCGGCTTGCCGGGGTGCTTGGCCTTTATCCTGTCGAGCTCCATCTTCAGCGTCGTGTATTCCACTCTGCGCCCGTGGTAGTTCCCGACCGAGTAGTAGACGCCGGACTGCTTCGCATTCTCCGCGAGGTCCGCCTCGGATGTCGCTATTGCGAGCCTCAGGGGCTCTACCTTGTCGGAGACCCCCGCCAGCGCCGCGTTCTTGATTATCTCGTTGTAGTTGTTCTCGTACGGGTCGTAGGAATAGACGAAATCGACGTTCTTCTGGCGCGCGAAGTACACCGCGGTGTCCCCGATGTACGCCTCGATGTCCATAACTATCGTGTGCGGGTCCAGATCCTCGACGAAGAACCTGTACGCATCGGCGATGAATATCTCAGTGAGTGCTTCCGCCTTAGTCTTGTAGTAGAAGTAGTTGTTCCTGAATTTGGGCATGAGTGACCTGAAGAAAAAGTCCAACACTTCGTGTTCTTCAGCCATCATATCATCTTTCTGTAAGCTTCGATTGTAAGTTTCGCGGTCCTTTCCCAGGTGTACTGCCTTGCATCCTCGAGAGCCTTCTTCCTTGTCTTCTCGTTGTAGCCGTTCTCCTTAAGCCTTTCTATTATGGCGGCCATGTCGTCCTCGTCCTCCGCCTCGAAGCAGTACTTCTTGACATCGCTGTCGTAATGCCCGCGTTTGTATATTATCACTGGAAGGCCCCTTGCCTTGCCCTCTATGATGGGTATGCCGAATCCTTCGAAGAGGCTCGGGAACGCGAGCACGTCGAACGAATCGTAGACGTTGACCAGTTCCCTCTCGGGGGCGAATCCCTTGAGCTTTATCCGCTTGTCTCCGTTTATCCTCTGCTCGACGACGTTCAACGGGTAGTTGGAGCCGCCCCAGAACTCGAATTCGAAATCGTCGCCCTTGACCTTCCTGAAGGAGTCTATCGAGAAGAAGGTGTTCTTGTGAGCGGACATCGTCGCCACAGTGCCCACCTTGAACTTCTTCCCTTTTTTATGCGCGCTGAGCGGCTTCCTCAGGAACTCCTTCTCGATCCCGAACGGGGTCGCGAAGACGCGGTCCTTCGGCATACCGGCTGCCACGACCCCTGATGCGGTCAGCTTCGAGTTCGCGATGACGTAATCCGATTTTATCATCGCCTTCGTGCCGTACTTCTCCTTTATTATCTGCCAGAGCCTGTCCCTGACGGTGTAGCGGTTTACGGTGTTAAGCTCTGGGTAGAGCACCGGCTGCATCTCGTGCGCGGTGGTGACAAACACCTGTTTGCTGTTGAGCCTGCAGAAGGTAGGGAAATCTGACATGTTATGCACGATGTCGTAGCCGGAAAGGTCCATCATAAGGGTCTGCAGCTCGAAGAAGGGTATCCTGCCGAAAACGACGCCCTTTGCGTCTATGCCGTTCGCCCTATCTATGCGTTCAAATAGAGGGGTGGGGCATCTCAGCAGCCCAGTAGAGCCGATCAGCGCGATCTTCATTGTATCATTCCGGCGCGCAAGCGCCATCCGATCAGGATGTGAAATGCCTTTGCGCAGCCTCAAAGCCGAGACTGTGCGTGCACATTCACCCCGACAATTTAGTATAGGGGCTTAACATACTTTATATCTTATGCTGGGGCGGGCTTAGTATTATTAATTTGCTATGTTCTAACCATAATAGTCGTGTTAAGTGCGTCATTGTTTTAGGTAACGATCCAATGAGGATACTCTGCATCAATCCTTCAATACTCTCCCCGACCGGGTGGGGCGTGCCGTACTGCCATATGCCGCTAGGGCTGGCGTACGTAGCCGCGGTGCTGCAGAAAAACAACGAGGTGCTGTTCCTTGATGCAAATGCTGAAGGAACCCTAAGCAAAACGGGTGATTTCTATTATGCCGGGCTGCAGAAGGACGAGATAGTCAAGCGCGCGGTCGACCTGCATCCGGATGCAATCTGCATGACCATAGTGTTCACCTTCAATTCGACAAACGCGTTAGGGATATTGAAAGCAATAAAGGAGAAACTTCCTTCGGTACCCATCATTGTCGGAGGCATGCACGTCACTGTGACGCCGAAGGAGACGCTCGAGGGCGGCGGTGTCGACATAGTCGTGATGGGTGAGGGCGAACGAACGGTTGCGGAGCTATTTGAAAAACTCTCGAAGAACGAGGATCTGAAGGATATCAAGGGCATAGCTTACAAAGAAAACGGCGAGATAAAAATAACCCCTGAGCGAGAACTCATAAGAGATCTTGATTCGCTTCCGTTCCCTGCCATAGAGCTGCTGCCGCTGGACAAATATTTTGAGACTCAGGCTGCCGGCAACAGCCAGAGGAAGAGATACACTTACAACGACAGGTGGACCTCAATCATAACGAGCAGGGGCTGTCCGATGAACTGCGTCTTCTGCTCCATACACTTGACAATGGGCAGGCTCTTCAGGCCCAGGAGCCCGGAGAACGTGCTCTTGGAGATGGAAAGGGATTACTACAAGTTCGGCATAAGGCACTTCAACATAGAGGACGACAACATGAGCTGGAACATAGAGAGGTTCCAGAAGATCTGCGACATGATAGTCGCAAAGGGGTTGAAGATAACATGGTCGGCATCGAACGGCCTGAGGGCCGACAGGGTCGATGACGCAACAATCAAGAAGATGAAGGCATCAGGATGCAAGAGGGTCTTCGTTGCCCCCGAATCTGGCTCACAGAGAGTGGTCAACGAAGTGATAGACAAGAGGATGAAGCTCGAGGATGTCGAGAAGGCGGTGGAGCTCTTCTCCAAGAACGGCATAATCGTCGATGCGGCTTTCATAATAGGCCTGCCCGGCGAGACAAAGGCGGAGATGGAGCAGACGATAAAATTCGCAAAGAGGCTGAGGAAGAAAGGAGCCGCTCACACTGGAATCGCGATAGCGGCTCCGCTTTACGGCACAAGGCTCTACAAACTGGCGGTCGAGAACGGCTACTTCGACCCTAAGACCGATCCGGCAAGGATCACACCGCTTGAGGCGAACATACAGACGCCGGAATGGACAAGGGAGTACGTGGCATCCTTCTGGAACATGGCGAACTGGTCGGTCAACCTCACATCGACAGAGAAAGTCACTCATGTGCTGAAGAAATGGAAGAGGACGCCGAAGTTCCTGACGGATTACGTCAGATTCTATTTGTTCGACAAAGACCAGGACAAACCCAAAAATTGAGCTTCTTTTATCCACCAGAAATTACTTTTTCGTACACTTTCATTGTCTCTTCGGCGGCCTTGTCCCATGTGAAGCCCTGCGCGTAGCTGGCTGATTCTTTCATTGCTGTTTTGTCGTAGCCTTTCTTGTAGAGATTGTAGAACATGTCGGCCATCTCCTCGTCTGTGTAGGCCCTCATGCAGTGCTTGCTCACTTCGCCCGGCACTATGCCGTTGCCGTTTATTATCACTGGTAGACCGCAAGCCTGCGCCTCTATTATCGGTATGCCGAAGGTCTCTGCGAAGCTCGGGAAGGCGAAGACGTCGAAGGAGTTGTACATCCTGACTTTATTCTCCTGCTTCACCGGTCCCATCATTTTTATGTTGCTGTGATCCTTCGCGATGCTCATTATCTCCTGCATAAGGTGCTTCGTGCCAGGCTTCCCGTGCAGCTGGAGCTCTACGTTGCCCTGCTCCTTCTTGCCGAGCATGTTATTGAATGCAATGAACGCGTTTATCAGGAACCTGGGATCCTTGTTGGGCGACATCCCGCTCAGCGTGCCGATGACGAACTTGTCGTGGCTCAAGCCCATCGGCTTGTATTCCGGGGTGACCCCGTGATTGACCACGAATATCTTGTCGCGGTCGACGTCCGCGAAATCGATCATGAGCTGCTTGACGTTCGATGAGACCGCTATGATCGCGGCAGCGCGCTCCATCTTGTACTGCGTGCTGTACTGCCCCAGCTTTATCCATATGTCCTCGCTTATGCTGTGGTCGCCCTTCTGTATGAGCAGTATGTCCTTTGTCATGAAGCTGCTCAGGCTGTGCATCGTGAATATGAATTTCTTGCTCATCTCCCTGCTCAGCGAGATGAGTGATCCTCCGTCTATGTCGTGTATTATGTCGACCGATTTTGCCATCCCGGTGAATCTTATCCTGTAGGAATCGAGCAGCGCGGTGGCAACGTTGGTGTACGGCATGTAGCTCAGCGAGACGCGCTTGTCCATCCTGCTGAGCAGCTCCGTGGTGAAGGTGCCGTTACCCGGCGCGACCTCCTTGCTCAGGTTGTTCCTGTGCGTGATTATCATTGTGCGCATTGGCTCACTGGTTCAGCATGTCCGTGAACTTCGATATGAACTTCTTCTCGCTATACCTGTCCTTTATGAGTTTATAGATTTTGAGTTTCCTGTCAAGGTATGCCTTGCCGTCCTTCTCGTGCGATTTGAAGAGGGTCAGTATCGCCTCTGAGAACGCGTCTACGTCGAAAGGCTTTACCAGCGTGCCCTGGGCGCCGGCCTTGATTATCTCGTTCGGGCCGGACACGTCAAATGCCACGGCAGGTATGCCGTAGCTCTGCGCCTCCAGGAGCGACAGGCCCGTCGTCTCGTACCTTGAGGGCAGGATGAAGAGGCTTGACCTCTTGTACTCGTTCTTCAGCGACGCGTCCGAGACGAAGCCGCGCCATGATACGTTGCCGCGGTATTTGCGCTCCAGCCCCCTGACGATCGTTTCGCCGTCGTCCTTGGAGCCGATGATTCGGAACTTGATCTGCCCGTTCTTCTTGAGCGTCTTCCCTATTATCGTTTCCAGAAGGTCGATCCCTTTCTGCAGCACCGCTAACCTTCCCACAAAGAGGCATACGAATTCTTTGTTTGCCGCATTGGGTTTTGCGGACTCGAAGTAGAGGAAATGCGGGATGTGATAGACTTTTCCCTTGTAGTTCAGCCTGTGCAGCATGTGCACCTGCGTTTCGGTGAGCGCGTGCACCTCCTTCACCCGCTTGAGCAGGAATTTCTGCACCATGTTCAGCACGGGACCGCTGTCTCCGCCCTTTTTCTCCATTAGGAACTCGGGGTTGTGCATCCCGAGTATGAACCGTTTTCTGTAGACCCTTGAAAGCAGCAACGAGTATGATATGAGCACAGGGTTGAGGGTTATGTCGTAGACTATGTCCGAATCCACTATCGCGCTCTTCAGCTTTGACAACTCCCTGGGCTTCGGCATGCGCATGGTGAACCTGCCGGTGTTCTTCAGCTTCGTCTTCACCCCGTAGCATTCCACATCCACTATGTCTATGCCCTTGAGGTCGTAGGTCCTGAGCAGCTCCTGTTTCGATATCCTGATGTTGTCGCTCCGTGAGACTGGATTGACGATGGTGATGTCGAAATCCTTTTTGATTCGCTCTGCCGTTTCCAACGCCCAGCGCTCGCCACCCCCGAATGACTGGAGCGTGTTGAGTATCATCGTGAGCCTTTTCTTGGGCGCCCTTTTGGTTTCCATATCAACTCATTTCTTTCTCTGCTTCTCGTACTCCTCTTTTATAAGCTCTATCAGCAGGTCGCCGTTCGGCTTCCTGTTGCCGTATTTCCTGTTAAGCTTTTGTATGGTCGCCTCCTTGTCAAGGCCAAGGTACTTGACAACGCCGGTCTTGTTTATTATCTTGGATATCTCGAACATCTCGTCCGCGTCGGGCTCCTTCCTCCATTCGTTGACTCTTTTGAGGTAGACGGTCTCTTTCTGCAATGCGCGCATCACGCTCTTTATGTTCTGCCGCTTGAGCGCATAGCCCAGATCCAGCAGGGTGTAATACATGAAATAGTCGAAGTTGCTTATCTCCTCGTCCTGTTTCTTCATTATCACGGTCTCATAGCCGAGCATGAGCGAGTTTATCACGCCGCCTAGGAGGGTCTTGTCCACGCTCCTGCTCTTGGGCATCAGCAGCTTCGAGACGTAGTCCATGACGCGCTTGTTGTACAGCCCGTACGACAGCCTGTCCAGCTTCAGCATCTTCTGGTATTCTTCTCCGTAGTTAATCGTCTTCAGCTCAGCCACGTGGTCCATTGAGTATCTATCATCGAGCTTCTCGGTCGTGCCCTTGACAGTGGCCTGCTCGTGAAGGAAGCCCTTGAACTCGACCAGCTCCTTCCTGAAGAGCCTTATCTGCCAGGTATAGAACCCGGTTCTCTTGCCCTTGGCCACATCCTCGTACCTCTTGATGGCAAAGGCGCTGCATTTCGCATCGCCTATTATGCTCTTTATCTTGGACTTGAGAGCGGTGTTCAGCCGCTCGTCGGTGTCGATGAGCAGGACCCATGAAAATCTGCATTTCTTGAAGGCGTACATTCTCAACGCTTCCAGAGGGGCGAGCGAGACGACGTAGAATATCTGCAGCTTGCCCAGTTTCTGGCTCTTTTTTGCCGCGTGCAGCCTGTTTCTGTTCGCCTTGTTGCTCGAGTCCATGAGCACTATGTCATCGGCGACATCGTAAAGGTCGTTGACCAGGCCTAGGGTTTTCTCGACCTCGTCCCGCGAGAATATCAAAACCGAGAGTTTTTGCATTGGAAACACGTCGATTATAGATAAGAATAAAAAGGTTAAAAGCATATTTATACCGCTTGTGATCTATTGAGACTAGACAGCGGTTCGCACCCAAACCTGTACAAGCTGGGAATGAAGCTGCATAGCATAAGTCCTGATCTTTGGGATTACGGCCTGCAGACCCTAGCGTTGCCCAGCCAGCTCTCTTCGGAAGCGAGGATGCGGTTCGGGGACAGGCGCAAGGCCGGGAAGATGAATGGCGCAGTCATAGAGCTGACGGTGCGGTGCAACCTAAGGTGCAGCATGTGCTGGTGGTGGGGCGAGAACGGAATAGCGTTCAAGCTGATGAAGGAGAAGCATCCGCTAGTCGCCAACGAGCTCACGACAAAAGAGATATTCAACGTGGTCGACCAATTGGAGGAGTGGAAGCCTTCCATATACCTATCGGGAGGTGAGCCGTTCATAAGGGACGATACTGTCGACATAATCGAGTACATAACCAAAAAAGGCATGTCGGTCATCACGAACGACAACGGGACGATACTCGCCGAAGACAAGCTGCAGAGGCTTGCGAAGATAAAGAACCTGACGATCAACTTCTCGATAGACGGGCCCAAGGAGATACACGACAAGATACGCGGCCAGGGGATGTTCGACAAGACTGCCAGAACCATAAGGCGCCTGCTCGAATTGAGGGGCGACTCGATATATCCGGCCATCAAGACCAACACCACGTTCTCGCCATGGATAGTCGGCAGCATAGACCCGCTGATAAGGTACCTGCAAGACGATGTCGGCGTCGATGCGGTAAGGATGCAGCACCTCTGGTTCACCGATAAGGAGCATGCAGAAGCGCACAAGAAAGTGCTCAAGCAGATATTCGACGCGAATGAGACGGGAGTAGATTCGCACATCATCTCGACCCCGGAGCCGGACTATCTGGAGAAGCTGGCCGATGAGATAATCAAGGTCGAAGGCACGAAGTACAAAAAACCGGTGTTCATACACCCGAGGCTCACGAAGGAACAGATAAAGAAGTATTACACCGACCTGCTTTTCATGAAAAGGGATCGCTGCCTGATGGCCTGGGATTCGGTGCAGATAAAGGCGGACGGCAGCGTCGTCTTCTGCCCGGACGAATGGATAGCCGACTTCAAGCTCGGCAACGTGAGGGAGACCAGCATAAAGGAGATGTGGAACGGCGAAAAGGCGGGCAAGTTCAGGGAAGAGCTTTACAAACGGAAACTGTTCCCGGCGTGCGCCAGATGCTGCGCCCTGAACGGATGATCAGGCCTTCGTTGCGAATATTATCCCGCTCCCCCTGTTGAGATCCTTGTCCCTGAGCTCGATCTCGAATCCCTTCTTCTTCAGGAAATCGGCCATCTCGCCCCTCTTCCTGCCGCCCACTTCGTGGTACTCCATGCAGATGTAATCTACGTCGAAATCCTTGTCGCGCATCTCTTTTATCATGCCCCATTCGCTGCCCTCGGAATCCATCTTGAGTATGTCGACATGGCCCACCTTCTTCAGTATCGCGCTCATCGTTGTGCTCGTGACGAGCTTGTATCCCTCTCTCCCGCGGGCGTCGTTGCCCGCCCTGACCGTGGAGAACGAGACTGAGCTTTTGCTCGTGTAGAGCTTCACCTTGCCCCGGGTGCCGCCCACGGCAAGATTCAGCGGGACTATCCTTCCGGCGAGCTTGTTCGCCCTTATGTTCTCCTTCATCAGGTTGAAGTTGCTCATGTCCGGCTCGTAAGCGTAGACCTTCGGCATCTTCAGCGCGCTGCAGGCGTAGAGCGAGAACAGGCCTATGTGCGCGCCTATGTCCAAGACGGTAGGCTTGGCCCTGTTGCGCACGCTCTTCGGCAGCCTGCTGAAGTAGGGCTGCCCGAGGAATATCTCGAGGAATGTCTCCATGTCCGCGAGCTTGTTCTGCCGCATTATTATCTTGAGCCCGTCCTTGGTCTCGACCTCGTAGGTCCGGTCGGGCAATGCGATTCCGGCTTTGTTCAGCATGAAGAAGTACATGAACTCCGGCCAGCTTGCAGCTGACAGCGAATTGAAGTACATGCCAAGCGTGTCAAGGTTCGTGATGGCGTTGTCCATGGAAGATGCACATTTGATGTTGTTGATTCGGCTGTTATTGTCTGTACAAATTTAAAAAGACCGCATATCTTAGGGAATAGACGGAAAGCTATTTAATTGGGGGTACCCAGTACTATAACGTCAGTGGGAGTGCGTATTCTGGCGCGTTTTGCGATGATGGAATGAACTACGGCGTTATAGATTATCTGTTCGGCGTCTACGGCGGATCGAAGGAGCTGCCACACATAATGATGGTCGCTAAGAACTGGTACACCGTTGCGCTCTTCCATCTCGGATTGGTGTCGTCGTTCTACCTCAAGGTGAGGGGCGAGAAGGACAAGAAGGTCTGGATAGGCAGCTACGCCGACTACGACAGGTTCTGGAGGGACACAGGCAGCATGAAACTGCTTGAGAATTCGGATGTCTACAAGAGGGTGAAGATAAGGAAGGATTTTGTGGAATTCTCTTACAAGGGAAAAATACTCAGGTTCTTTTACGAAGGAAACGCGCAGCTCATTGACGCGATAAGCCTGATAGGCGAGCAGTTCTGGAGCGATGCTTACAAGCGCCTAGAGGCCAAGGGCAACACCGTCATCGACGTAGGCGCCAACGTCGGGGATTCCGCGGTATACTTTGTCATGAACGGCGCAAAACACACCTACGCCTTTGAGCCTTACCCTTACGCCTACAGGAAGGCTGTGCGCAACATCAGCACTAACGGGCTGGGCGGCAAGATCACCATGATAAACGCAGGATGCGACGGCAAGGACACGCACATGACGCTTGACGATGGGCTCAGGAGCAATTCGGGCAGCAGATTGGAGAAAGTGAAAAGCGGCAAGAGAGTGCCCATGCTCTCGCTCGATACGATAGTGGAGAGGTACTGCAAAGAGGATGCGGTGCTGAAGATGGACTGCGAAGGTTATGAGTACCCGGCGATACTGAAGGCGAAGACGGCAACGCTCAGGAAGTTCAAGCGCATGATGATAGAGTACCACGACGGCTACAGGAATCTGGAGGCGAGGCTGCGAGAGGCCGGGTTCGAAGTAAGGCACGACAGGCCCAACACGATATCGCATTCGCATCACTTGGTGGGCCTCATGTTCGCGCGGAGAATCGATGCGAAGTGATGCGATTCTCTCGTTTAGTGCGGCGTTACGTCACTGATAAAAGCCTTATTGTTGTAGCCATAATATGGCTATACTCGACTTTGTGGTATCGCTACTTGTCGATATATCGTTCTCATGGCTGAGGATGCTCGTCGCGCTGCTCATCTCCATCCTTCTGGGGCTCGGGATAGGCATATACGCGGCGCGCAGGGAATGGGCCGAGAAGGTCATAATGCCGATAATCGACATTCTGCAAACGCTGCCGATACTCGCCTTCTTCCCTTTCGTCATATACGTCATCGTCGCGACCGTGCCCGGCTACGTGGGGATAAACGCGGCGGTCATATTCCTCATAATAACGAGCATGGTCTGGAACATCATCTTCGGGGCCTTCGAGGCGGTCAAGACGTTGCCGCTTGAGATCTCAGAGGTATCTGAGGTGTACAGGATGGGCGCGCTGGGAAGGATAAGAAGGATATGGCTGCCTGCGAGCATGCCAAAGGTCGTGGAGCAGGCGATGCTCTCATGGTCTATCGGGCTCTTTTACCTCGTCACTAGCGAGATCTTCTCCACCGCGAACAGCACCTACACGGTCAAGTACGGCATAGGAGTCGCACTCACGAACCTCGCGCTGTCGGGCAATTACCTCGAGTACGCGCTCGGCATCGGCGTATTCATAATCTTTGTAATCCTGACAAGGGCGCTGCTCTTCGCGCCGCTTGGAGACCTATCTTCTCGCCTTACGGCGACCAGAAGCAGAGGAAGCACAGGCTGTCAAATTTCATACACCGGTTCAAGACGCCCAGGCTGCTGCGGGTGCACTGGCATGTCTTCAACATCGAACTGAAACACAGGCCGCGCATCAACTACGCGGCGAGAAACGAGAACATGACGAAGGCGAAGACGGGAAAGCACCTGCTGGACAGGCGCGGCTACACCCTCTTGGCGGTTGGGATGGTCGCCCTCCTGCTCATTTCGCTTTACAGCATCGGAATCATCACTGTCAAGGATTTCGGCTACGAGTACGAGGTGCTTTTGGCGCTTGGCGCGTCGTTCGCAAGGATCTGGCTGGCCTTCGCTGTGATACTTGCGATATCCGTGCCCGTCAGCGTCTACCTCGTCTTCATGGCGAAGCACAGGAACGCCTACGTCACGCTGTTCCAGGTGCTGGCATCCATACCCGCGACGATACTGCTGCCGCTCATAGTCCTTGGCCTGCAGAAATCGCCGTACCACAACGAGCTCGTGGCCTTTGTCATTTTCGTCCTCAGCGGCCTGTGGTACGTGATATTTGGCATAATGTCGAACAGGAATGCGATACAGAACAGCGTGTTGGAGGCGAAGGAGGTGTTTGGGGTGAAGGGAATAAAAGCATGGAAGTCGATCTACCTTAAGGCGATAGTGCCGGGATTGATAACCGGCGCAGTGACCTGCATAGGCGCTGAATGGAACGCAAGCATAGTGGCCGAGTATTTCAAGGCGCCGGTTGCAATGAACACCACCACGATTGCAGGCAGCACGGCTGTGGCCAACTCTGCGGCAACACTGAACGGCACGGTGCTGACTTCGGTGAAGGTAGGAATGGGTAAATTCCTGAACGTCGAGCTTGCTGCGGGGCACTACTGGCTGATGGCGCTGGCATTGATAAACATGACTGTGATGATTGTACTGATAAACAGGCTGCTGTGGAAGAGGGCATACAACAGCGTTGCGAAGGTGTACAAGTAAGAAAAGGTGCTATGATGGACATTATCGATGTAGAGGATGTTTCTTACAGCTTCGGGGAATTGAGGATAATGGAGGACATCTCGTTCTCCAGCCAGCTCAACCAGTTCGTCTCGCTGATAGGTCCGTCCGGCTGCGGCAAGAGCACGCTTCTCAGGATAATGGCGGGTCTGATAAAGCCGGATACGGGCGAGGTCCTTTACAAAGGCAGGCGGGTCGAGGGGCCGATAAAGGAGATATCGTTCGTCTTCCAGGACTTCGGCCTGCTGCCGTGGCTCACGAACCTTGAGAACGTGAAAATCGGCCTTTCTGCGGCAAACATGAGCGAAGAGAGGAAGACCGCAGCGGCAAAGAAGCTGCTGGCGCAGTTCAAGCTTGACGGATTCGAGAATTCTTATCCGAACATGCTCAGCGGGGGCATGAAGCAGCGCATAGGAGTGGCGCGCGCGATAGCCTCCGAGCCGAGGGTGCTATTGATGGATGAGCCCTTCAGTTCCGTGGACGAGCTGACGGCAGAGACGCTGAGGACGGACATAATGCACATGCTCAAGAGCAAGGACATATCCGTGAATACGGTCGTGATGGTCACCCATAACGTCGAAGAGGCGGTGGAGATGTCTGACAAGATAGTGATCCTGTCTAACAAGCCCTCGCGCGTCAAGGAGATAAAGACGATCGATTGGAAGTACCCGAGGAGCAGGAGGGACAAGAGGTTCATGGACCTTGTGGATTATGTCTACAAGGTGCTGACGAAATAGAGGCTTGTTACGGTATCGACCAGGTGTCGTTGCTCACGTCGTAGGACAGCATCCTCAACCTTACCGCCCATTTCAGCAGCAGCATCTTGAGGAGCTCTGCGTCGACCGATTTTTCAGTGTAAAGCGTTATGCCTGCGCCGCTGAGAAGATCCGCGAGCTTGCTGGTGCTGACGCGTTTCTGCAGACCCACTATCTCTAGAACGTGCTTGAATGGCTCTATCTTTGATAGCTGCCTTGAGAGCTCGTTGCGCATGTTCCCGGCCGTCAGGTTGATGCCGTACTCTGTTAGTTGTATGGAGCCTTCATTGACGGTGCAGAGCCCCAGCATCCTGCATGCGTCGACAAGCGGCAGTAGGACATCGATCCCCTTCTTCGTCTCTTCCGCGACCTTTGACAACTCTATGGAATTCCCGTTGTCCTTAGCGAGTTTGATTAGGCTTCGAAGCTCTGTTATGCCTGTGTTCAGCGGGAACATCTCATTCATGGGATTCCTTTCAATATTTTCTGATAAAGCTTTTAAGCTTGCTGTTGCCGGGTTGCCTGCAGAGAACTACCAGGGAACCTTCTTGAGCCGGAGCGCGTTCGCGCAGATGTTTGCGATCAGGTGCAACGGGCCCGTCAGCAGTAGGAGGAAGAGGAAGCCGTAGAGTGTCGGCAGATGGCCCAGCGGAAACGCAAAGAGCAGCGCGAAGAAGAAGAAGCCGTACTGATCGAGCAACGGAACGTTGGTGCCGGGCGCCATGCCCGCCTGTCTCTTCATGAAGCTGCCCAGCAGGTCCCCGAATATCGCGCCCAGCGACAGTGCTATTGAGGTATAGAGCAGGTATGGAAGGACTTGGCCCTCAACGATCCCGACTATCAATCCCACGATTATGCCTGCCACGACTCCCTTTATCGTCTTGCTGTTGCCGAATATCCTCTTCTTCCTAAATCTCTTGTTAAGGTCGAGGGGCCTTCCGCCGCCGAATATTACAGGAGCCCCGTTCGCAGCATAGGCCGCGAATATGTAGATTAGCGGGTAAATCACTATGGAATAGAGATTCTCGTACAACGGATCACGCCTTTGCCTCAAGTCTTCCTTCCGCTATCCTCTTTGAACCGCCGCCCTTGAATGCCATGTCTTGCCTCTTTGCCTCCTCTTTTGCGAATTCGAGCGCGTCCTCTTCGGATTCGCTACCGGAGACTGCGACTACTTCCGAACGCTTGTTGTAGAGCAGTATTGCCCCCTTAGGCTTCGCGTCAGCGAATTTCGTTGCTATCTTCCTGAGCAGACTCCTCTCGTAGTCGAGCTCTTTGACTAGCTCGTCGTCGCGCTCCTCGGCTAGCTCCTTTGCGATGTAGCCGCTGAGCTGGTCCTCCATAGACTCATAGCTGTATTTGTACAATCCCAGTTCCTTCATCTTTGCTGACAGCCCCGGTTCCAGCTTATCCCTGTCGACTCCGGTAAGCTTCGCAAGGTTGTCTATGCTGTGCTCCATGCCTATCACGTGCTCCAGCGCAGCCGGACCCGCCACGAACTCTATCCTGTTTATCCCGTCATGGATTCTCGATGAGCGTATTATTTTTATTATGCCTATTTCTGATTCCTTGCCGCCGAGATGGAGGCCTCCACAAGCCTCAGCGTCTATGAGGTTGCCCTTCAGGTCCCTTATCTGGATTATCCTGAGCTTCCCAGACGGGGTGCCGTGGCCCTGGTAGATTGAGAAGCCGAACTTCGCTTCCGCCTCCTTCCGGTCCATCTCCTCTGCGCTGACCTTTATGCCATTCATTATGTACGAATTTGCCTTGCTCTCTATCTCCTCGATCTGCTTGTCGCTAAGCTTCTCGTAGTGCGCTATGTCTATGTGGGCTTTGTCGTAGGATTTCTTCGCCCCTTCCTGCCAGGCGTGCTTGCCCAAAACGGCTCTTGCCGCTGCGCTGACCAGGTGCGTTGCCGTGTGATGCGCCACCAGCCTCATTCTGCGTTCTCCGTCAATTATGCAATGGACTGACTGGCCCTTCTTGAACGGCGCGGGCTTGACCAGAGTGTGCACTATGACACCGCCGGTGCTCTGTACGTCCTTGACACCGACGCCCTCTATTGAACCGGTATCCGCTTCCTGGCCTCCGCTCTCAGCATAGAACGGCGTCCTGTCCAATACGACCATGTTGCCCGAAACGAGCAGCACCTTGGAATCTGATTCATGAACATCGCTATAGAACAGCTTGGTTGTAGAGGGGATACCGGTGACATCGATGCCGGCGACCTTTGGTTCCTTTCTCTTCTCTGTGAAATCTCCCTTGACGAGCTCGTTGTATGATTGTTCAGGTATGTCGATCTTTACCTTCTTCGATTCTGCTATGGATTTTATGAAATCTGGCGTAATGCCGTTGCTTTCGTACAAAGTCCTCACGCGCTCCGGAGTCAATGGCTCATGCTTCTCTATGACCATGTTGACTATCTTCTGCGCCGCTGCCTTGCTGTTCTCGTATCTCTTCCTTTCCACTTCGATAACGTCGTTTATCTCGTTCAGGCTCTCGCCCACATGGCTGTAGAGCCCCGAGAGATCTTTGGAGTGCATCTCGATTATTTTCATGAGGTCCATGTTCAACCCGTACTGGCTGGCGAGGTCGAATATCCTTCTGAGTATGATTCGCAGGTTGTAGCCCCCTCCGACATTGCTCGGCAGCGCGCCGTCGCTTATCGCGAACAGCAGCGTCCTCGTGTGGTCGGCTATCGCGTACGCGGCCTGCATCGGCTTTATTACATTCATGTAATCGCTTTCCGACATGCCTGCCTTCTGCAGCAGCTTCTTCTCGAACGCATCGATGTCAGACATCTCGTCCATGTTCATGAGGCCGAAGCTGCCCGCTATCTTTGAATACGCCTTAACGTCATGCTTGATGCCGGTGCTGTGGTGTATGTAGTCTAGCTCCTTCTTGAAGACCGCATCGTAAGCGGTTTGCGTGCCGCAGTGGTACCACAGTAGACGTTCGAAGCCCCAGCCCACGTCCACGACCTTGCTGCTGAGCTCCCTTGTCTTGCCGTTGAAGTACTCGAACTGCGTGAAAACGTTGTTGCCAAGCTCCAGCCCTTTCGAAAAGAACTCCAGGCTGGGGCCGAATTCAGAGAAGTCGCCCATGGCCCAGACGTCCTCGATGTAAGTCATATCCTTCTTGTCGATTCCCAGCACCTCCGTAAGGAACTTGAAATTCAATTCGATGGTCCGATCGCGCCAGTACCCCTCCTTGGGGTAGTTGAACACCGTCTGATTGGCCATCATGAACGAGGTGAAGTGACGGCCGGTGATGCCGACGTTGGATATGTCGTTGAAGCGCATGCATATCTGCGGCACGACAAGCGGATTGGCTGGGTACTCGAAATTCATCTTCCCACCCTCTATGCGCTGGAAGTCCTGTATGCCGGCGATCGTAAAGTAAAGATCCTGCCTCCACCTGCTGACGACCGGATAGCTGTCAACGATCGCATGGCCTTCCTTCTTGAAGAAATTGGAGAACTTGTTCCAGAATTCGATGTATTCTACGCTCTTCGGCTTATCCTTTATGAAGGAGTATGGCTCATGCGCTGGGTCGCCGCAAAGTTCCCTTTCATTGTCGACGGTCCAGAAGCTCTTCCCGCACAGTTTGCACGTCTTCCTCTCGAATCCCTCTTTCTTGAACGTCTCCGTTACGTAGTACTTGTTGGGCGTCTTGGAAAATTCGCTCCTCAGTTGCTCTTTGTTAAGCATTCAAAGCACGCTTTGCGGCCACCACACCTTGCATTCCTTGCCGTAGAATGCACAGTATGAGCATTTCCATTTCTCTTCCTCTGGCACGGGCAGCGATTTTCTTTCGCCGCTCCAATATTTCATAATATACTTTATTATGTCTTGCATCTCCTTCGGATCGTAATCGAACTTGTGGAGGTCTATCTCCTTGCCAGTGAACTGGTCTATGTACTTTATGCAGAGCATGTCGCTTACGGTGCCGATGCTCTTGAATTCCTGGAAGAAGCGGCCTGCGATTGAGTTTATGTTTTGTATCGGCTTCTCAACGCCAATCGCGTCAAGTTGCCTTATGAACTCCGGGGTAAGCTTCATCAGGGTGGTGTGGTAGGCATTGGTGAAGTTGGTCACAGCGTATTCGCCGCTCACTATGTCATCGACAAGCTTCTTGTAGACCATTATCTGCACGCGGTGGGTGGTTATCTGCGAGCTTGACGGTATCTTGTTGTTGGCCCTTGTTTTATCCTCAAAAATGAGGACTTTCCCGTCCTTTATGTCTAGTTGGTCGATTTTGCCGACAACTTTGTAGCCTGATATTGAGCCATAGAGCTGCACCTCTCGCGTTTTCTTGTTCTTCTTCAGGGCGCAGAGCGCCATGTAGCTGGTGTAAAGGCTCTTGTAGAGGAAGTCGGCATAGCCGGTGGGCTGCAGTATGATAGGAACATTGACCTCGCCCTCAAGCTCCTCGTGAAGCGAGGTCCCAGCCTTTATCGCTGCGGTTATCTTCTTGCCGTACCTATAGTTATACTCCATCTGCCGTTCGCACCAGTACTGCGACGCTATGTCCGAGACGCGGATGCTGGTTTTGTGCAGTTCCTCCATTATGCTCAAGTTTACACCTTGCTTCACATAACGTGCTTAATGATTATAAATATCGTTGTTAACACGTTGCTACAGAAGGCGTTTAAAGCTTTCCAGAGAAGGTGATGCAGTGAGATTATGAAAGGAGGAACTGGAGATGGAAACTAGTGGTTGAGATTATGGGAGACGGAATGTAGTTATGTGGTACGTACAAGATTGTACGTGTTTGTGTGCAACTACAAAAGGCATTTAAAGGTTGCTAGAGAAGTTTGGATAGTGAGATTATGGAAGGATCGTGCGGTTGATAGGGATAATAGTTTTCGTGTTTGTCTAATTCTTAATGTCAGCATTTTTATTGTTTGATATTCTTTCTGTTTTATCATAATTGTGTTGTGGTATTTCTTTTACACCGTGGTCTCTGATCAATATTTTGTATTGATTGGTGTAGGTTTTGTCGAATATTCTATGGCAAACTGCACCACATAATACGTCTGTAGCCACAAGCGAATTTATTGCAGTTCCGGCAACACTTTTTTGTAATGATTCTTCAATTCCATTAAGGTTTTCAGTGGCATAAACGCTATGTATAAATACTACCCCGTCTGGAATTCCTGAATCGGCTACCAAAGCATATTTATCGACACCAAGGGGGTTTTTCTTGAGTATATCTAGCATTAGTTCACGCCTTGACTCGGCAAATTTTTTACTATCGAGTTTACTCATTGTTATCAAAGCTAAATATTTCGTTGGGAGTTTGTTCATCGTAATAGTTATCCGTTTTATTATCCCGTCGTCTTTTAGCCTGTGGTAAACATATCCCGCGCCTTCGCCTCCGAATGCGTATTTTTTATCTATTTCTGAGAATTCTTTGACACCATTTCTGCTAAGTTCCATCAACACATAATACTGTTTTTGGGTCAATTGACCTGGAAGTCGTTGAAGATTATCTTTTGTTTTAATCCAAATTTTATCTTTTAAAAGTTCGAAGAACTTTTCTCTAATTGGGAAACAGCCATAACCCATATACAGGGGGGATATATACCATGTCGAAGGGTAGGTACGAAGAACTTCGTGATTTCTCAGTCGATATACAAAATCTGCTGCGATATCATTGTTTTCGGCTAGAAAATGTATTACTAAATCATACATTCCTACAGTAGCAATCGAAAATTGCACTCTCGGCTCATTTTCTAGAATTGCTTTGAGTTGATCTATCGGAGGTTTTTCGTTACCAAATTTGATTAATGCCATATAGTTGAGGTAGCCAAGTTTGCCCACATCCAACTCTGCAAAATATCTTATCCCGTATTTTTGTTCCAACTGCTTGACATGCGAATACACCGTAGAGCCCTTGAGCTTTAATTGTTGGCCCCAGTATGAGAGGTCAGCTTTAGCATTCATGCTTAATACTGTTAAGAGCATCTTGTCCACTTCGTCAGGCATTATTGCCTGTTCTTCGATGAAATGGACTGCTGTTTGACCGTTATGCGGTAGCTCTACTTTGCCACCATGTGCTACGATAAGTGATTCTGCCTTTTCTAATTCAGTTTGTATCTGTTCGGATTTTTTGACGAAGATACCTTCTTTGGTTATTTTGCCGAGGTAATTTGAGATAATTCGTTGGCGTTTGTTTATTTTATCCCATTCGCCTTTCTCTTTATAGACGTAGAAATACTTTCCTCTTATGACTTTGAGTGCGATATAGAATGAACTTTCTTTCTTCATCTTTTGAAATGTTTCTACAACGCTTCGCGGGACATATTGCATACTATAACTAACAACTTATATAATATTTAAATACTTCCTTTTTTACAACGTTTAATTCTTATCGAACAACGTATATGAATAACTAATATTTGTATATTATGAAGGATTTTTTAGATATTTCGAGATAAAATAAGAAAATTTACCTTGCGCATAGATAAATACAACAAAGTTCATAATATCATACGGGTGGAATTGTGGAGGATATGGGTCTTCGAGGGAAGTCCTTTGAAGGGAGAAGCGGCGCTATTTCATATAAGGCTGTTTTCAACCATTCTTACCACACACTGGAAGACGGCACTAAGGAATTGAGATGCACAGCTTGTTTTGTCTTTTTCCCTACTCCGCGATTCCACCCTTTCCCTATCCAGAACTGATCCTATGATGATGACTCACCTGCATTTTGCGTTTTTTGTCCTTTCGGTTATTGCAATAATAGCGGCTGTAGCAATCATTGCGGTGAATGTGATATGAACAACAAAGTAAGAAGGAACGCGATGCACAAATTCTATTTCATAAAACCAAGATTGAACGTGAATGCTGAGGAGCTCGCCCTCAAGCTGATAGGACTGAAGCACGTTGACGGCGTATTCCTGACAGAAGGGGAGTACGGCTTCATGGTGAAGGCGAGGGTTTCCGGAATAAACGGGACGGAGAACGTCGCGGATTACATATCGAAGAGCATGGGCAGCAAGTACGGCGAGGTAACAAGCTATTTCGAGTACAGGAAAAGGTAATCACTTCTTCTTGATGCGCTTCGTCGCTAAATACCGTTCACATAGACTTTTTTATCTCTTCCATATACCTATGTTTGAGTTTGGAGAAGCTATTCTCGTTCAGGTTCAGGTAATTGAGGTTCCTTCTGTCGAAGTTGACAAGAGTCGATAGCAGGACGTCCATATACGGTAAAAGTTTGTATTCCAGGAGCACCTTTTTCAGGTTGGATATGCTCAATCCGGAGTAAAATAGCAGTCCGAGTATGTCTATCGCATCCTTTTCGCCTTTTGCGCTCTTGCCCCGGTCTAGCGCCGCGCCGAGCTTCAGTGCCGTAAGCACTTCGGCGGTGGGCACGCAAAATCCTTCAATGCTGGTGGAGTATTTTGAGAGTATGTCCTTTGGAGGTATTGGAAGGATGGAATAGTTTGGCAGGTATATGTCAACGTCGTATAGATTCATCTTGATTTCGTATTTTTTTAGCCGATCGTTCTTGTTCAGCGGGTACCTGCTTCCGAGATCCCTTAGCGCATCGTAGTCCAGTATTATGTCGATGTCTTTTGATTTCTGCAGCCTGGAGTAGAGGTAGACCGCCCACCCGCCGATGAGCACGAATTTTATCTCCTTGCTTAAGTCCTGCAACCCGCGCCAGCTCGCCTCGATCACCTCGCTGTTCCAGAAGTTGGTCATATTCCCAGCCTGCGCGCTAGCGCTTCGACAAAGTCTTTTGCGTACCATTGGTTCATGTTCCAGAGGTCGACAAAGAGTTGTGCAGCACACACCGATGAACCTTTGAGATTGTGGCCTTCTATGGCCTTTTCCATGTTGCCGTCACAACGAAGCACTATGAGGTTTGGTACCATATCGCTTGTCTCGAACCTCCTCTTTATCTCTTTCAGTCCCGTCTCGGTTGCGTACAGGTACACCTCGCTGTAATCCGCTGGAGTCTCTTTGAAAAGGAACCGGTAAGCGGTATAGCCGGTAAACGCAACGCCATCAGGCATGCCCTTTTCTATATCCTTGACTGGCGCGCTGACTCGGGTCTGATAAACGATGTCCTTCTTCAGGTTCCTGTGAGTGGCCCAGTACATCAAAAGCCGGTCCAGAGCTATGACTTCGAAGGACCGCGGCTTCACTCGCACCGCATTTATGCCCTTGAGGTCGGTCACCGCGCCATTGATTATGCTAAGCGATGTGCCGAGCTCCCTTGACAGCGCAAGCTGCGTAAAACTTCTTTTGCCCTCGATGTAGCCGCAGGCTATCGCCCTGAACACCGTTTCCCGCTTGTTCATGTTTCTATTTATGAGATAGGGTATATTTATATGTTTCTATTATTGTAGAAAGATATAAGTATAGGGTGATGAGAAAGATGAAAGAGGGCCGAGGATTATTGGACCATAGACCTTCGCCCTGTTTTCTTCAAAAGAGCAAAGGGATGATGCGCGAGCTTTATTCCGTGATTTTACGCTTTCATATGCTGCATGGCTATCTTGTATATCGCGTAGAGCGCTATCGCGAATATCCCTATGGAGGCCATCGCGATTATTGCGCTGTGCACTGAGAGGAGATAGAGGCCGAAGAGCATCAGCACCAGGTTCCATATCAATGCGCCTGCTATCGAATAAGCGAAGAACTCCTTCAGAGGCATCTTTGCGAATCCAGCCGGGAAGCTCATCAGTGCCCTCACTTCCGGTATCAGCCTTGAGAGGAAGACAGCGGCAATGCCGTTGCTGTCGAACCAGGCGTCGAACTCGTCCAGCGACTTCTTCTTGATGCGGAAGAGCTGCAGGTGCTTGTAGATGATGTCCTTGCCGATGTAATATCCTATCGCGTAATCGATCGCAAGGCCGACTATAGCGCCGAGCATCGCAGCGGCAAATGCGGGATAGAATGCGAGAGAGCCTTTCGCGACGAGGTAGCCGCTGAGAGGCAGCACAACCTCGCTTGGAATTGGAAGGGAAGCGCTCTCTAGCGCCATCAGGATGAATATCGCAAGGTAACCGTAGCTTGTCACAAAATTCTGTATTATTGTCGATGAGTTTGCGAGCAGTCCCGACATTATTCCGAGTATGAACATGCTATCAGCAGGATGAATGATGAAAGTATGCCCAATTATATATATCTTGCTAGAACCACTATTAACAGCAGAGTTGTTTGCGATGAGAATTGTCAAGTTCTATGAGAGTGTGGGTTCGCTCAAGCTCAAAGTGGAGACTCTTGACGACCTGTGGACTGTGCAGCGCATAATCTTCGCGAACGACCTTGTAAAATCCGAAAGCGAGAGGCGCTTCAGGCCGAGCGAGGGGGACCTGGGCGAGTTGAAGCAGGTAATGATAACGCTCCGCGTGGAGAAGACGGAACTGGACAAGAGCGCATCGAGGCTCAGGGTACTGGGCAAGATAGTCGAGGGAAGGCCTCTCGAGTACGTTAAACTCAACAGCTACCACACTTTAAACATCGCCCCGGGGGACATGCTCGAGCTGATAAAGCCGAAATGGCCGGATTATCTCGTAAAGGTGGCGAGGGATGCCGTTGCAGACTCGAAGAAACCTCGATTAGGGCTCATCGTCGTGGATGATGAGAAGGCGCTGCCCGCATACATGCTTGGTTATGGCATCGAGTTTGGAAACGAGATGTACAGCCGTCTGAGCAAGAGGATGTCGCAAAAGGATTTCCAGGAGCAGGAGAAGAAATATTTCGACGGCGTGCTCGACACCGTGAGGAACATGCGCGTCGACACAATCATCATCGCAGGACCGGGTTTCACCAAGGACGACATAAAGAGCTACGCGACCAATTCTGGGATCCTGAAGAAGATGGGAAAGCAGCTGTTATTCGAAAACGTCAGCAATGCGGAGCGTTCCGGCATCTACGAGCTGGTGAAGGGAGAGAAAGTTGAACATCTTCTCGAGAAGGAACGCATACGGATGGAGTTCAGGCTCATGGAGGAGTTCCTAAAAGGGCTTGAGAGCAAGAGCTCGCTCTACGGGATCGATAACGTCGGTGATTCTGTCGATGGAAGGAGAGCGAAGGTGGTGCTCGTGAACGACAGCGTTCTCGGCGACCAGAGGATGCAGGAGACGCTCGCAAAAGCCGAGGAGAAGAGGATAAAGATAGAGGTCTTCAACTCCGGTGATGAGGTCGGTGCACAGCTGCACAACTTCAAGGACATTGCATGCATGGAATAGATTCATGTTATGTCGGATAATGGATCTGCGGATGCACGGAAGGAGAATGGGATAAGCGTTCACCGTAGCGTAGAGTGGCTGGCGGAAAAGGTGGACAAGCCAGAGGAGATAATGGACTGGTTCTACAGCAAACGCCCCAGTATGGACAGGTTTGCGGCAGAGACGTTGATGGAGAGGTTCCCGCTAATCACTGATGATATCTTCGAAGACAGGACCGAAGATGTGAGGATTATCAAAGACGGCTTGCTGGTTCTTGCAACCCCACCGAGAGTTTATACCCAATGGAAGTATGATTTCTTGAAGTCGGACATTCTCGTCTTCGGACCAGAGCGGGAATGGGCCGCCATTGCCAATGCGTTTGATAAGGAAAAGGCCGTCTCAAGGGAGTACAGAGAGAAGGCCCAATCGTATGTGGATCACATAACGCCTTGCCTGGATCTGTTGTTCGAAGAGAATCTGATAAGCGGAGCGCTTTGCAGGGGCTCTTATTTCTGCAAGAACGGTTTCCCGGCAAAGGAAGATGACGTCGATTTCATGCTGCTCTCGGAAACTTCCGACAAGGAGGAAGGCAGGATAATGGAGATTCTCAAGAGGATACCGAGGTTTGCCATCACGTTTAACCGCAATAGGGAGGATGTGATAAGGGAAGGGGAATCGCCCAGACTGAGTTTTGGCATCGTAACTAAAGGCCGTGTCATCCACGGCAAAGGCATACGGTACGAGAGATATGTCTTGAAGAATGGCGTCGGCATAGCTCTTGAACATTTGACCAAAGAGGGCTCTGAACGCCTTGCAAGGGAGTGGATGGCATTGCTGCCGGACCACGACAACAGGGCAGGCATACCGAGGCTGCCGAGCGCTTGACTGCATGCACGATAGTGATTATCGCCGCTTTTTTGCCTGTCGACGATATCTAGGAAAATTCAGCAAATTTCTTGCACAAAAGATTTAAATATCATACCTGCGTGTAAGAATTAAACATATTTAAGAGACCGACATTTGGTGCAATAAATGCAAACGCTGCAAGCTAGGTATCAATTTACAAATCCTATAGCTAGCTGCAGCATTAAGTTGGGAGTCATGAATTCCACTTCCACACCACATGTTTGGGCTGCATAAAAATCCTTTAATTTTTTGGGTGTTTTATGTGGCTCATATACTAAATGCAAGGATGGTCTATAAGGAGAGGCTCAGCATGCGAGAGCAGCTCATAATGCTCGAGATCGGCTCCGACAGGATAGACACCGCTTCAAGCTTCGTGGATTACGTCAGCGAGGAGTACGGATTCTCGAAGAGCTCCATCTGGTACAACCTAAACCAGTTGAAAGAAAGGGGCATTGTCGAGTTCGCCACGAAGGAGGAGATAGGAAAGCCGCTGAGCCTGACGAAGAGCGGCATGAGCCAGCTCGGCGGCCTCGAGAACTCGAGGCGCGACTTACTAGCACACTTCAGCAGGGTTTTGATGCAAAGGGTGGGGCCGTATGGCGGCCTGGGCAATGGATATGCTGAAGGGTTTATGGGTAGCAACCGGTGATAGGAATGTGACAAATGGGTGGATGGGAGAAACATTTGGCTGGCCGTTCGGCCAGCCCATTCAGGGTTTTCAAAGAAATAGAGGCGACCAGTCCATGACGACCGTCAAAAGCGCGGACATAGCAATCGGATTGCCGGTGATGAGGGAGACCATAAACGTCTCCGTTCTCAGGTCCGACCTTGATGCAGTGATGGCAAAGTCGCCGAATTGCAATAGGATGGATGTCATACGAAGCCTGATCGGTATCACCGGAGACATAGTGAAGGCCGAGATCAATTCCAAGCAGGTGGTGTTCAGCAGCACGAGCATCGAGGAGTTTGCTCTTAAGGACAAACTGGATGCCACACTGCGGATAGATTACATGACCAGAAGGTACGGCAAGTCGGAAACGCGCGAAGCTCTTACTGAACTGATAAACGGCATGATAGCCGAGAATAGACCGGTCGCAATGCGGAACGGCAACGAATTTGCACTGCGAAGGTAGTCTGAAGAATTTAAAAACTTCCCTGTCATATATGGGTGGTGTCATTATGTCCAAGAAGATTCCAACTCAATACGTTTGGCTCGACAACAAGATGGTAAAGGCGGAGGATGCGAAGGTGCCGATAATGACCCATTCGCTGCAGTACGGCAGCGGCATCTTCGAGGGGATAAGGGCGTATGAGACCGACAACGGGGTCGCAGTCTTCAGGCTCAACGAGCACGTGCGCAGGTTCATGAACAGCATGAAGATACACGCGATGAACTGTGGGTACACTGAAAGGCAGATCAAGGAGGCCATCCTTGACGTCATAAGGAAGGACGGGGTGGGCGCATGCTACATAAGGCCTTTCGCGTTCTACAACGATGACAATATAGGTTTGAGCACCTCGGGCAAAAAGGTCAGCGTCTTCGTGGCCGCAAGGCCCTTCGGAAAATACTTCGCAAAGCAGACAGGCATCAGGTGCAAAGTATCGTCATGGAACAGGATAAATTCTAGCATACTGCCGGTCGAGGCCAAGGCGAGCGGCAACTACATCAATTCGATAATCGCGAGCATGGAGGCGAAGAGGATGGGCTTCGACGAGGCGATACTTCTTTCGCAGAACGGTTATGTCGCAGAGGGGCCTGGAGAGAACATCTTCCTTGTAAGGGACAACGTTCTTCTGACTCCGGACAAGGGATCGGACATACTCCGTGGGATAACGCGCGACAGCCTGATAAAATTAGCTGAAAGCATGGGCATAGAGGTGCAGGAGAGGCAGGTGCACCGTGAGGAATTGTACACTGCTGACGAGCTGTTCTTCTCGGGTACGGCCGCAGAGCTGACCTCGATAACCGAGGTTGACGGCATAAAGGTAGGATCGGGTGTTGTCGGACCGATAACCAAGATGCTTGCACAGGCCTTCGATGACGTTGTTCATGGAAGAAACAAGGACTTCAGCGGCTGGCTGACTCAGGTATAAATTCTTATTTTGGCAAATCATAATCGTAGGCGCATTGTATGGCAAAGATAGGTTCAGCTAAGATAAGGAAGATAATCGATTCCCGAGGCAACGCGACAGTCGAAGTCGACATTTTTGTTGACGAAAAGTTCATGGGAAGAGCAGCCGCACCTGCGGGAGCGAGCAAGGGCGCGTTTGAGGTCAAGGACTACCCGAAAGAGGGGATAGATTTCGGGATAAAGCAGTTCAAGTCCGTTGCGATACCGAAGATTGTCGGCAGCGACCCTCTCGACCAGAAAGGCTTCGACAGGTTGCTTCATGAGATCGATGGCAGCGAGGATTTTGCGATTATGGGCGGCAATATAGCGATCGCCACGTCGCTGGCTGTTGCGAAGGCAGCAGCGAAATCGGAGGGCATGGAGCTGTACAGGATGATGCTGAAGAAGGGGAAGGCAAAGATGCCTTATCCGGTCGGGAACATAATAGGCGGAGGGAAGCACGCGATAAACGGTACGACGATGCAGGAATTCCTTTCGGTTGCATTCGGCAAGACTTATTCCGACTCTGCGTTCGCCAACATCGTCGTCCACAAAAGGACAGGGGAGCTGCTGAAGAAGCGCTTCGTTGAATATCCGATAGGCCTCGGCGACGAGAAGGCGTGGGTGGCGGCACTTGGCGACATGGAAGCTGTGCAGATGCTCTCCGATGCGATAAGTTTTGCGAGCGAGAAGACAGGAATCACTATGGGTCCCGCAATAGACCTTGCCGCTTCGTCGTTCTTTTCTGACGGTATGTATGAGTACAAAGGCAGGAAGCTCACGACTCCGGAGCAGATTGATTTCATTTCGGGCATCGTCGAGAAGTTCTCGGTGAGGATACTTGAGGACCCGCTTGATGAGAATGATTTCGAGGGCTTCGCAGAACTGACGAAGAGGGTCGGGAAGAGGACGATAATAGTCGGGGACGATCTCTTTGTCACGAACAAGAAGAGGCTCATGCAGGGGATAAGGATGGGCGCTGCGAACGGGGTGCTGATAAAGCCCAACCAGATCGGGACGCTCAGCGACATGATTGAGACCGTTGAGATGGCGAAGAAGAACAATTATCAGACGGTCATATCGCACAGGAGCGGAGAAACGGAAGATTCAACGATAGCGCACCTTGCCGTCGGCCTGGGCATCGGATACATAAAGACGGGCACGATAGGAGGTGAGCGAACCGCCAAGCACAACGAGCTGATAAGAATAGAGGAAGCGGAGAGCGCCTGAGCTCACACGTCGTATTCGTACACTTTTGCAGGGACGTGCTCGAACGAGCACATCTCTTCTATGCTCATCTTCTCGAAGTACCTTCTTATCGGCCTGAGCGAGTTCCCGTGCGCCGAGATGAAGACAACATCGTCCTTCTTCAGCGTTGGAAGCACATCCTTCAGGAAGGATAACACCCTCTTCTCGACGTCCTTTATGCTCTCTCCCCCTGGTGGCCTGACATCGTAGGACCGGTGCCACAGAGCGTACTCTTTCGGGTGTTCCTTCTCCGCCTTGACCTTGCTCGTACCGTTAAGGTCGCCATAGTTGCGCTCCTTTAGCCGCGGGTCTATCATTATCGGGATCTTGTCCTTCCTATCGCCGAGAACCAAGTATAAGGTGTGCTGCGCCCTCTTCAAATCGGAGGTGTAGGCCTTTGTGGGCACAACGTTCTTCAGTTTTTCGGCTATCTGCTTGCACTCCTTTATTCCGTCTTCCGTGAGGTCCGGATCCCTCCAGCCGCAGAATATCTTGTCGCGATTGTCGGTTGTCTGGCCGTGCCTGAATAGAAATATCTTTGCCATTCGATCGCCTTGGATATGGACGTTTAGAGCAGCTTCATTCCTCTGGTGAACTGGTTTATCTCAGAGCTTCTCCAGGGGCCGACACCCAGCGCGGTCTTCGTGCCCGGAGGCACCTCGGTAAGCCCCGCATCGGTCACGAGCGCCGCGGGTATCTTCTTGAACTTGAATGCGGCGTAGAACTTCTTGAGGGCTTCTTCGTCGCTCACCTTAAGCACAATCTTCTTCTCGCCCTCCTCGAGCCATTGCTTCACCAGATTCTTGTCCATCTTCTCGGCTTCGAAGTAGCTCATAAGCGAGGCGTGGGCGCCCTGGGCCACCAATTTTCCGCGGCTCATGTCGAGGTCGCTCCTGATTATTATTACCTGCTTTATCTCGTCTTCAATCTGCATAGAATAGCAATGGCAGCCATCCTTTTTATTCCTTGCCAAAGGTGGTCATACGGATTTCTGTTTCTGGCCCTGCATTGAGTTGGTGCCGGATTGCGCGAAATTGCGCGCGAGCGAGATCGCCTCGTTCCAGTCGTTCATGCGGTGCACCCTTGGATTCGCGGATATGAGCCTGCTGCCCATGCCGTTGTAGTTCTCCCGCACTATGCCCACCTCGATGTTCTTGTACGATGCGGCTCTCTGGGCCACCGCGGGATCGTCTTCGAAGAGTAGCTTCCTTCCTCTGGACATTGCGTCGAGTACGCCGCCCTTGTCCTTTGGATTTCCTACGTAGATCGCCTCCACCATGATGCCCTGCTGGGCAACTTCATGCTCGAACGCACCTAGGTCTATCCTTGAATTTGAGGTCAGCAGCACAAGTTTCGCATTGAAGCCCTTCGCCACATTGAATATCTCGAGCGCCTCGATTCTAGGGGCCATTTCGGTGTGGAGATGACCCAATACGAAGCGCGAGAAGGCTTTGGTTTTGAGGATCTGGTATTCCAATTCCTTGACCACATCGAAGGACATTACCCGCATTGGAAGGTTTGCTTTTCCTTCCGAACGGAGGAGCGCTCTCAGCCCGATTTTTACGTCGTCGACGAAAACGCCGTCGTAATCCTCGGCTACGATGATATTTTCTGAAATCATGCATCCATCCGGTGTAGAATTGAATCGACCGTTCTGTATTTAAATGACGGTATGGGGTTAGTCATGTGACGAACATGGAAAGAGTGCTCGGTGAATGAAAGCAATATATTAAAGAAGTGCGTAATTTATCTGTAGGTGCTCTCGTGCTCGACATCAAATCCCTTGGGGTGGTAAGAAGCCTGCTGAAGGGCTACTACGAGAGAGCATCGGGCCTGGCGCCAGTGAGCGTGGAGAAGAGGGAGTTCGGCTTCGGCGACTACGAGAGGAAGATAGCCTACCGCCATTACGCGTTCAAGAGCGAAAAAGACTTGAAGGATTACCTTATCAGGAATGTCCCGCCGTTCGTCTCATATTCGTCGGCGATCTACGAGAAGCCGGACGGGCGTCCGATGGAAAACAAGAAGCTCATCGGCTCGGACCTCGTCTTCGACCTTGACGCCAACGATCTTGGGCTTGCGTGCAGGAACGAGCACGGCAACTCCTGGGTGTGCGACAAGTGCCTCGACGGCATAAAGGACGAGACCATAGCGCTGATCGAGAACTTCCTGATTCCTGACTTCGGCTTTTCGCTCAACAACATAAGCATAAACTTCAGCGGCAACCGCGGCTACCATGTCCACGTCGTGAACGACAAGGTCTTCAACCTCGATTCGAACGCCAGGACGCAGATATCGGATTACATAACAGGCAAGGGCATAGACCTCAACGCCTTCTTCCCTGCGCTCGGCAAGAGGGGTGTGAGGCTTGACGGCCCGAAACCGACAGACCTTGGCTGGGGGGGCAAGTTCGCCAACGGGATAATAAGCGCGCTGAACAACGGCAAGAGCAGCCTGCTTGAACTGGGCATCGACCAGAAGTCGGCCAACATACTGGTGAGGAAGAGCCCGGAGATAATATTCGGGATAACGACGGGCAACTGGGACAAGGTGAGCATACCCAAGAAGGCGGAATTCTGGAGCAACGTGCTGAAGAGCATCGCGATAAAACAGAGCGAATCGATAGACAGGGGAGTCGTGAACGACGTTTACCACCTGATAAGGCTTCCGGGCACCATACATGGGGATACCGGATTGGCTGCGATGAAGGTCGAATCGCTGAAGGCGCTAGAAGGCTTCGACCCGATGACAAAAGCGATAGCGTTCAAGGAAGGGACAGTGAAGGTGAAGACGCTCAAGGTGCCGAAGTTCGAGATGAACGGCGCAGAGTACGGGCCGTTCGATGGCAACGAGGTGGAACTGCCCATTTATGCCGGAGTCTACATCGTACTGAAAAGGCTTGGATCTGTGGTGTAGAATGCCTGTTTGCACGAACTACAGGATGTTCCCTCTTAGAGCTGGGATGTACCCGTGTTTCTTTGACTCTGAGGCGTCCTTGGGCTCAGCCTCAGTTCGCATCGGGATTGTGAAGACCCTTGCGGCAACCTCGCAGCCGAACGTCCTGACTATCTCCTCGACCATGTCGTCGACAGCCTTTTGAAGGACGACGTGCTCGGCGGAATTTTTGCCGTACTTGAGGGCCATGCTTGCGTCCACTGCGATGTATTCAAATTTGTCCGGCTGATGGTATCCATAGAATTCGAGCATGACATCGTACCTGTTCTTGGCGTTCAGGCCCTTTGAGGCTATCTTGCTGACGTATATCTCGATATCATTGAGGCACACCTTGGTCTTGTCGTAGGCTTTTTCGTCCGAAGCCGCTGGCAGTTTTATCACGGCCTTTTCGCTCAGGATATTGTTCGAGGTTACGCATGAGCGCGTCACTTCCAGTGAAGCCTTTGCCGTATTGTTGATTGTTGCTTGGGTCATTCAATCGCGAATTCCATCTGATTTATTAGATAGTTATACCTTCTGATTGCCTTCGACTCTCGTCGTTTTCCGGGCATTTTGGGTTACCATCCGCCCTCGCTGTAGCGGAGCAGATACCCATAATCCGATGGGTGAAAGGCATCTCTGTGCTTGACGACTATCTTGCGGATCTCTTCCGCAATCTCATCGACAACTTTTACCAATTGAGGTCGCTTGGCCTCGTTCTTTTCGTCCTTGTTCAGGTAAAATGCGATTAGTTCAAACTCGATCAGCTTGTATTCGGCTTTCGAGGGGTCTTTTGAGACATTGGTGGAGCGCCATATTGGCACAATGCCATAGCTGTCCTTTGCATCTAATCCTATGTACGCTGCTTTTTTGGCGTATGCCATGATCCTGTTGCATCCCGTTTCATCAAAATAAGAGGGCAGGGTTATCGTGGCTTTTTCGCCAACCAGGGTTGGCGTGGTGTCTGGCGAACGGATCACTTCCACGGCTATTCTTGCGTTTGAGTTAATTGTTGCTACTGCCATTCAATCGCGATTTCATGAGATTTATCAGATATTTATGCGTTCTCTTGGATTTTTTCACAGGTTAGTGCCGTTAAAACCATCGCATAGAGAAGGTTTTTATCTGTTCCCGCAGCTATTAATACTGGTATAGATGGCAGAGAGAATTCTTGTCCTGGCAGTAGACTCGGACAACGATTTGTACAGGAAGACCAGGATCACTGGCCCGGTCACCGGCAGGGCCGACAACCTGATGGCAGCCGGCAAGCTGGCGCTCGCAGATCCGCAGGACACCGACGCTAACGCGATGTTCGAAGCGGTGAGGAAGTACGACGAGCTGAAGAAGGATGGTTACTCGGTCTCGATAGCCACGATAACCGGAGCCGAGAAGGAGGGCTATGTGGCAGATGCGGAGCTTGCAAGGCAGATAGAGCTCATGGTGGAGAGGTTCAAGAGCGACGCCTGCGTGCTCGTGACTGACGGCAAGAGCGATGCGCGGGTCCTGCCGTTGCTGCAGACGAGGCTGAAGGTCAACAGCGTGGACATGGTCAGGATGAAGCAGGCAGAGACGCTTGAGAACACTTATTTCACGATTTTCGAAAAGTTGAAGGAGCCGCACTACGCAAGGATATTCTTCGGGATACCCGCGGTGCTCTTGATACTGTTCGCGGCCAGCTACTACTTCGGCCTGGGCTGGCAGCTTCCTGTCGCGTTGATAGGAGTGTATCTGATAATAAAGGGCTTCGGCATCGAGGATTCGCTCTTCGGCTCGTTCAAGGGCCTGGGCTTCAGCATGGACCGGCTGAGCTTTATATTCTACATAAGCGCCATCCTTCTGTTCGTGATAAGCCTCATAGTCAGCTATGGCAGCTACGTCAGCGCGTTGTCCGTCACGCATGACCAGCTGACACTGGCAGCCTATGCGATAGAGGGCTTCCTCATACTGATACCGTTCTGCCTTGCGCTTTACCTCATAGGCAGGGTAATGGACCTTGAGAACAAGAGAATGAGGTACATGGCAATCGCCCGCGGCACCTATGTTGGATACATGGTCATGGTCGTGGCGCTGCTGTACCTGTCGGCCGCCTGGCTGATCGGGCAGATATACTTCTGGCAGCTGCTGGCCTACGGCGCGATTGTCCTGGTGTTCGGCTACTGCATATCGATATTCACATCGTTCCTCAGGAAGAGGGTCATAAGCAGGGCGAAGGTCAAGGACAAGAAGGTCATAAACGACACCGGAGCCTACGTGGGCAAGGTCACCAAAGTCGACCCGACGCTCGGGTTCATATTCGTCAAGACGGATTACGGCAACGTGATAAGGTACGACATAGACCGGATAACCAACGTCTCGGACAGGGTTATAATAAAGTGATGGCACTAATCCATGAATGCATTGGATAGGCGGAAGGCGCGTTTTCCTTCGGAATGTGTGCCCCGATGCGGTGCTGCTGTGCGGTTGTCGCGTATTTGCACCAAAAAGAAAGGTTTAAATTTATGCGAGGATATAATAATAAAAACATAGTTCTGCATGAACTCGTCGGCCTGGACGCGAAAGTGACGGGCAGCCACGACAGAACGCAGATAGGAACTAAAGGAAAGGTAATAAGAGAGACGAAGAATCTTTTATTTCTTGACGACAAAGGCACAATAAAGAGGGTTGTGAAGAAAGTATCAACTTTCAAGTTCAGCGAAGGAAAGAACAGTTATGTCGTCAATGGCGAAGAGATAAACTTCAGATCTTTTGAGCGCATCGAAAAGGCGTTCAAATTTTACAGAAGGAGAAAATTGATCCAATAGTGAAGTCATGGAATGCAAAGACCCAAAATGCCCGGTGCATGGAAACCTGAAGACCCACAGGAACGAGATAACTGGAACGGTAGTCAGCGACAAGTCCAAGAAGACCGTGATAGTCGAGCACCCTTACACGATATTCCTTCACAAGTACGAGCGTTCATTGAGGAGGCATTCGAGGATAGCCGCTTACAATCCTGACTGCATGGCAGCGAAGGTCGGCGATTCAGTGATAATATCAGGCACCAGGAGGCTCAGCAAGACCAAGTCCTTCGTGGTGACTAAGGTTCTAGAGAGGCGCAGCGCATGAAGGGCTTATCAACAAAAATATCGAAGGGCCTTATTCCGGGCTCCGTGCTCACCTGCGCGGACAACAGCGGAGCGAAGACATTGATGATCATAGGCAAGATGGGGAGAAGCACCGGAAGGAAGGGAAGGTACCCGAAGACCGGAGTGGGCGACCTCGTGATGGCGAGCGTCAAGTCCGGAACCCCGCAGTACAGGAAGAAGAAGGTCCGGGTCGTGATAATAAGGCAGAGGCAGCCGATGAGGAGACCGAACGGCATGCGCATCAGGTTCGAGGACAACGCGGGCATACTTGTGACCGATTCTAACCTCGCCGTGGGCACCGAAGTCAAGGGAGCCATGGCAAGAGAGGTCATCGAAAGGTACATAAAGCTGGCCGGCATAGCAGAGAGGGTTGTTTAATTATGGAGAGCAGCAAGCCGAGAAAACAGAGATACTTCAGGTTCAATGCAGCGATGCACCTGAGGCAGCACTTCGTCCACGCCCATGTGGACAAGGAGCTGCGCACGAGGCTCGGATTGAAGAAGAGGGCCGTGCAGATATCGAAGGGAGACACGGTCAAGATAATGAGCGGCAGCAAGAGGGGCACGACCGGAAAGGTCTCAAGGGTCAATCTCAGAACGGGCAGGATATATTTGGATTCGCTCATGAAGAAGAACGCGAAGGGCAAGGAGTTCGGCATCGGGATAAGCGCCAACAACGTCTACATAACCGCGCTTAACTTGAATGACAAGATCAGGGCCGCGAAGCTCAACCTCAAGCAACAGATGGAGGCGAAACCGATAAAGGGAGTCCCGATCGAGGCTGCGGAGTTCCATCCGGCAGCGACCGAAGCGGCAAAGGCGCCGCACGTTCATGCAGAGAAGAAAGTAGAAAGCAGTGTTGTTCAAAAGAGTTGATGATTTATGGGAAAGAAAGGAAACGTTAGACACTTCAAAAGCCTCAGTGCGCCGATGTTCCTGGGCATACGCAGGAAGGGCAGCGTTTACGTGACGAAGCCGAACGGGGGGAGGCACACGCTCGACAAATCGATATCGCTCGTGATGCTGGTCAAGAGGCTGGACATCGCGCCCGCAAACAACACCGAGACTGAGCGCATCATACGAAGAGGACTTATACTCGTCAACAACAAGGTGATAAGGGAGCCGAGCTACCCGGTCGGACTGAACGACATAATCGAGGTCGCCAACGAGAAGAAGTACTACAGGATAGCGGTGAACGACCGGGCAAGGATAGAGATAGTCGGGATACAGAAGCCGGACTACGACTCGATGCTCTACAAGGTCACGGGCAAGTACAAGGCGAAGAAGGAATCCATAATGCTTAGGCTGCATGACGGCAGCATCGTAAAGGGCATCAAGGGAGTCGATGTGAACGACTCCGTGATAGTCAACTCGAAGGGAGAGGTGGCGAAGGTGCTCAAGCTCGAGAAGGGCGCGAAGTGCATAGTCATCGACGGGGTCCACGCGGGGACTTCGGGCAAGATAACAAACATAACCGAGGGGAGCCTGCACATAAGGCACTCTGCGACGATACAGCAGAAGGACGGAAAAGAGATAATCACGATAGTAAAGAACATGATGGTAATGGAGTGACCGAGAACAAGATGCGCGAAGTGAAGATAAACAAGCTCGTAGTCAACATAGGCACGGGCAGCGAGGAGCCGAAGCTCGTCAACGCGAGGAGGCTCATCGAGACGCTCACGAAGAGGAAGCCGATGGATCAGCTGGCGAAGCACAGGCTGCCGGCCTTCAAGATAGCGCAGGGGCAGAAGATAGGCGCCTACGTCACGGTCAGGGGCAGCGACGCGATGGAGTTGGCGAAGAGGCTCTTCGACGCGGTCGGCAACAAGATTGACAGCAGGAAGGTCACGGACAACAGCGTGAGCTTCGGCATAAAGGAGTACATAGACATAAGCGGGGTCAAGTACGACCCTAAGATTGGAATGCTTGGAATGAATGTCAACCTCTCGTTCATGAGGAGCGGATTGAGGGTTGCGCAGAGGAAGAGAAGGGTTGCGGAGGTGCCGGAATCCCACAGGAAGATATCGCCGGAGGAGATAGCCGCATTCCTGAAGAAGAATTTGGATGTAGAGGTTGTGAGCTCATGATGGTTAGACTAGAAGAGAGGAGGAAAGGCAAGGGCACAAGGAAGTGCAGGATATGCGGAGGCTCTAGGGCACTCATAAGGGCGCACGGGCTTCGCGTCTGCAGGAGGTGCTTCCGAGAGGTGGCCCCGGAGCTGGGCTTCAAGCAATACGGTTGATTGTATGGATAGATTCGCTGACGCTATAAACCAGATAAAGACGAACGAGCGCATTGGAAGGGAGGGCTGCGTTCTCCACTCCACGAAGCTGATAAAGTCCGTGCTCGAGGTCATGAAGAAGGAATCCTACATAACCGACTACGAGGAGTTCACGGAAGGCAAATTCAAGATGATAAAGCTGAAGCTGTCGAACAAGATAAACGGCATCGGCGTTGTCAAGCCGAGGTTCGCAGTCTCATACAAGACCATACAGAAATACGAAATGCGATACGTCCCGAGCAGGGACTTCGGAGTGCTCATCATATCCACCTCGAAGGGAGTGATGACGAACAAGGACATCAAGACGGAAAAAATCGGCGGAAGGCTGCTGGCCTACGTCTACTGAAATGATTCTATGATACAGATAGCCATACCAGAGGGGGTCAAAGTCGACATCCAGGGCAGCACGATCAACGTGACCGGGCCCTTGGGAGCGAACAAGCGGACCATAAACGAGAAGATGCTCACGGTCACGACCGCAGGCAAGGAGGTAAAGATCGACAGCGTCAAGACGTTCAAGAACTTGCTCAAGAAGACCTCTAACTGCGAGAATTCCTTTGCAAAGGAACTCAAGAATGACATGGCGGGAGTCACAAAGCACTATGAGATACAGATGAAGATCGTCTTCGCGCACTTCCCGATAAGCATAGAGATCAAGAACGGCGAGGTCAGGATAAACAACATGATCGGAGAGAGGGCGCCGAGAATATCCAAGATTGTGGGCAGCACCAAGGTCGAGGTGAAGGGCCAGGACATGAGACTGTACGGCACGAGCAAGGACGATGTGACGCAGACCGCCGCGAACCTCAGAAAGACGGTCAAGATAAGGAAGAAGGACGAGCGAACGTTCCAGGACGGAATTTACTACAGCATAGATTGATTGCATGATTGTCAAGAAAAAGAGCCACCCGAACTTCAAAGTGCCGAACTACGGCGCCAAGAACAGGAGTCGAGTCAAGGCCAGATGGAGGAAGCAGAGGGGCATAGACAACAAGAAGAGGATAAAGAAGGATTTCGCCGGAGCTGAGCCGACCATAGGCTACAAGAACATGGATTCACAGATGGGACTCAGGGCTGACGGCAACCGGATGATACTTGTGCACAACGTCGCAGAGCTGCAGGGCTTCATAGACAGGAAGGAGCTGCAGAATTGTGTGGTCACGGTCTCGAGGAGCGTCTCCAAGAGGAAGAACGCCGAGATAACCGGGCTGGCGACGAAGAACAAAGTGAAGGTCACGAACGGTGTGTATTGATGAGTGTAAAGCTTACCAGAAGGATAGCAAGCGAGCTGCTCGGAAGAGGGGCGACCAAGATAAGGTTCAAGCCTGAAGCCGTGCCGGACGCGGAGAAGGCACTGACAAGGGACGACGTTAGGGCGATGATAAAGAGCGGAAGCGTGTTCGCGCTCCCGATGAAGCACAACATCAGCGCCTACGGTGCGGAGCTCGCGAAGAAGCGAACCCAGGGAAGGAAGAGGGGCCAGGGCAAGAGGAGAGGAACGCTCAAGGCGAGAGGACAGCTGGACTACAAGAAGAAGATAAGGGCCCAGCGCAGGGTCATCGCCTCGCTCAAGGCCGACAAGACCATCGACAACCTGATGTTCAAGAAGCTGTATCTGCTGGTGAAGGGAGGAACCTTCCCGAACAAGGTCACGCTGCTCAACAGGATAAGGAGCGAGGGCGTGGCTCTTGACGAGGAGAAGTTCGCCAAGCTCAGGCACATGTGATATTCATGCAAAAACTCAGACGAGTGAGGAGGACAAAGGCTTTGACGAACTACAAGAAGCGCATAGCGATGCTGAAGGGCGGGCTGGCGAGAGTTGTAGTCAGGAAGAGCAACCGCGCGATAAACGTCCAGATCGCGGAGTACGACAGCACTGGAGACAAGGTGGTCACGAGCGCGAACTCGAAGGAGTTGAAGGCGTTCGGCTGGGAGCCAAGGAGCAACATACCCACTGCTTATCTGACCGGGCTGCTGCTCGCGAAGAAGGCGAAGGGCATGAAGGGCAAGGAATTGATACTCGACATAGGCCTCTACAGGCCGATGAAGGGTTCTGTCATCTTCGCCGCCGCGAAGGGCACGGTTGACGGTGGGATTAATATAATATCAAACATAGAGATTGATGCTAAGAGACTGTCGGGGTCGCACATAGCCGACTTCTCGATAAAGGGTGACGCGCTCGCGAAGGCGTCCAAGTCGCAGTTCACTGCCTACGCGAAGGCGAATTTCGACGTCAGCAAGATGACCGAGAAGTTCGAGGAGGTGAAGAAGAAGATATTGAGTGGTTAATTGGCATATCGTTACGTACAAAGGCGTGAAGAGGAGGTCAGGTTCAACATCGGGGACTGGGAGCCGCGCACAGAGCTTGGCAGGAACGTCAAGGCAGGCACCGTCACCTCAATTGAGCAGATATTCCACGAGGGCAGGAGGATAGAAGAGCCTGAGATCATAGACGCTCTTCTGCCGAACCTGAAGAACGAGGTCATAGAGATAGCCAGCGTCCAGAGAATGACGAAGAACAACAGGAAGATGAAGTACCGCGTCACCGCGGTCGTCGGGGACATGAACGGCCACATAGGCGTCGGCGCGGGCAAGGACATCGAAGTAAAGGCGGCGATAGACAGCGCGATAAAGAACGCGAAGAGCAACGTAATACCGATAATACTGGGCTGCGGATCGTGGCAGTGCGAGTGCGGATCCAAGCACAGCATACCCTTCACTGTTGAGGGAAGGTGCGGCAGCGTGCAGATAATATTGAAGCCGGCGCCGAGAGGCCTTGGCATAGTCGCAAGCGGCCCGGTGAAGAAGGCCCTTGTGCTTGCGGGGCTGAAGGACGCGTGGACATTCTCGAGGGGAAGGACAAGGTCCAAGTACAACACCCTGCTAGCTCTTTACAGGGCCCTTGAAGTGATAAACCACATGAAGAACATCCAGGAAAAGATGATGGCGGCACCGGAGTGATTTGATGAGCGAGGGAATAATAGTGCCGGGTGAAAAGCTTGGCACAGAGGAGGAATTCGCAGCCGGGGAGAACACCTACGTCAACGGAGGCGTCATGTATTCGACGGTAACCGGCGTGAAGACGGTCAAGGAGGGAGTCCTGAGCGTGAGGTCGGTTGGCCGAGAGGTGAGGACGGTCGGGAAGGGCATGCGCGTCCTGGGCAGCGTCGTCGGGGACATGAAGAGTGTCATATTCGTAAAGATAGACAACATCAACACGGACAACAGGGAGTACATCGCGATAAAGGACGGGAAGATAGTGATGCCGAAGGTGCACGACGGCGGACGCTTCCAGAGGCGCGGCGGCCCTTATGAGGGCAGGCACGAGCACATGAGGGAGGCGCCGAAGCCGATGAGGCCATGCGGAATTGGCGACATAATAATCGCTAGCGTCCAATACAACGACAAGGATTCGTACGCCCTGAGCCTTGAGGGCATGGAAGAGGGAGTCGTCTATGCGAAATGCGAGCAGTGCAACGGCGAGATGGATCTTGAGGCGGGAAGGGGAACGCTCAGGTGCAAGATCTGCGGACACACCGAAGCAAGGAAGATAAGCTCGCTCTACAATAAGCCTGATGCTATAAAGAAGCTTTTCGAGGGGGTTTAATGAAGATAAACGTTAAAAAGGACGAGGGAAAGGAGCTTCAGATAGAGTTCGAGGCTCCGGACCTTACCGTGCCGGACATGATAGCAAAGGAATTGCTCACCAGCGACAGCGTCGAGTTCGCCGGAGTGCTGAAGGACCACCCGGAAGTGGGCAAGCCGCTGCTGGTGGTGAAGAGCAAGAAGAGCGCCAAGAGCGACCTGGTCAAGGCATTGGGAAACATAGATGAGGCTTTTACTGACTTGAAGTCCCAGATCTCCAAGACAAAGAAAAGCAAGTAGATTAGTTGAAAGCCGGAACAAGGCTTGTCGCAATCGCAAGCGGGCCTATACAGGGTAGGAAGCGTGCGCTTCTTGTAGGGATAGTAGCACAAAAAAATACGGTAGAGGGCGTGATATCCGGCAGCGTCGCGGTGAATGGCGACGACGCCACCAGAAGGATAATCTCGATGGTGGGCAAGACAAGGTTCAAGGAGCAGATAGGACTTGTCGTCCTGAACGGCGTGGCGATTGCGGGCCTGAACGTCGTGGATGTCGAGAAACTCGAAAAGGCCATGGGAGTCGAGACGATAATACTCACCAGGACAAGGCCCGATCCTAGGAAGCTGATCCATGCGCTCAATTCCTTTGCGAAGAAGGACAATGTTGACGTCAAGGGCAGGGTTGCGCTCGTGAGGGCGCAGGCGAAGAGAAAGACCGAAAAAGCCAGCGGCTTCCGTCTGCAGAGCCTGATGAGCAAACACGACCTCGCCGTCTTCGCCACACAGAGCTACGAGATGATTCGTGTGGCGCACCTTGTGGCAAACGGCGTTTCCACGGGCGAGTCCAGGGGCAGGATATAGATACCTTCATGCCATTAATTTGGAGGCATCGCAAGCCGTATATATTTGACCAATTTGATACTTATTGGGATGAGAGAGTTATTGCATGATGGAATGCAATAAACGTCACAGTAAAGGAGTGGATGAACAGAAGCGCAAACAAGGACGGAAGGATGACGCCGCAGCGGGTGGAGGAACTGAGGGCGTTCGTTCGCGGAATAGATGTAACTCCAGAGGGTATAGTAAACAAGCCAGCCGCTGGGCCGAATGATATCGTAAAGAGATCCGATGTGGACAAGGATGTGGCAAGCGGATTGGGAAAGAAGCTGATGGAAGAATTAAAAAAGCAGAATGTCGACGCTGACAAAGTCAGTAAACTGATTTATGACGGGGCCGATCTGGATTTTGTCGACGAACACGGCAACACGGCGATGATATGGGCGGTGCGGAACGACAAGGCAGGATTCGTCGAGGCATTGATACGCGCCGGAGCCAACATGAACATCAAGGACGCCCAGGGCAACACCGCATTGATGCACGCCACAATCTATGGCAACGGGAACATCTTCAGCCTGCTGCTGAACAATGGCGCAGACATGGATCTGCAGAACAAGACAGGCATGACTGCGCTGATGCTGGCCGCGAAATATAGTGATGACAAGATCCTGCAGAAATTGCTGTCTGCAGGAGCAAACGTACGCCTTAGGGACAATCTCAACAGGACGGTTTTCGAGCAAAGGCGCATGTCCGAGAGCGTGAGAAGGATACTCGAAGGGATAGAGAACAGGAGGGTGTAGCATTCTAGCGGCTCTCCTGGTCGATGTAATTGTTGATGGCGTCTTCTGTGGTTTTTGGCGGGTTGCTCTGCGGAACGCTGTACTCCGGAGGATTGGATTCTCTTCTGAAGAGGGTAAGGTAGACGATGACCAGCGCTACCACAAACAGAAGGATGGCCACCAGCGTGAGTGGATCGATTATCGACTTCTGTGAAGGTATCTTTGGCAACAGGCTCGTCGTGTTGGTCTCGGTTATGTTTGTCTCGAGGTACCCGAATCCTATCGCATATATCGACAATCCTGGCGAGGTCGCCGAATAGAAGTACTGCGTTGCATTCGATCCGGTAAGATTGGTCGGAAGGGCGATCCATCTCGCGGCAGTGATGTTTTGCCTGTAAAGACGCACGGATTGCGGACTAACGCCCCCCATGGTAAGCAGACGCTTGCTCACGTTGAACCGGTACTGGACGGCTTTTATCAGAGAGTCGTTGACGCTGCTGTTTATCACGATGACTCCTATCACGTTGCCCAGGTTGGTGTTGGAGGCTATGGCGCTGGTTATCGTGTTGGACGCGCTTACGCTGTTGTACACCGTTATGCCAGCCGCAAGCGCGGTTATGTTCCGGCTTGGCACCAGGACCATCGAGTTCAGGGATATCCTCTTTGCGCTCGTGGTGTTGACGTAATTGCTCGAGTTCCTTACCAGGTTGGTGACGCTTATCACGGCAGAGTTCCTCTTTGAGCTGTACACCGTGACCGTGGATGGAACGTAATGCGTCGTTCCCGTGTTGCCGTGTATCACCGCTGATGCATGAATGTCGGTGTGTGTGGTCACGCTGATGCTCGAGACGTTGGGCATGTAGTTAAGAACGTATTGTGCACCGAGCTGAGCGGGCGTTATTGATGACTGGTTTGCGGTTATCTTTCTTATTGTAGCCACGCTGATGTTCTGCGAGCCTACCGCGCTTGAGGAATTCCAGGATATGACCACGCCATTGGCGGTGCCGTTGGTCTGATTTGAGCTCATTATCGTCGAATTTATTATCGAGAAACCCTTCGGGGTGGAATTGGTCACGAACTGGTTCAGCAGCGTGGTGTTGGTTGAGAGGGTGTTTGCCCGGCTCGGGATGTTGCCTGCCGCGCTTATCGTTGTTATTCCCTGGGTGTTGTTGACCGCACCGTTGCAGCCGTTGCAGTTGACCACGACCGAGTTGGGTGTGGTCGACAGCGCGATTAGCGCGTTCGCAGATATGCCTATCGAGCTTGAGATGTTCTGGATGGCTGCCTGCGACGAATTGCTTACGGATACGGCGACTCTGGGCGACCAGCAGCCCATTGTGGTCGCATTGTACACTGACGGGGGAGCGCATATGTACGGCACGTTGATGTACTGCGTTAGCGAGTAGCTCAGCGAGCCTGCGGCGTCCATCAGCTTGTAGCAATAATAAGCCGAAGCATTCGGGTAAACTGGGAAGTATGCGGGCGAGGCGTTGAAACTTAGGTACGTCACTGGCCTAGTGTCGGATCCGCATGCCGTGGATGAACCAGAGAACACGTACATCCTGAAGGGCCTTGCGTTGCCAAACCATGACGCCCTTATCGTCGCGCTGCCGCCGGTTGAAGTGGCAGTCACGCCGGAGACCATGGATATCGTGAGGTTGGAAAGAGGTATTGCCTGTATTGTTGTCGTGATTGAAGTTGAGCTCGTGTGGTTCGCGATGGTGTTTGAAGGTATTGTGGTGGTGTATTGAATCGTGGTGGAGGTCGTGGGCTTGGTGGTGGTCGAGGAGGACGTTATCGAGCTCGTCACAGTGTTTGTCGGTATTGTGGTTGTTGTCGTGGTGGTCGTGGGGTTGATCACGTAGACGTACATTGCCTGTGAGTATGCGTAGTTGCTGGCCGAATCCACCGCTTTGTAGCAGTAGTAGCCCGATGCGGTTGGGTAGACTGTGATGTAATAATAGGATGCTGAAGGATAGTGGTACGTTGCCACGTTGTTGGTATCGGATCCGCAGGAGGAAGATGTGCCGGAGTATACATAGAGCGAGTATTGGCTTGGACCTCCGAGCCATGCGGCGCGCATCACCACGTTGCCACCGATGAGCACGTTTGCCGCAGACATGCTGATTGTCAAGCCGTATGGCGCAATTATGCTGTTGGATATTATTGTCGTGGAACTCGAGGAGGAGGATGTGCTGGAGACTGTCGATGTGATGGTTGATGTGATGGTGGATGTGGAGACGCTTGAAGATGACACTGTCGAGACGACCGATGTGGAGGACGACGAGCTGGAGGTCGGCTGGGATGTCGTTGATAAGGTGGTTGTCGGGGAGTTTACGGGTATGGTCGTAGAGGATGTCGTGTTTATTGTGTTCGAATCGGCGTGGACGTAAGGCATGGCCATTACGGCCATGACAAGCACGGCCGAGAGCAGAACCATCGCAAGCAGAACGTACGAATTCGAAGGGCTAGAAATCTTTATACCAACACCGGTTATTGCAGACTCAGTGCAGATTTATATCCCTTTCCGAATATTTTGGAGGATGTTGTTCGGGGACAAAGAGGGGATGGCGCAACCAATGCGCAGATGCAGATTACCTAATGCAACCGATAAGATAGGTATAAATACGTTTACGCCGTATACATTATGCTTCTTTCTGTTGTTTTTTGTTTGGTTAGAGTGAAAATTCCTGTTTGGAATTGGATGTAGTCTTGAGGACGTGTATAGCGAAGAACTGCAACCAACAGTTGGTTAAGTTTAAAGACTCCAGTCGATGCTGCTGGAGGGCACCGCTATCAGATTTCGACAGCCATGCAAGTCGGCTCAACCACCTGGTTGGGCGGCGTACGGCTCAGTAACACGTAGTCAATCTACCGCAAAGAGGCGAATAACGTTGGGAAACTGACGCTAATGCACCATAGGCTATGACACCTGGAAGGAGTCATAGTTTAAAGGGACATGAATTGTAGTGTTTCCACTTTGCGATGAGGCTGCGGCGGATCAGGCAGATGGCGGGGTAACGGCCCACCATACCAATAACCCGTAGGGGATGTGAAAGCATAAGCCCCGAGAAGGGCACTGAGACAAGGGCCCTAGCGCTACGGCGTGCAGCAGGCGCGAAAACTCCACAATGTGCGAAAGCATGATGGGGGGAATCTGAGTGATTCACTTCGGTGAATCTTTTGCTAAGTACAGCAAGCTTGGCGAATAAGTGCTGGGCAAGACCGGTGGCAGCCGCCACGGTAATACCGGCAGCACAAGTGGTGTCCACGATTATTGGGCTTAAAGCGCTCGTAGCTGGCCGAAGCCGTCTCATGTAAAATATTGGTGCTTAACATCAATGCGTGCATGAGATACCCTTCGGCTTGGGAGCGGGTGAGGTCAGGAGTACTTATGGGGGAGGGGTAAAATCCTGTAATCCTATAAGGACTAACGGTGGCGAAGGCGCCTGACCAGAACGCATTCGACAGTGAGGAGCGAAGGCTAGGAGAACGAATCGGATCAGATACCCGAGTAGCCCTAGCAGTAAATTATGCAGACTCTGGTGTTACAAACATCTCGAATGTTTGTAGTACCGTAGCGTAAGTGTTAAGTCTGCCGCCTGGGGAGTACGGCCGCAAGGTTGAAACTTAAAACAATTGGCGGGGGAGCACCACAAGACGTGGATGCTGCGGTTTAATTGAATACATCGTCGGAAATATTACCAGAAGCGACGGCAGTGTGAAGGTCAGACTAAAGATCTTACCAGACGAGCCGAGAGGTAGTGCATGGCGATCGTCAGCTCGTGGTGTGAACTGTCCGGTTAAGTCCGGTAAGCTGGCGAGTGGTACAAATGACAAAGAAACTTGAATTGAATCCAGACTTGAGTTACATGCTTGGTCTGCATCAGTGCAACAAGCAGGATTCTTATGTAGGCGTAGCTTCAGCAAGCAACGAGCTCATAGAGAGATTCGTGAAGCTTGCGTTGTACGACCTGAAGATCGAGCCGAACAAGATTCTTGTCGAGGAGGGAAAAGCGATTTTCTACAACTCGAAGATAAGGAAATTGTTCGACAGTGCTCTTGGAAGAAGGATAAAGATATTCAAGTACCGAAACGAATACGCATCAAACTATCTTGCAGCCTTATACGACTGCAACGGTGGCGTAGACAGGAAAGGCCTCTTTCTGAGGAACCTGGAAGGTGCGGATGAAATGATCATGGAGAACATCGGATTCCACTCCGCGAAAGCGGGGTCAAAGAATTACGTGTTCAACCAGGGATGAGTTTCTCACGTTTATCAGGCCCTACAGTATTAGGGCAAACCATTCGCCCGCCCGGTAACGAGCGAGACCCTCGCTGACAGTTGCAACGGGTTTAGAGATAAATCCGGCACTCTGTCGGGACCGCCTCTGTTTAAAGAGGAGGAAGGAGAGGGCCACGGTACGTCAGTATGCTCTGAATCTTCTGGGCCACACGCGGCATACAAAGGTTGGCACAATGAGATGCAATGCCGAAAGGCAAAGCCAATCCCCAAAAACCAACCTAAGTTCGGATTGAGGGTTGAAACCCACCCTCATGAAGCTGAAATGTCTAGTAATCGCTTGTCACCATCGAGCGGTGAATCTGTCCCTGCTCCTTGCACACACCGCCTGCCAAGTCACCTAAGTGGGGTCCTAGTGAGGCAGCACCTTAGGGTGCTTTCGAGTTAGGGTTCTATGAGGAGGGCTAAGGCATAACAAGGTATCCGTAGGGGAACCTGCGGATAGATCACCTTAAAACTTCGAGAGAAGTTACATAGTGTGCACAGGTTGCGTCTTCGTACATTAAATCCTCAAGACTACAAAATTCTTTTTTTAATCGAATCGGAAAGGCGGGCGAGAGTAACTCTTTTTTGTTATGCCCACTACTTATGAAAAAGCGTATTGGAAAGGTATAAGTATGTATACAGTCTGTATATAGTTAGTGTCCGAATGAAAACGATAATGTTGAGCGACGAAGCTTACAATAAGCTATTGTCGATAAAGGGCACAAAAAGTTTCACAGAGCTGCTCTCTGAGATTGTTGACAAACTTAGGAGTGATAAGATGAGTGATATAGACAGATTCTTTGGGATGATGAAAGATAGTGAAGCCGAAGAACTGCGTGGATTCGTTAAGATGTCTCGGGAATCTGCAAAGGCGAGATTATGAAACTTTTCTTGGACTCTTCGGCACTCATAGATTTTTTTAATGGAGATACTTTGATACAAAATAGAATACACGCTGCAGACAAGATCTGCACCAGCGTCGTATGTGCATACGAAGTTTTGATAGGCGAAAGATACAAGGAGTTGAAAGGCTTGAAGTCGTCTTATGATAAAGTTTCCCAGTTCTTTGATGAGATAGAGACTTTGCCTTTCACCTACTTAAATTCGATAAAGGCAGCTGAGCTGTCTGCTAAACTCGTATTGAAAGGGAAGAAAATGAATGGACTCGATGTAATTATAGCCGCTCAGGCAATAACAGAAAATGCTTGTTTGCTGACAAAGGATAGCGATTTTAAAGTTATACAGAAAACTGCCCCCGAGCTGGTTTTGGATAGATAGTAGTATACGGCAAAGATAAACTATTAATTTCGTTTCGAACAGTGGTTGCTTTCGCCTGAGATAAAAATCTTGAAGTAAGAGAGATTACACTCTCCTTCCCCTTCTGCCTCCAGGCCTCCTTGTGGTGTCGGTCGGTATCGGAGTCACGTCCTCTATCCTGTTGACCCTCAATCCGCTTCTTGCCAAGACCCTGACGACTGCCTGTGCTCCTGGACCTGGCGTCTTCGCGCTGTGTCCGCCTGGAGCCCTTATCTCTATGTTCACGTTCGTTACCCCCTTCTCCTTCGCTGCTGCTGCCACTTTGTATGCGGCCTGCATTGCGGCGTATGGGGATCCTTCCTGAGAATCAGCGTTGACCATCATGCCTCCGGATCCGACCGCTATGGTCTCGGAGCCGCTGAGGTCTGTAAGCGTAATTATTGTGTCGTTCTTCGATGAGTAGACATGCGCGACCGCCCATCTTTCAGCCTTGGGCTTTATTATCGCCTGTTCCATGGCCTTTGCTTCGTATGACACTCGTTCCTTCTCCTTCTCCTGCTTGCCCTGTTGCACTTCAGGTTCCTTCTGTCCCTTCTTTGTTTTCTTTTGATCTGCCATTAACACACCTACTTCTTTTCAACCGGCGCGGCCTTCTCGACCTTCGGCGCCTTCTCCGGCTCAGGAGCAGCCGTGACCTCGACGGTCTCGGTCGTCTCATTCTTTATCGGGGTTATGCTTATCGGCTTGTAATAACCGACGAACTTCTCTAATTGCGAATCGACTATGAATCCGGGCTTGTTGACCCTCTTCCCGTTTATGGATATGAAGCCGTGAACCGTGAGCTGCCTTGCCTGCTTTATGCTCCTTGCAAGGCCCTTCCTGAAGACAACGGTCTGCAGCCTCCTTTCTAGAAGCGAGCTCGGCTTGAGATCCAGGAGGTCGTCGACCGCCGCGTTGGAGTTTATGACTCCAAGCCTTGAGAGCCTTCCGACGATCTGGCTTTTGCCGTCCTCGTTCTGTGATGATCCTGAAAGAAGCTCTCTTGCGTTACCCCTTATCCGGCTTATCTCCGATTGGGTCTTCCACAGCTCCTTCATGTTCTTGAGGCCGTACTGCTCTATCAGTTCGGTATCGTTCTTTATCCTCTCTAAGTTCCACCGCTCCTTCGGCTTTTCGAACTTTGATCTGTTTCTTCTTGGTGCGCCCATTCAATCACTTCGCTGGTGCTGCGGCCGGAGCAGCTGCTGCCCCGCCTGCCGCCGGCTTCTCCTTTGCCGGTGAGGCCCTCGACGCCTTCTGCGCGTCCTTGACTGCCTTCTTCGTGACTCCGACGGTCACTCCGGTTCTGCCGGTTGAACGTGTGTGCTGGCCCCTGACCCTTTGGCCGTACTGATGTCTCAGGCCTCTCCACACCTTGTTTGAAATATCACGGTTGACGTCCTGCCTTGTCACGAACAGGAGATCGTTTCCTGTGCTGTGCGTCGACAATCCCGTTTCCATGTTCTTGTTCCTGTTAAGCATGAAATTTGGCACTCCGTATTTTTCAGGCGACTTTATGACCTCTTCAAGCCTTGCCACCTGTTCCTCGCTAAGCGAGCCCACGTTCGTGCTCCTCTTTATCCCCAGCTTGGATTCTATGATTATTGAGAGGACCTGGGACATGTTGGACCCTAGGCCCTTGACCTCGTGCAGCGAGCGCTCTATCGAGAGGGCGCCGTTGACGTCCCTTCCGGACAGTCGGACTATCGAGGACACGTTCTGCGTGCTTACTTTCTTCTCCTGCTGAGGCTTGCTTTCCTTGTTCTCCTTGTTTTCTTTTTCTTTTACTTCCGCCATGTTAGCACCACACGCCAGGGCTGGGATATTCAGCATTTGCCTTTGAACCCAGAAGGCTCCGAAGAGCCATACGCTTGCGGGAATCATTTCCAGGCGTACGCGTTACCTGATTCCGCCACCCTGGCACATTTAGGATTTAACGCACTCCTATTTAGGCTTTGCTAAACGTGTTCATATATGGGGTACAGCATCTATTTAATGCTAACCCCCGATTTGAATTCCCTTAGGAAACGGGCGCATGAATGAGGCAATCCGTCAATTGTCGTACAGCCAGTAAGCAATAAATATCTGGAAAGGGGGAGTATATCTTTATGGTACAGGCATTCAAAGAAAGCGTGAACCCTTCGCAGGATAAGTCTAACCCGCAGGGATTTATCAGGTCAGATAATCAGGGCAAGAATGATAGCACTGTTAAAGCAGAGCGGAAGCAATCCTCTGATGATGGAAGAAAAGCGTTCATAAACTGGGGTTATGCGGGCATCGTTAACAGCTGTACCGAAGTAAGCGGAGTTGACAGGCTGATCGGGAACCTTTGGAGGATGCACGAGCTTACGGGGGCCGCGATACCGGTGGATCTGCACGAGAAGGTGCTTGACTGGATTGCAGGGTGCCCGGCGGATTGCACATTGAAGATGTTGGAGGCATACCTGCAAGTGGGAAAACCAAATTTCACGCAGGCGGATGCCGATAAGTTTTACGCAAGGATAATGTATCATGAAAACAACGGTGTCATTATGAGTTCCCCTGGGAATTTTAAGAAGTTATACCGGCTTTACGAGATGACTGGGATCAAGAGCAGTAACGATTCTGACATGAGAAGGGCTTACGCCAGGCAGAAGAGTTTAGACTGCTATCCTGACCTGATCGACTACTTCCTGAACAAGAAAGACAAGAACGAGGTAGTTTCTTTCCTCGAAAAGGTGAGGCTGCCGGTGCACGGTGTCGTTGCGATAAAAATTGAGTTTGGGATGCCGGTTTCTAAGGACGAGGTGAAGCAGGCATACGAGTACGTTATGAACCTCCGCAAAGCCAACGGCAAGGTTGACAGGCTGGGTGGCATCATCCTCGGATTGAAGAGCAATCCAGTGCTGGAATCTCTCAAGCAGGATCTTGAGAGGGTTGTCGATCGGGTGAACGACATGAACAAAAGAACACTCTTCAAAGAGGATGCGAATGAGGCAAAAGAGGTATTCGAAGCGATAAACAAAGTGATGGATGGCGTCTCAAAGCTGGGTTTGGTGGATTTGAAGGGTTTACGCGAGATGCGTAAGAAGATCTATGACATGCAGGAGACTTTCCTTGGATCTTTCTATCATTCTTCCACCCCGATCGAAGGACAAAGACAGTGTTTGATGCTGCAGAAATTGCTGAAGGACGAAATAGCCCCGACGATGCAGAATGCGACTTAATCCAGTTAGCTTGGGTAGGGTAAAAGTAATGGACGCACGATTACTGGGACAGGAGGTGGAAATGATCGTGCACACCGACATCTACAGGGAGATCAAAAGTTGGGCAAGAAGGGCAGCGCACAACGGGATAGTTAAATTGTCATAATAGTATTTCGCAGGTAGAGATTCTATAAGCGCGGATACTGAGGCGATTACGAGGGAGATCCCGAGCAACGTGGGAATTGATGTTATACTGAATGCGAGTACAAAGGCCGTCACGACAAAACTCACTATCACAAAAGCGGCGGTGCCCTCCCAGTGCTTTCTTTTATTATAGAATATGGCATGATTCGGGAATGTTTTGCCGAAGATAGAAGCTGCCGAGTCGCCATAGGAAAGAACCATTATCCCCACAAGGGCACAAGGTAGTTTAAGAAATGAGACTACGATCAAACCTGAAAGACAGATAAACACACCGCCCATCATAGTTTTGTTCTTCAACTCATACTCATTTGCCATTATTTTATACGCTCTTGAAGAGAAAGGAATGTTCCAGTTTCTTCCGGTCCTGAGGGAAAATTCAAGCAGAACAAAGAGGATTAAGAAAATAGAATAAAGTCCGATACCTATGGCTCGGGCCAACAACGCATTGGGGATACCTAGGATAACTAGAGGGGCAATCGTTCCCGTTATGAGTGCGTGAATGCACTTTCGTTTTATTTCCAATATCACTTCGGAACTAGGCATCAGTAAGGAACCTCTTTCAGACCGATTTTATGGTCTATAATGTTGGAAAGACGGTGGAGCGGCGGCGTCAAGACCAAGATTATGATAAGCCCGACGAGCGTAGGCGTTTCAACTGCCGCGGAGAAAACAAGTGCCCCCACCACAAAGTCCAACTGGTCAAACGGAAACCAAGATTTTCCCGGGGGTATTCCGCGCTGCCTCTTGAAAAAAGACTTCACGGCGTCTCCCGTCATGGCACCAAATCCCAGAAGCACGCCCAACAGTAACCCCTCGGGCTTGCCAAAAACAAACTGCTGCAGACCACCAAGAAGGGATCCGCACAACGCACCACCTACAAAACCCCTGACTGTTTTAGAGGGACCGAAGATTGGCTTGCCCCCGAAAGTCCGCCCGAAGTCCAAAGGCGTTTTTCCCCTCAATCTGAACCATACGGGGCTTATGGTGGCGAAATATGCCGGAACAATGAACCACATGGCACCTAGAAACTCCGTTAGAAGGTTCATAGAGTCACGTCTCTTTCACGGTTTTGAAGAACAGGCTTAGGGATTTGGCAAGAGAAAGCGGCATCAATACGAAGGCGGCAATTAGGAATGCAACATTTATCGGATAAAGTCCAAGAATATAGGAGACCTCCATCGCGAAGAATACAACGAACGTGGCTTTCCCAAACACTGTGGGGGGCACAAATCTCAAACCCCTCGCCTTGAGGTATACGTTGTACGTGGTCATGACCACCTCCCGGCTCACAATAAGAACTAGCCCCCACCAAGGAAAGACCCCTATTACAAACAAGCTCCCCAACAAGGCAATAAGATTAAGTCTGTCTGCCGCAAAATCGATCATTCGACCAAACTCGCTTGCCTGTTTGAGAAACCGCGCTATTCTGCCATCCGCTACATCCGTGCAGAAAGAAACCGTAACTAAAATTGCCGCGGCCACCATATTTCGGGTCAAAATCGTGTACACTATTGGTGCCACAAGCACCATTCTTGAGAAACTGAGCAAGTTTGGCAGAGTGAGATACTTGGTTTTTCCCTTAGGGGAATCATGGTTGCCTCTTATCCTAGCAATTTTTCTAGTCAATGCCCCCCCTACGCTTGATCTAAAACACACCTGTTTTTCTCCTTTTCGAAATATTAAACAATTTACTTATGCGAAACACACTGCGGGCCCGGTGGGATTTGAACCCACGACCTTCACCTCTCTTCCAAGCAAATTCTCTCGTCTTTTTGAGCTTTCCATAGCAACCCCGAACCCGCCTTTTGGCACGATCTTCTTCTGCTTGATCCTTAGAATCGAACCCGGCTTTGTCGTCGTAAAATACGCCGGGCCCGGTGGGATTCGGACCCACGACATACGGATTAAAAGTCCGCCACTCTAGCCTGACTGAGTTACGGGCCCCGTTAATTAATGTGCTCATCAATTTATATAATAATTGCCCTGCTACGGACCGCTATTAAAAAAAGCCTTCTCTACGTTATTGTTGGGATAGTATGCTGCCAGAATGGCTTGCGATAAAGCCCGCAACAACCAAAAGGTATGACGAGATAAGGCGGTCGATGCTCTCCTCTGGAACTTGCACGGTCTGCGTCGAGGCGCACTGCCCGAACATGTCCGAGTGCTGGAGCGCCGGAACTGCTACGTTCATGATCCTGGGCGATACCTGCACGAGAGGCTGCAGGTTCTGCAACGTTAAAAGGGGCGCTTCGGGCGCACAGGTGGACGAATCAGAGCCGGAGAAGCTCGCGGGCATGATAAAGAGGTGGAAGCTTAGTTACATTGTACTGACATCGGTCTGCAGGGACGACCTTGCGGATCAGGGAGCTTCGCATTTTGCCGCCTGCATCGAAAAAATCCGATTGGAGAATCCGAAAACGGTTATCGAGGTACTCATACCCGATTTTAGGGGCGACGTTTCGTGTTTGCAGAGGGTAGTCGATGCACGCCCTGACGTGATAGGGCATAACATCGAAACAGTTGAACGGCTTACTCCAACGGTGAGGGACAGACGAGCAAGCTATTCGCAGTCGATTGAGGTTCTGCGCAAATCGAAGCTGCTTGACAAGAGAATCTACACGAAATCTGCGATGATGCTGGGATTGGGCGAGACGGATGATGAGATCATATCCGCGTTCGGGGATCTCAGAGAAGCCGGAGTCGATTTCTTTGCGGTTGGTCAGTATCTCAGGCCGTCCGTTCGCAACATTGAGGTAAAGGAGTACATCAGGCCCGAAAAGTTTGAGGAATTGAGGGAGAAGGCGCTGCAATCTGGATTCGTTTACGTCGCATCAGGGCCGTTCGTCAGAAGTTCTTACAGGGCAGGGGAATATTTCGTAAAATCCCTTGTTAAGAGGTAATCATCTGCTGAAATTCCACGCTTCTGTGCCGTAGACCGTCTTTGCCAGTTCCTCTGCCCTCCTTGATTCTTCGCTGCTCAATGTTCCGAATCCGAAATCCTTGCCAGAAGTGAATCCCTTTACAAGCGCGTTGTAGAGCTCGTTTATCGAGACGTCTGAATTCTTTTTTACCGATGTGACGCGCTCCTCTGCGCTCTTTATCATCCTGTCTGACAGCTTTTCTGCGCTGACGTTGAGGACGGAGAACATCTTTTTCAGGTCGGTGTCGTAGAGCACCGTGCCGTGCTGCAGCAGCACGCCCTGTTTCCTTGTCTGCGCGTTGCCGGATATTTTTTTCCCGTTGACGGTTATGTCGTTTATCGGCTCGAAGCTTGCATCCAATCCGATCTCCTTCAGGCCGGATATTATCCAGCCGCATACGAACCTGTAGCTTTCTCTTATTCCTTGCGGGAAGAGCTGCAGCGGCGCAATCACGCTGTAGGTTATTTCTCCGTTGAAGTCGTGGAAGACCGCTCCGCCGCCAGTTATCCTTCTTATGCAATCGATTCCGAGAGCTTTGCACCTCTGCACGTTAACCTCTTTGGCCATGCTCTGGAAGGTGCCGATCGATACCGCGCTGGGATCCCATCTGTAAAAACGTATCGTTGGCGCCGCTTTTTTGTCGCGCACCGCCTCCATTATCGACTCGTCGATGCCCATGTTCATGCGGGCGTCATGAGCTTCAAGCCCGATTATTCTCCACTGCGTTTTCTCACCGCGATGCCTATCGTTTCTGCTATCGCCTCTGGCGTTACGCCTATCAGTTCGGCCTTTTCTGCCGCGATAACTCCGTTCAGCACTGCCACCATCTCTTTGCCGCTCGAATCCGCATTCATGCCGATCAGCGCCTTCTCCATCTTGTACAAGGATTCCTCTGGATGGATGAAAAAGTCGCCCAGTATCCTGATGCTCCTTATGCGGTCGTCGTATTCTATGCTTACTCCGACAAGCTTGCCGCCTTTTATCTTCTGTTCAGCAAATGCCTTCATCAAGAACGCCTTCCAAGTTTAGAGTTTGAACGACGGAAACGGCTCTGCCAGATTTATCACGCGGACGTACATGTGGGATTTGCCGCTGAATGAGTTAGACGTCTCGACCTGGCCGGTGAGGTAGTTGTAGCTGATGGAGTTAAACACTCTCTTCTGGTCGACCTTTGCAAAGGCAAGGAATCTTGCCTCGCCGTCATGGAAGATCTCGTACGAACCTATGAAATGCTCTCCCTTGTAGAAGAAGCCGTAGACCTTCGGCGCACCACTGTCATCACCCATCCCGCTTAGCAGCACCTTTATCAGCGATGCGAAATCCTTTACCGGCAGCAGTTTTATCTCCGGCTTTGCGCTGTTCTTCGCGCCGTAGGGGCTCTTCATGAACTCTATTATCGGTATCTTGTAAAGCCTCAGGTCCGGGGCCTCGGCGTTTATGTCGTCCTTCATCTCCGCGCCCTCCTCCCTTACGGATTCTTCTCCAGGGCTGTAGACGCAGAACTTGCCGATGCTGTTTGAGTCGCAGTAGTAGAGCAGGCGCACCTCGCCGACCTTCTCACCCATGGTGAACAGATGGTATAACTTGTTCTCCTTCACTGCGTTTATGGGGCTCACGGAGCCAGTGAAGTCGCAGACGTTCCTTGCAAGATCAAGGATGGAGTTGAGCTTTATGTAGCATGCTGCCGTCTCGCCTCCGGCCTTGCCTTTTTTCTTTGGCATTGCACTCATCTATTGAACAGGAGGTTTATCAGGTACATGACCGCATACGCTGGCTCGTAGATTATCGGAAATGCCGGGGTGCCCTCGCCTATCGCGGCATAGTCGTTGGGTATGCTCGCCTTCACCGTGAGGGTTATGTTGCTCTGCTGCGATATGCGGGAGCTTGCCACGGAGCTGACGCGCAGCACCGTGTGATAGACGTTTGGCTCCTGGGCGTATATCGAGTAGATGTAGGTCTGCGCGGTGTGGTGCAGCGCTATGACCGTTGAGTTGGAGTCCCAGGCCGGCAGGCCCTGCATGCCGATCACGAACGGGCTGTCGGAAACTCCGGTGTTGTTTATGTGCACGTACACCTTCGCAGGCTGGCCTATGCCAGAGCTTATGTCCGTGGGCGTTACGCTGAGCTTGAAGACGTCGGGAGTTACGTTCACGTAGATGTGGAAGGTTAGGTTCCCGACTTTTGAGTAGTTGCCGACATTGACCGCGGTGAGGTTGATCCGGTACATCCCGTCGATTGCGCCGGGTGCCACAGTCAGCTTGACTGTCGGGTATTGGTTGTAGAGCGAGGAGTTCTGCGCTATCCAGCCCCCGGGCACGTAGGAGGCGACAAGCTTGTTCCATCCCTGGTTGAGCAGGTAGCCTGTTGAATTCGTGGTCGCGGAGGAGATCGTGATGTAGAAGGTCTGGCCCGGACCGGCCTTGCCTATGAACACGCTGCTGTTGTTCTGCACAGTCACGTTGTAGGGCTCCACTATGTTGACATAGGCTGCGCTAGACAGCGTCATCAGTACCAGCAGGATCAAAGGCGCAAAGTAAACGGTTCTTACCACACAATCACTTCACTATAGTTTCAAAGCATACATTAATTTAGTTTTTGTTGGGCGGCCTTGGGGCCCTTCTGCCCGCACTTGTGCGTTCAGCTGAACTTGGCGGAGAATTGTATGATCCGCTGTATCGTGTTCGTGGTGCTTGGCAGGTTGGAGTAGGTGTAATTCAGCCAGAGGTAGCCGGTCATCGTGGTGCCCGGAGAGCCCTTGGCATAGCCGTTGGCGCCGAAGCAGTTTGCCGAGAATGCGACCTGGCTGCTGGAGTACAGCGTGAGGGGCGTCTGCAGGTTGCTGTTGACAGGATAGAACTGCGGAGCCGCGGTGTATTTGACGAGATTGATGTTGCCGTACTGCGGCCAGTCGCCTATGGCGTTGACCGAAGCCGAACAGGCTGCGGCGTTTATTATTATGGTGCCGCCGGTCGCCTGCGAGAGCAGCACGGTGAACGAGCCGGTCCTGTTGAGCGCGAAGGCGACGCACGAGAACGACGGAGCGGCGTTGCAGTAGGTTGGCGCGAGGGCCTGGTTCGCGAACATGAAGTGGAATATCACGTAGGAGATTATCGCGAGCACTATGAACACAAGCCCGTACGCGGACATGAAATCCAGGGCCGCCTGGGCTTTCATGGGTTTTGTCTTCGCACTCATGGAATTCCTCGATCACTCTTCTTCCGCTCCGGACTTGCCGATCTGGAGCTTGACTCCGCTGGGATCCCGCGTTATCTTCACGTCGAGCTCGTCGCTGCCGAAGAGCTTGCGCAGCTCGTCGTAGGTGTATGAGCCCAGGTCCCTTGCCACGTCGCCCTTGCTCTTGAGTATCTCCTTCCTGCGCTCGGCTATCTTCTCCTTGTCGACGCGCTCGAACGACAGTGACAGCCGCGGCACCTCGTTCGATTCGAAGAGGTTGTCTATGTTGAGGTCTATGAACTTGTAGCCCTCGTCCTGCAGTATGAACGGGAGCACCGCGTTGAATTCCTGCTTCACCTCCTCGACCGCCGCCTCGACGCGCTCCTTGGAGCCGGCGAGCACGAAGACGTCGCTGTTCAGGAAGCCCGCGAAGGCGCGCTCCTCCTTGTCCTTCGACAGTATGTCCTGCAGCAGCTGCGAGACTAGCCTGAGTATGACGACTCCGGATTTCCCGCCGAAGCGCTTCACGTAGTCGCCCAGGTGCTCTATCTTCAGCGTGCCTATGAAATATTCGGATCCCGCCTTTATGGAGTGCTCCACCTCCTTGGATATGCGCTCCTCGTCAGGCAGGTCTATGAGCGGGTCGAACTTCTTGCCCTTCTTCTTCAGGAATATTGTGACAAGGCTCCTCAGCTCCTTGGGATCGAACGGCTTCTTTATGTAATAGTCTGCGCCGTACTTCAGGCCCTTGAACCTGTTGCTCGTCGGGTCCATTGCGCTTATAAGTATGACCGTGGTGTTGCTCGTGTCAGGATCGCCCTTTATGGTCTGGCAGATGTCCAGGCCATCCTTGTTGGGCAGCATCAGGTCGAGTATGACCAGATTCGGCCTGTTGCTCCTTATGAATTTTATCGCCTCGCCGCCGTCGTACAGCTGGTTTATCTCGAACTCCTTCCCTATCGAGAGCGCCATGAGCTTGTTTATGTTCTTGTCGTCCTCTACGATCAGCACCTTCCTCAACGGGTTCTGCTGCAGCAGGTAGTACATCATCACGCCCCCGGCGCTCCTTGATGCGATCAGCTGCTTCTCTTCCAGCACCAGGAGGCTGTCCCTGAGCTTGCGCTCGGATATGCCCCGGTTGAACGCGACGTCGCCCAGCTCGTTGTAGGAGATCTGCTGCCGCTCGTTTATTATGCTCAGAATGTCGTCAATTTCGCTGCCGTTCTGTGAAGCCATCCAATCGCCTATAGGGTATCAACAAAAAGTAATATTAGGCTTTTGATGTTTCGGTTGTAGTCGGAAGGTCCTGCGCTCCGATTGAAGGCGCTCGCACGCATTAGCCAACGTATTTAAAGTCTTTTTGACCAATAACTACGTTTTTACATGGCGGAACCCAGCAGAGACCCGGCAAGATCCAGCAGGCGTGGACATGGCATGAACAAGACGGCCATCGGGGCGCTTGTGGTGGTCGTGATAGCGATCGTTTGGGCATATTTTGCATTGTCGAATGGCGCCGTGGGCATCAGCGCTGCCAGCGTGGAAACCCTTACCCCCGCACCGAGCTATTTCAGCATGGGTTCGGGCACATACTCCTTTTCGGTCGCACAGACGGGAAACAGCATGGCCTACGTTTATGTCGACAAGCTTCCGGTGTTCATGAACCAGCCGATGGAGGTCATGGTCGAGGAGAACAACATGACAAGGATAAACGCCGACTCTGGCAGCTTTGCAAACATGGGGATAACGCTTCAATCCGTGAACGGCAACAGCGTGAAGGTGGAGATAACACCGTTGGAGGCGAGCCTTGGGCTTGCGCCGGACACGGCCAGGATAAGCACTGTGAACAACATGCTGCTCGCCAACGGCAGGAAGAACGTTACGACGAGCATCACCACAACGGCCACCACGACCGTTGCGTCAACCACCACGGTCTCGCAGATCAACACCACGAGCGCGAACATAATGGCTGCGCTCAAGAAGAACAAGTCCTACGCAGTGATGCAGAACTACACCGTCCTGTACGCAAATTCGGCAAACTGCACGCAGAGCAAATACAACAGCGCGTACCTGAAATACTACGGTGTCATGCCAACCGGGCCGGAGGACTACCTGAACGTCAGCACGTTCCCGCTGCCTTATGGCTTCTACACGAAAACGACGAACATTGGCAGGGGCAACTATTCGTTCGTTTACAAGTCCGAATCGACGGATTCCGATTACAACAACAGTCCTGCAGTGACCATACTGATAAACGTATCGGGCTCCAGCGCGTACAACGTGACTTTCGGGGGCATATTCGAAGGCCAGACTTATCTTGGAATACTCGATGGTTACAATAAAGCTGCGGGCATAGGCGGCCCATGCGCGGCAGTCGTGCCGTAACTGGTTATTGCGCGTCCTTGTGCACTGCCGGCTGCGCCGATGCCGGCTTCTTCTTCGGCTTCGGGTTTATCGGCAGCGTGAACCAGAACTTGCTGCCCTTTCCTGGCTCCGACACAAAGTCGATCTTGCCGCCGTGCAGCGTTATTATGTCCTTGGTTATTGACAGCCCCAGGCCGGTGCCCGCCTGCTCCTGCTTGACCAGCTCCTTCTTCGGGGCCTGGTAGAACTTCTTGAAGAGTTGCCTCTGGTCCTCGGGGTTTATGCCTATTCCAGTGTCGATGATGCTGCACTTCACGGACTTCTTGCTCTTTCTTTCTATCTCAACGGTTATGCCGCCGGTCTCGGTGAACTTCACCGCGTTTCCTATCAGGTTCACGAAGACCTGTATGAGCCGGTTTATGTCCGCGGTTATCTCGGGCACGTCGAACTTCGCGTTCCATGCGAAGGTCAGCCCCTTTGCCTCGGCGGATTCCTTGAGCGCCTTTATGCTCGGGTTGCCGCCCAGCTCCTTGAGGTCGACGCCCTCCTTCAGCTCGAGCTTCACCTTGTCGGAGTCGAGCTTCGCCGCCTCGAGCACCTGCTGTATTATCTGCGTGAGCCGCTTCACTTCTTCTATTATTGTGAAGACGTAGTCCTTCTGCTCGGCGTTAAGCACACCGGGGCCGCCGTCGTACAGCAGTATGGAATAGCCGTTTATGTTAGTGAGCGGCGTCTTCAGCTCGTGGGTTATGTTGTAGATGAACTGGGACTTGAGGTCGCTTGTGGACTTGAGCCTGCTCACTTTGTTGAGCAGTTCCTTTATATCAGATTCCTGCTCGTTGATCCTCCTTCTCGTGGCCAATTCCTTCGTAACTATTATGTAGCTGGAATTCCCGTCTATGTCCTTGAAGGCGCGCATCGAGTGCGTCGCAGGCACCTTCGAGCCGTCCTTTGCGAACAGGTCTATGTAGGAGTTGTCCACCTTATTGCCCTTTCTCACGTAGGACATGTCGCGGTCGAGTATGGACGGGTCGGCATAGAGGTTTCTTATGTCCTTGCCGGCGAGCTGGTCCCGCGCATAGCCCAGCACGGGCTCCACAGGCATGTTCGAACTTTTTATAAGTCCTGTTGCGTCAACCACCATGACTATGTCCGAGGTGTTGTCTATGAAATCGGTAAGAGTGGACTGCATGTTGGCCACGTACTGCTCGGCTCGCGCGTTCGCGAACAGCAGCACGTACCCGTTCGTCAGCTTCGACGCGACATAGCGTATCAGCACCGGGGCGGAATCGGCGCTCATCAGGTTCATCGAACCTGAGAGGCTTCGCGTTCCCTTGGACAGCTTCTCCTTTAGCTCGACCCTTTCGTTCAGGGGCACCATGTCGGTTATGAGCTTCCCGACGACCAGGTCGCTCTGGTATCCCATGACCTTCTCTATGCTGTTGGTGACGTCGGTGACCGTCAGGTTGTCGTCGAGGTACATTATCCCGGCGTATGCAGACTCGCCCATCAGCGAGAGGATCTTCTTGAACTTCTCGAGCTCGGTCACGTTCTGCACCGAGACGTGCATCAGCCGCTCGTTGACCGGCCTTGAGGCCAGCGCGTAAACGCGCATGGCGTTGTTCAGGTTGAGCTCCACCCTCGCGCTGCCCGAAGCGAGCTGCTTGACGTCGAGGTTGAGTATCTTGCCGATCTCGCTGTTCTGCACATCGTAGCCGAACTCGTTGATGGCGCTCTTGTTCGCCTTGACTATTGAGCCTGTGTTCGACACAAGCAATTGCGGTGTAACGCTGCTGAAGGCGCCGTCGAAATAGCTCGCCAGCCTCGCGCTCTTGCTGCTCTCGTACTTGTACATCAGCGCGAAGCCCATGAACGAGGCTCCGAACGAGATGCTGCTCATCAGGTCCTCGGTGAACTTGTTCTCCGCGTTGGAGAGCAGCTCCATCACCGACACGACCCTGCCGCCAGTCATGACCGGCATGATGGCGCAGCTCTTGTAGCCCCTGTTCTTGTAGCCTATGAATTCGGGAAACGAAGAGAAATCGCTCAGCTGGTTGTCGATGTAACTTTTTCGGGTGTTGAGCACGTAGTCGAGCAGCGCGCTGCTCTTGTAGTCGCCGCTGTAGATGTTGGTCATGCTGACCTTGTCCAGGCCGAAGTACTCCGAGATTATCTTGGTGAACTGCCTCGTCAGCTCTTCCTCGCTCACCGCGCTGTTGGTGATGGGTATGAGGTCGAGGAGCAGTTTGCTGACAACCATTTCGTGTACCATATCAACATACCCTTCCAGACGAGTGCAGCCATTCAATCAGCTACACGAATGTAGAATTTTAGTAGTCATTTAGCAGAGAACTTATTTAAGACTATTTTGTGAGTTCCTATCGGGTGGCAGTATGCGCGACATAAGAGGCTTGGTCGCGAGAGCCCTGAGGGACATGGAGCTCGCGAAGAGGTACAGACAGAGGAAGGAATACGCGGCGACCACATTGCTCTACAACAAGGCGATAGAGAGAGTGCTCAAGGCCCTGTTCATAAGCAAGAAGAGGAAGAACCCGCCACTGGGAGCGTCTGCGGTGTTCCTGGCGTCCAACATCAAGATGCCCGAAGAGATAATGAGCGGGCTGGCGGCGCTGCAGGAGGCCGACGACGAGGTCTTGTGGAGCGGAAATGAGGCGGCCATAATGACCTACGAGCGGATAGGCAAGAGCATGAAGGCGGAGCACAAGCTCATCCAGATGGACGAGCTCGCCACGAGGCTCATCGACTCCGCGATGGGGCGCGCCAAGGCATGAATGCGGGATGGGAGGCCGCACGGATAGGATTTATAGTCTTCACAGCCCCAATAGTGGTGGATCCAATGGCATTGAGGCAGCTTTTTCCGGGCGTTTATCTCATAGACGGCAAGATCGCAACTCTTAACCTCGCAAGAGGCTACAAGGTCTACGGCGAGGATCTCGTCGTGGTCGACAGGGAGGAGTACAGGCTGTGGAACCCGTACAGGAGCAAGCTCGCCGCGGCGATGAAGGTCGGGATGAGGAACTTCAACATAAGATGGGGCGACCGCGTCCTGTATCTCGGCGCCGCCACGGGGACGACGGCCAGCCACGTGAGCGACATAGTCGGAAAGGACGGCAGGGTCTACGGCCTGGAGCTTTCGGAGCGGAACATGCGCGAATTCATAGGCGTCTGCGAGCACAGGAGCAACATGCTGCCGATACTCGCAGATGCAAGGTACACGGACAGCTACAGCGGAACTGTCGATCTTTGCGATGTGATATACCAGGACGTTTCCGCAAGGGACCAGGCGCACATACTGTTGGAGAACAGCAGGTTCCTTAAGAAGGGCGGGCTTGCTTATTTCGTCATAAAGTCGCAGAGCGTCGACGTGTCGAAGAGGCCCGAAGAGGTTTATCGCAACGTGCTGGACAGGCTGAAGGGCAGTTTCTCGATTCTTGAGCGCATGAGCCTTGAGCCCTACGACAGCCTGCACCTGTTCACGGTGCTCAGGAAGATTTAGCTTTGGTGGTGGATCCATGGATGCCGGAAAATGCATGAAGCTGCTAAGAGACATAGAGAAATCCGGAACGAAACTCATCTGCACCTACTGCGGAGTCGAGACGCTGTCGGTGGGCAGCACGGGCATATGCTCCAACTGCGAGAATTTCATAGACACGGACAGGAAGTCGCTCATGGGCACCGACCCGGAGCGGGTGGACGACCTCGATGCCATAAGGAAAGGAATCGCGAACAGGGATTTCGAATCCGTGATATCGGTCTATGAAAAGATGAGGAGCGTCGACGAAGAGCCGTCGCTGATGTACGCCGAGGCACTGGCGTGCATAGGCTACTCGAACTATGAGATATCACTCATAAGATACGACAGGAAGGGTTTCATGGAGGAGAACACGGCGCTCCGGAACAAGGGCTCCGAGATCGCTTCGAAAGCTAAACTGCTGATCACTAAGGCCATGCACCTCGCGACCGATGACATAGACAAGGGAAATGCATCCACGGGCACCATGTACACCCTCTTCCTGTTGCAGATAAAGCTTGGAGCGATGAAGGGGGCGGAGTACATGCTGCACGAGCTGAACAGGGTCGGAGGCTACATCCCGGAGTACACCAACATCGTCTTCAATGCGAACATGAGGAGGTATGAAGACATGATGAAGCACGTCGACATGATGGAGAGGGGCAACCAGCTCCCGCTGAATACGGTCTATTATGTCGCATTGGCGCTGTTCAAAAGCGGGAATATTGCAGATTCTGGGGGGCTGCTGGTGGCGCTGCAGAAATTTATGTCCAGTCCCAATGTTGAATCGCTACTTGCAGAGATCGTGGGCACGCAGCAGGTATGAAAGGGCTCATCGCATTGATCTGTAGGCTTTTAGCAGGGATCCGTTGTCTTCGTTCGCCCGCATCTTCGACGCGACCTGCTCGTTGATCTGCTTTTTGCCGAACTTCTTCGAGCACAGAAGTATGTAATTCGCGAAGTGGATGTGGCTGATCCTGTAGACGTACTTGAACGACTTGCGCAGCTTGCGCATATACAGTGGAAGATAGAACACGTCCGGAGCAAAATTTATGGCGAGTATGCCGTCATCCTTGAGTGCGCCGTGGGCTGCACTGATGAAGGTCTTGTCGAGGAACTGCTCGGGTATGTGCACGCCGCGGTCGTAGGCGTCCTGTATTATTATGTCGTACTTGCCTTTGCTCTTCTTGACAAAATCCGCGCCATCCTGGATTATTATGTTGAAATCGATTTTGCCTGGCGGCAGGAATTTCCTTGTTAGATCGACGTAGTCGCAGTTCACCTCGACCACGTCTATGGACAGCTTGCCGGGGTATAGCTTCGACAGCTGGAATGGTATAGTTCCGGCACCGAGGCCGAGCATCAGTATCCTGGGCTTGGAGTACAGCGCCGGCAGCGGCAGGAAGTAATCGTGGTAGGAACCAAGGTAGAGGGACTTGCTGTCGAGCTCGGAGTATATGACGCCGTTGACCTTTAGGAAGCTTCGCTCTCCTTTCTTCGATATCGTGTATCTTGTCTTGCCCCGGTCAAGCCGGTAGATCTCCACCTCCGGGACAAAGAGGCCCTTGAGCGCGCTTATGATTCCCACAGGATCAAGGAGTTATCTGTTTTAGCTATTAAATAGTGGTTTCCGATAGGTCGGCCAGGTGCTGTGCCGCCTTCTCCTCTTTACGGCCAGGTATATGGCCGACATGATTATGATGATGGAGACTGCCGCTATGCCGTATTCGGCGCCGTTGTTGGATGTTGGCTTTTGCGCTATCGTGGTGGGCGTTGTCGTAGCAGGCTGTGTCGGTTCGAACAGTGCCACGGTGCGATCCACGCCGATGTTGAATGACACCAAGCAGGCGGTAGCGTTGATCGTGCCATTCGTTATCGGCTGCCATGTGCCGTTTACCAACAGGTATGGGGATACCTCGCTTGAAGGTATGCTGCAATTGTAGCTGAGCCGCATCATCAGGTTCAGTTCGGACTGCAATTTCGCGACGCCGGTCACGTTTATCCTCAATGCGAGGAGCTTTGTATAACCAGGAAGGAGCACAGTATCGTTGCGGGTCACATTGGTTATTGTTATGTTGAAGTGCCCTGAGGATGTGGACTGTACGATTACATACGCCTGGCCATTGTTGAGGTCGAGCGTGCTGGATCCCGAGCTCGGCACCGATATTGTTGTCGAGACGTTGTTTCCAGACACGTTCAGCTGGGGCGTAGTCTGCGGCTGCACGGTGGTCGTGGCTGTTGTCGCAACGGTGGTGATCGTAGAGGTGGCAGAGGTGGTTGAAGAGATCGCATTTGTGGAAGGGGAGCCCGACCCAGCCCCGCCCTGTGATTGCTGTGTGCCAACCTGGATGGTGTTCTGGACCGAACTGAAGATGTATGGAACGTTGGTGCCGGTGTCCGTGATAACCGCGTTGTACGAATCCGTGCCTGCAGGAGGGACGAATGCCCCGAAAGTGATGGTGCCGGCGAACTGGCCGGTGAGCGTATTGACCACCGCGCCACTAGATGCGACTAGGTTGGCGACGAACGGTCCAATGCCGCCATTGAGAAGCACGTTGTAGGTGATAGATTGGCCAACAGTCAATTGAGATGCGGACGGCGTCAGGGAAGTGGCGGTGGGCGTAACCGCGACAGTTATGGTGTTTGATGATGCCGAGAATGAGGATTCCGGAGTGTTAGAAGAATCAGTCACTTCGAGCGCGAAGTTGTAGGTGTTGCCGCCTGCCAGCGTGCCTGCAGGTATGGTACAAGTCGCGGTGTTGCCCGCGATCTGGCCGCTGCCGGTGTTCGCAGTGCACTGGGTTGCGCCGGAATATGCACCGCCATTCACGGAAATGTGCCAGGTGTATGAATAGGGCGATGTGCCAGTGGACGGCAAGACGGCGGTTATTGTTTCAGTCTGGCTGGAGTCGATTGTTGAATACGCTATTCCTGGCTGGGCTGATTGAGTGAGTTGCGGTGACACGGTTATGGTCGACGAAGCAGTGGATGTGGAAATCTCATTAGCCTGCGAGCTGTCGGATACTCGGAGTTCGAAACTGTAGGTTTTGATTGTGGATAATGTGTTGCCGGGTATGCTGCAGGTGACGATGTTGCTGGAAGTCTGCCCGGTGCCGCTGTTGGTTGCGCATTGGGTTGTGGCGGAATATGAGACGCCCCCGTTGGTCGAGACGAGCCAATTATAGGTGTATGGCGATACTCCGGTTGATGGGATCACGGCAGTGATTGTCTCGGCCTGATCGACGTCGAGCTTCGATGTTGACACCGTGGGCGCGGATGGCGCTGTGAGCGGCGGATACACAGTAACAGTGCCGGATGAAGCGGAGAAGACGCTCTCCTGGGCGGTCGCGGAATCTGTTGTCTCCAGCGCGAAGGTGTAGAAGTCGCCTCCGGACAATGTGTTGCCTGGTATGGTGCATGTGACCGTGTTGCCGGGGATCTGGCCGCTGTTGCTGTTGACTGTGCATTGCGTTGCGCCGGCGTATACGCCGTTGTTTGTGGAGACGTGCCACGTGTACGCGTAAGGCGAGGTGCCCGTTGACTGGATGTTGGCGGTCACAGTCTCAATCTGGTCGGAGTCGAGGTTCGCGGCCGAGATTGATGGAGTGTTGGAATTTGTGAGCGGCGACGCCACGACGACGTTCTGAGTCGTGAATGAGTTCGTCGTGTCGGGAATCGTGTCGCTGTCGGTGACCTGCAGCTTGAATGAATAGGTGTGCGTGGCGATAAGATTTCCTCCGAAGATGTTGCAAAGCACCGTAACGCCGTTGGCTTCGCCCGTTCCGCTGTTGACGTCGCATTGGGCCGTCGGTGCATAAGAGCCGCCGTTGTCCGAGATCAGCCAATTGTAGGTGTACGGTGCGGTGCCCGTTGATGGCATGACGCCGGTTAGGATCTCTGTTTGGTCCGCGTCGAGGCTTGATGCGGAAACTGCAGGCGAGTTTGCCACAGCCGGGGATACCACGTTTATCGTGTTGTTTGAAGCGGAAAATGCGCTCTCCTGCGCGGTCGCGGAATCCGTTATCTCAAACGCGAAGTTGTAGAAGTTGCCACCGGCGAGAGTATTGCGCGGAATGGTGCAGGTGACTGTGTTGCCCGCAATCTGGCCGGTGCCGCTGTTGACCGTGCACTGCGTTGCGCCGGCGTATACACCGTTGTTTGTGGAGACGTGCCACGTGTATGAATAGGGCGCTGTTCCAGTGGAGGGGATTATCTCGTTTATCGTCTCTATCTCGTATTGGTCGAGGTTGTTGGCGGAGATTGTCGGAGCCATGGGCAGGGTAAGTTCTGATGACACGGCAACATTGGAGGATGTAGATGATGTAGCAGTATCAGGAGTCTGGGCGCTGTCCGATATCTGAAGTTCAAAGCGGTAGGTGTTGCCAATGGTGAACGTGCTTTCTGGGACAGTGCAGGTGACCGTGTTGCCTGGTGACAGGCCGCTGCCCGTGTTAGAAGTGCACTGCGTAGCCGCGGAATAAGCCCCGTTGTTGACGGATATCAACCAGACGTACGAGTAAGGTAAAATGCCAGTAGACGGCACGACGCTGGTCACTGTTTCGGCCTGGTCGTTATCCAGTTTTGAAGCGGAGATTGCGGGCGTGGATGGCGCGGTGAGCTGCGAATAAACGGATATTGTGTTCGACGCCGCGGAGAAGGCGCTCCCCTGGGCGGTTGCGGAATCCGTGACTTCCAGTTCGAAGTTGTAGGTGTTGCCTGCCGAGAGCGTGCCGCCGGGTACGGTGCAGGTGACTGTGTTGCCGGCGATCTGGCCGCTGCCGGTGTTCGCAGTGCACTGGGTTGCGCCGGAATATGCACCGCCATTCACGGAGAGGTGCCATGTGTAAGAATAGGGCGAGGTGCCGGTCGATGGTATCGTGCCGGTTATCGTCTCCACCTGGTCGGAGTCGAGGCTTGCTGCGGAGGTTGAGGGTGTTGTTGGAGGCGTGAGCTGGGATGATACCGCTATGGTTGAAGAGCCCGGGGAGTTCGTGGTCTCGGAAGTCGCTGCTCCATCGGACACCTGAAGTTTGAAGGTGTACGTGTCGCCCATAGTGAACGTGTTGGCGGGAACTGCGCATGCAACAGTGTTGCCAGCGATCTGGCCGATGCCACTTGTGGACGCACACGATGTTGTAGCGGAATAAGCGCCGCCGTTGACGGATTCGTACCAGTTGTAGGAGTACGTGGATGTGCCGGTTGATGGGATCACCCCGGTTATCGTCTCCGCCTGATCGACGTCGAGCTTCGATGCGGACACTACAGGTGTTGCGGCCGGCGTGAGCTGGGATGCTACAGCCACAGTGGGCGAGGCCGAAGATGTAACAATCTCGGGGGTTGATGCGCTATCAGAAACCTTCAGCTCGAATAGGTAGTTTTGGCCTGAAGCGAGTATGCCGCCGACTATGCTGCACGTGACTGTGTTGCCCGATGCCTGGCCGGTGCCGCTGTTGGTTGCGCATTGGGTTGTGGCGGAATACGAAGATCCACCGTTTGTCGAGTAGAGCCAGTTGTAGGTGTATGGTGTGTTGCCCGTTGAAGGCATCATGCCGGTTACTGCCTCTGCCTGGTCTGCGTCGATCTTCGAAGCGGAGATGGTCGGTGCAGATGGGGCGTTGAGCTGGGATGAGACGACCACGTTGCTCGTTGCTGGTGATAACGCGGATTCTTGCAGGGTCGCGGAATCCAACGAGTGCAATATGAAGCTGTAGGCGTTCCCGGCCGCGAGAGTGTTGCCAGGTATTACGCAGGTCACGGTGTTGCCCGCCAGCTGGTTGGCACCGATGTTCACAGTGCACAGCGACGTGTGTATGTACGGGCCGCCATCCGTGGAGATGTGCCAGTGGTAATAATACAGCGGCGTCCCTGTCGACGGTATTACGCCCGTCACCGTTTCTGTCTGGTCCACATCAAGGCTGCCTGCGGATATTATCGGCGTCAGGGCAGGAGTGAGCTGTGATGATACGGTCAATGTTGAGGACGCGGATGAAGTTGCAGTCAAGGAATCGGCATCGGTCACCTGCAGCTCGAAATTGTACAGATTGTTTGCCACGAGCGCATTTGAAGCAATGTCGCAGGTGACCATGTTGCCCGCGGTCTGGTTGGAGCCGGTCGGCGCAGCGCATTGGGTAGCACTCAAATAGCCGCCGCCGTTTGTGGAGATGAGCCAACTATAAGTGTACGGTGAAGTGCCGGTGGAGGGCATTACGCCGGTCACCGACTCGGCTTCGTCAACGTCGAGATATGGAGCGGATAGTGTGGGTGCCGAAGGGGGCGTCAATGAGGGGTAGACTGTTATCGTGTTGGATGCCGCGGAGAAGGCGCTCTCCTGGGCGGTCGCGGAATCCGTGACTTCTATTTCGAAATTGTATATGTTGCCTGCCGAAAGGGTGCCGCCTGGTATGGTGCATGTGACCGTGTTGCCGGGGATCTGGCCGCTGTTGCTGTTGACTGTGCATTGCGTTGCGCCGGCGTATACGCCGTTGTTTGTGGAGACGTGCCACGTGTACGCGTAAGGCGAGGTGCCTGTTGACGGCATGTTCGCGGTTATGGTTTCGGTTTGGCCTGCATCGAGATTCGCTATGGATATCGATGGTTTTGCCGGGGATGTCAGTTGCGATGAAACGACTACGTTTGAAGTCGGCTGCGAAGTCGTCGTGTCTGGAATGGTGTCGCTGTCGGTGACCTGCAGCTTGAATGAATAGGTGTGCGTGGCGATAAGATTTCCTCCGAAGATGTTGCAAAGCACCGTAACGCCGTTGGCTTCGCCCGTTCCGCTGTTGACGTCGCATTGGGCCGTCGGTGCATAAGAGCCGCCGTTGTCCGAGATCAGCCAATTGTAGGTGTACGGTGCGGTGCCCGTTGATGGCATGACGCCGGTTACAATCTCGTTTTGGTTTGCATCAAGGCTTGTAGCAGAAACTGCGGGAGCATTCGCCACTGCCGGAGATACGACGTTTATCGTGTTAGAAGAAGGAGAGAACGAGCTCTCCTGCGCGGTCGCGGAATCGGTTATCTCCAGCGCGAAGTTGTAGAAGTTGCCTCCTGAAAGAGTGTTGCTGGGTATGGTGCATGTGACTGTGTTGCCCGCTAGCTGGTTGGAGCCTATGTTCGCGGTGCATTGCGTTGCGCCGGAATATGCGCCGCCATTAGTTGAGATGTGCCAGGTGTAGAAGTAAAGCGCCGTTCCCGTAGACGGGATTATCCCGTTTATCGTTTCCGTCCCGTATTGGTCGAGATTGTTGGCGGATATTGTGGGCGCGGCTGGGGTGGTGAGCTTGGATGCGACGGATATTGTTGGCGATGCCGAGGATGTCGCAGACTCCGATGCTATGGCACCGTCAGTCACCTTCAATTCGAATAGGTAATTTGTGCTCGCTATCAGGGTGTTGGGCGATATGCTGCACGTGACTGTGTTGCCCGCAATCTGGCCGGTGCCGCTGTTGGTTGCGCATTGGGTTGTGGCGGAATACGAGGATCCGCCGTTTGTCGAGTAGAGCCAGTTGTAGGTGAATGGCGAGGTCCCGGTAGATGGGATGGTATCCGTTATCGTTTCTGCCTGGTCATAATCAAGTTTGGGATTGGATACTGCTGGCGCAGAAGGAGCGGCAAGTTGCGAAGAGACGACCACGTTGCTCGATGCCGCGGAGACGGTATCTTCAGACACGGTCGCAGAATCGACGATCTCTAGCTTGAAGCCATAGGTGTTGCCTGCTGCAAGCGTGTTTCCCAGTATCGTGCAGGTGACCGTGTTACCTGCAATCTGGTTGGAGCCTATGTTCGCGGTGCACTGGGTGGTGTGCATGAATGCGCCGCCATTCGTTGAGACCTGCCAAGCATAAGCGTAAAGGGATGTGCCTGTTGAGGGGATTATGCCATTGATCGTTTCCACCTGGTTCGCGTCAATCTTTGCGGCAGATATCGTAGGAGCCGCAGCGGCGGTGAGCTGGGATGAAACTGATACGGTAGGAGATGCTGATGATGTGACCGCTGCCGGAACCGATGCACCGTCAGTCACCTTCAATTCGAATAGGTAATTTGTGCTCGCTATCAGGGTGTTGGGCGATATGCTGCACGTGACTGTGTTGCCCGCAATCTGGCCGGTGCCGCTGTTGGTTGCGCATTGGGTTGTGGCGGAATACGAGGATCCGCCGTTTGTCGAGTAGAGCCAGTTGTAGGTGAATGGCGAGGTCCCGGTAGATGGGATCGTGCCGGTTATCGTCTCGGCCTGGTCAAAATCCAATTTCGGCGCGGATACTGTTGGTGCGGCAACTGCAAGCTGCGGTGAAACGGATATGGTGGGCGATGTTGATGAGGTCGCCGTCGACGGGTTTATGGAATTGTCGGTTATCTTCAATTCGAAGTTGTACGTGCTGCCCGCGGTTAGGGTGCTTCCCGGAATTATGCATGAAACGGTGCTGCCGGAGGTCTGGCCGCTGCCGCTGTTTGCGCCGCACTGGGTCGCAGCGGCGTAAGCTCCCCCGTTTACGGATACGAGCCAGTTGTAAGTGTACGGTCCGGTGCCGGTCGATGGAATTATGCCGTTCACGGTTTCTGCCTGGTTCGCATCGAGCTTTGCGGCGGATATGGTAGGCGCGGATACGGTCAATGCGGGATTCACCGTGACAGTATCCCCTGGCGAGCAGAGCGTGTTTGGTGTTGAAGCCGAATCGGTTATCTTCACGGAATAGATGGTGTTTGAGACTGGTGAAGGCGAGTAGGTCTGTAGAGTGTTGCCTGCCAGTATCGTATTGCACGAACTCCCAGTGTACCACTGGTAGGTGTAGGGTGTGGTGCCCCCAGACGGGTTGGCGGTCAGCGTTATCGACTGGCCGTTGTCTATCGAAGGCGCACTGGGGGTTATGGCGCCGGTTGAAAGCGCGGGGTTTATCGTTATGGTGTTTGTCGGCGCAGGACTAGGGCTCAGGTCATTGCCCGTATCGCCCGCGAAGGCGTTGAACGTCCAAGTGCCGTATATCGTATTTGTTCCGATAGCGTTGGCGTAATAGACAACGCTGTTGAACGTCAGCTTCAGGCTGTTCGATGAAACCGCATTGATTGTTAGCGTGAGAGCGTTGTTCGCTACGGGCAGCAGAGCGATTATGGTGTTGCCGGCCACGATGTTCGAGGATGATGGAGCGAATCGAAGCCAGTTGCCGGTGTATGAAGCTGCACCGGCACCGCCGTTGGAAATTACGGTGTTTGCCACCGAAAGCTGGCCCACGTCGATCGTCTTGTTGGTGACAGTGTAGGGATTAGGCGTTGCCGTAAGCAGCGATTGCACGGTGTTGAAGGTTATGGTGGGCTGAACGCCGTTGGGCGGATATGTCCGCATCCGGAACCATTGGACATTTATCGGATTTGACACGGTGTTCGCGCCGTTGTAGTAGGTCGCGCTTATGCCGACATAGCCGGTGGTTACGCCTTGCTTGTTGCCGGTGGTGTAGGTCGTGGATACAAGGCTAGTGAGGGTGGTGCCCCCAGTGCCGTAACCGGAATAGAGATTTCCTGACCAGTGCCCTGCTGCGTCGGTTATCGACATGGTGTAGGGTGTGGACACAACGCCGTGATATGCGTTGTTCACGACCCACGCGACCTGGTCGTTGAGGAACGACAGGAATCCGTAGCTGTTGCTGTTCTGCTGGCCGAGGAACCTGTAGCCGAAAATATCCCCGCCTGAAGGCGTCGCCACGGCGACGATTCCGGCCCTGGCGATGGCTTGGGTGGTATAAGTGAATGGCATCTCGAGCACATAAGAGCCCGATGCCGCATAGCTTGCGCTTTCTATGAGCGCGGCGGTGCCGCCGTTGAGCGTGTTGGTACCCGCACTAATTTGCTGCAGGTAGCCGTTTGATGTTATCCAGTTACCGTCGAGGAATGTGAATTGCCCCCATTTTGTAGACCCGCCTCCGCCATACTGGGTGAACACGTTTGCGCCGTTATCGAAGGTCCCATAGCTGGTGCTGATCAACGGAGATTCTCCGATGGTGTTGCCGTCCATCAGCGTGTTTGCGGAGGTTACGACATTGCCTGCCCATCCAAAGTATATGGTGTTTGAAGCCGACGCGGGAAACATTATGTTGCTTGGGTAGATGCGAATCCAGAACAGGACGTTGGCGCTTTGATAAAGGATGTTTGCATTGCCGTTCTCATTGAGCGTGTTGCCTTCGAGCCACGATGGTATCCGTGTGCCGTTAGCGTAGAAGAATTCTGTGTTGTTCAGGCTGTGGGTCTCGTAGACCTGGTACTTGAGCGCGTTGTAGGATACCGGGATCTGGGCGTTTGGCGGCAATGCCGAGGTTTGGACGTTATTGATCTTTATTGCCGAAAAATAGATGACGTTTGCAGGAAGCGTCACCGCGTTTGCAAGAGGTATTAGCAGCATCATTAAGGATATCGTGAGCAGCAGGAATCGGGTGCTCTTTGAGCGGATGCCATGCGCTATCATTGCTATCATGTTGATGCGCTCACCCGTTTCGCCCACAGCACCCCGTTTTGTATGCTCAAACAATATTTTTATATCTGCCGTTTGAGCTTTGATTGTCCGTTATTTTGATGTGAATATGAATGTCAATTTTTTCTCGTCGTCAAGTACGCAGTAACCGAACCTCTCAAACTGAACGATCTCATGGGCCTTCAGCTTCGATGCGTAGCTCTCGACGTAACCTTCCACCGTCTTGAGGCTGTCCTTTCTGACGGTTTCGTCGTCATTCAACAGCTCTTCCGGGATGAGGACTGAGCATTTGACATAATTGCCATCAGAAACCCATTGCATTATCTTGCCCTCTTGGGTTGAAGCGGCTTCTGCGGATACGTCGTTACCAGTCTCCGAGATTATCCTTAGACCGACAAGATCTTTGAGCCGTACGAGCTCGCCTTTCTTCAGTGTGGATGCGTCCTCGCGGTCTATGTAGAAGATGTTGTTGGTGTGATATTCCCTGAATCCCACATCGTTAGATGGGTGCAGGCGCAGCTTCGCTTCGGTCTTTGGCGCGTCCTTGACCGTCACCTTGACTGGATCCCTGACGAAGAAGAGGTGCTTTGCTATCGGATCTATAAGCTTCTTGTTCTCCGCAAGCAGCATGTCCATGCTCACAAGGCTGTCTGTCTTGCTCATCCCGAACCTGAGCACGAAATTTCGGATGGCTTCGGGTTGTATGCCCCTCCGCTTGAGCGCAACTATCGTCGTCAATCTCGGGTCGTCCCAGCCAGTGACCATCCCTTCTTTCACAAGCTTTCGAAGGACCCTCTTCCCCGCGGCGGCACCTTTTATGTTGAGCCTTGCCTCATAAAGGAATCTTGGCGCCTTCAACCCCAAATCCGCGAGTATCTTTTTGTGAACGCTGTCCCATATCTCGTAATTCTTGTCTCGTATCGCGTCGGTCACGCCGTTGATGTTGTCCACAACCAGAGTGTTGATGTGATACGTGGGCCACACCACGTACTTGTCACCCTGCCGGAAGTGCTTTGTCTTCTTTATCCTGAAAAGGGTCGGGTCCCTGAACGCGGAATTGTCCGAGGCCATGTCACCCTTGAACCTTACGATTGCTTGGCCTTCTTCGTACTTGCCTTTAAGCATGTCGCCGAAAAGGTTTAGGTTCTGCTCTATGGTCTGCGCCCGGTGGCCGCATTCCTTCTTCTCCAGCCTGTTCTTCTTCACCTCTTCGCCTCCGCAGAGACAGACGTAGGCATCGTTTTTCTGCATCAGCTTCTTGCCGGCGCCATAGACCTTCTCTATGAAGTCGCTGGCGTAGTATTCCCTGTCAAATTTCACGCCCAGCCAGGCGGTGTCCCTCTTCATCCCGTCCACGTATTCCTGCCTGCACTTCTCCGGATTGGTGTCATCAAAGTAAAGATACACTTTTCCCTTGTAGATCCTTGCGAACTCCGCGCTGAGCAGGCACTGTTTTGAATTGCCTATGGTCATGTAACCACCGGGCTCCGGAGGAAAACGTGTCACAACCTTTCCTTCTTCGGCGCCTTCGATTACCATCGCGGGCTTTGCGGTCTTCTCCGTCTTTTCCTTTGCCCTCTGCTCGAAGCCTTCCTTGAACGGAGCGTACTCCTTCTCAAGCTCCGCGGCGCTCATCGCGTTGACTTCATCCACAGCGGACTGTACCTCTGTTTTTATCTCAGGAACAGGTATTCCCGGCAGGTCCTTTATCGCCTTGCCGATGACGTTCTCCATCTTGGCCTTTCCGTAGTCTATCGCGTTCTTCAGCGCGTATTTCCTTATGACCCCCTTTGCCGCTTTGTCCAGTTTCATCTGGTTCACTAGGTAAGTCTCACACTGATCTGATTCCTGTAGACAGTGCCGTTTGTGGGGATGACCAGTGCGGAGATGCTCACGTTGACGAGTGTTCCGGGGGCCTTCAGGATGGTAACATTTGATATGGTGTAATTCTGATTCTTCAGGTGCGCGGTGATTGGATAGCCACCGTAGTACAGCAGAACGTTCGATGGCAGCGAGAGGTCGATGTAGCTGGATGACACGTTCACCGCCACACTGTTGCTCAACGTGCTGCGGAGCAGTTCCTGTAGCGAATAGGCATTGATCGTTGCGACCTGCACGTCATAGCTGCTGTTCGACGTCGGCAGTGCGCTGTATATGGAGCCGTTGGATTCTAATTTCGAGAATATCGTTGCAATCTGGCCGGTGGCTGCCGTGTTCGTCGAGAAGGTCACATAGGCCTCCGGGCCGTAGCCGATTATGTTGGCGACGGAGCTGCCGAATGCGGGTATGGTCTGCACGACGTTGACCGTGGTTGTCGATGTGGACGGGGCCACGCCGTTTCCGAACGACGCGTATGAAGAAAGGAATATCACGGCCACGAAGAGCGAGCCCAGGAAAAGAAAAATCTTTTTCTTGTTTTGATCCATAGAGGCACTATCTGTGTTTTTATAAATAAAAGCCTTTGTGTGGGACTTGGATGTTGGCTGCAGGATGCATGAGCGGATGTCACTTGGTGTAGCTGCTCACTATCGATCCTGAAGAGTTGAGTATCGCAAACTGCGAATAGCCAGCACCGCTTGCGGTGTAGTTGATGAACCATACGTTGAGGAAGGTCTTGTTCAGGGGCGTCATGTTGCTTTCGAGTATGGCGTAGAATCTCGCATGGACTGCGGTGTTGTTGTAGCCGTATGTGCTGACGTAGTTTGATATTGCGGCGGAACCGCTGTCGTAAGATTTCACTATCGCTATTGCCGGTGAGCTTATCACATAGGTGGGCAATGTGGACAGTCCGTATATCGTGCAGTTAGATGTGTAGAGGTTGTCCACGCTAGGAACAAGCCCGGTGGCAGGATAATCGAAGCCCTCTATGAAGAGGGTCGGGCACGGCCTTGTGGCGTTGTACACCACGCTGAATATCATGCTGTAGCTGCCCGCGGACAGCGTGGAAGGAGTCACGTTTATTAGCGTCACGTCCGCGGTGGGGGCGTTGAGCTTCAAATCGGATATCACTGTCTGCGTGGCCTTTTGCGGAGTCATGATCGTTACTGGATTATTGAAGGCGCCGTAGATGTAGAATGCGATGCCTGCGATGATTATGAAAACTACCACTGCAACAGCGACCTTTCCTAGCAGATCCATGATTGCCTTTGGCTGACAAAGAATATATAATTATCATTCAGGGAGAAATTCACTGATTGCGGGACAGAAAGACCAGCAGCGCCTTTTCTATGTAAAGCTTGCTCTTCGCCTGGTCCCACACCACGCTTCTCTTGCCGTCCAGAACGTCCGAAGTTATCTCCTCGCCGCGGTGCGCCGGCAGCGGGTGCATCACAATGGCATCGCTCTTTGCAAACGCAAGCATTCTCTGGTTGACCTGGTAGGGCGCGAACAGTTTGTTTCTCTGCTCCGCTTCCGCTTCGTCGCCCATGCTAACGAAGGTGTCCGTGTACACCACATCGGCATCCTTCAAGCCCTCCCTCAGTGCATTGTGGATTTCGACTTTTCCGTACTTCTTCGCTTTGTTGTAGAAAGATTCGTTCGGCATGCTGCCATTCGGACCGACCAATGACATGCTTGCGCCCAACTTTGTAGCGGTCAGCATGAGCGAGTTGGCGGTGTTCTGCGCTATGTCGCCGACGAACGCGATCTTCAGCCCTTTCAGTGATTTCTTGTGCTTCATTATCGTGTAGACATCGGCAAGCGCCTGCGTGGGGTGCTCCAGATGCGTCAGCGCGTTTATGACCGGAACCGATGAGCTTTTCGCGATGGTGAGGACGTCCTTGTGCTCGTTCGTTCTTACCGCTATGAAATCGCAGTAGCCGCTCAGGACCTTTGATGTGTCTTCAAGGGTCTCGCCACGTTTCATCTGCGAGGTCTTGGTGTCTATGTACACGGCGCTGCCGCCGAGCTGCGCCATCGCAACCTCGAACGAGACCCTTGTGCGGGTCGAGGACTCCGAGAACAGGAGCGCAAGGACCGAATGCTCCTTTATCGGCTTCTTGATCTTTCCGTTCTCCAGCCTGTCGGCGATCGAGAACACTTCGATCATCTGCTCCTTTGAAAGGTCGTTCGAGCTTAGGAAGTTCATTTTCGCACCACGCAATGCTTGACGGCAAGGGGATTCGCCACCTTCTTGCCGTAAAGTGCAAAGCAATTCACTATTATAAGGTCTACTATCGCCCGTAGCCTTGTGAACATTTGCTCCGTTAACATTTTTTGTTGGATCCATCGTACCACATCGGTTAGCAGCAGCTTGCACTGGAATTGTTATTATGATTTTATTCACAAATAATACGGATGTTTGTATATTTGTAACAAATGAAACAGCGTTGTAATTTGATTGCACCCGAGAGGAGATCGCAGGCGCTTTGGAGTAGAGTAGTACCTAACGAGAGCAATAGACGGCAACGTGCGCCCCGGTGCCATGCACGCGGATTCATGACCTTATGAATTTATTTTCGCGCCGAAAGTACTTGACGTGGATGAAATTCCTCATGTTTCTGTCCTGAAGCGCAAAGTAGACCACTATTATAAGATCAATTATTATCGCGATGTGCATTACGGTGCAGTAGGCGCACAGCGCCTTGAGCTGGAACAGTTCCAAGTATATCAGGTAAGCGGCCGTGGCGATGCCGAAGAGCCGCCATGCCAAGAGCCCCTTGAACGTGTTCTTGTAATTCTTCTTGCTGCCGAAGCACACCAGGTAGACCAGTGCGATGTTGACGATGAAGTAGACACAGGCAAGCGCATCCAGTGGCACGCCGAACACCGAGCTGTAGGCGCTGCCGAGTACGCTCTCGCAGTTGATTGCAAAGGTGGCCGATGCCACATTGATCGAAGTCGGTGTGGCGCAGAACGGGAGCGGGCTCTTCGCAGCGTAGAACACGAGAAGAATCGTGAACGATGCGATCAATCCGAGGATCGACATCGAGATTAGCAGGAGCAACCTTGTGATATTTATTTTCGTAGCACCACCCATGTTTTGCATCTGAAATTGCCGCAAAGGCATGAGCGCATGCCGCAAATGGTTCCTCAGCCTCCGAAGATTGAGCCGAAGCCCGCGGCGGCCTTGTCCTCCTCTGCCTTGATTATGCTTATGACTTTTTCTTCTTCGCCTTTAGTGGCCCTCTTCACGGTTTTGAATTCCAGCTTGAAGCGCTCCTCCGCCAGCGTGAGGAACTGTTCGTTCGAGTCCAGGTAGAGATAGGACTTGTTGCTGTCCAAGTTCACTGTCGCGCCGTCCCTGAAGCTGTAGCCCTGCCTCGCGAATATGACGTTTGCGTACTTGTCCTCGTGGAGCTTCCTGATGGCTTCCTTCGATTTTTCCTCCTCTTCCTTCATCTTCTTCTTGTCCTCGTCGCTCATCATTTTCAGTGCTGCCTCGCTCTTTGCGGGAGGCACCAGCTTAGGATCAAGATAGGGATCGTACTCGAGCACCTTCTTCAGCGCTTCCGCCTCCGACTTGTCGCATTCGTAGACTCTGGCAACCATGCTAAAACCCTTAGATCAGTCTCGCGTTGACGCAGCCCTCCCTGCCCGGCCTGTTCAGGACGACCGCGTTGCCGAGTTCGGTGCTTATGACCGTGCCCTTCGTGATTATGTTCTGCCTCGCGAAGTTCCTGTTGTCCTTGGACTCGACTATGCCGGTTATCTTCGCGCTCTTGTAGCCCGTCTTTGTCAGGATGTTCGCGACCGCGGCGCGCTTCAGCTTGACGTCGACGTTGCCACCGCGCCTCCTTACGCTGGCGACCATGGTCTTGTCGGTGAGCTTCGTGGCGGAGAAATAGCCGCCGACTTCGCGTCTTCGCTTGCCCCTTGCTTTTATCTTCCTCTTGCCGTTCCCTATGACCTTCGTCTTTGAACGCGCGTGTAGTTGAACACCAAACTGGCTCATGTTATCACTTTATTAGTTTGGGATAGATAACATTTTAACCTTATCTGGAAGGTTTGTGGTTCTGATGGTCACGATAGCGGAATTCGGGGCAGTGGAGTTGAGGGTCGGGCGGATAATAGAAGTGCAGGATCTCGCAGCGGCGAGGAAGCCGATGTACCAGACCCGGATAGACCTGGGGGAGCTCGGGATAAAGAACATAGCGATGGGTCTGAAGGCTTACTACACTAAAGAGGAACTGATGAACAAGCTCGTGATAGTCGTGTGCAACCTCGACCCGAAGAACGTCGCCGGATTCGTGTCCGAAGGCATGGTCCTGGCGGCTCAGGATGGCGAGAGGGTATCGCTGGTCACTCCGGACAAGGAGCTGGCTCCGGGAAGCAAGGTCGCCTGAGGATTCATCGGATTTTGTCCAGTGCCTGGTCTATGTCTTCTATTATGTCGTCGACGCTCTCCAGCCCGATTGACAGCCTCACCAGATCCGGGGTGATCCCTGCCCCGAGGAGGGCCTTGTCCGATAGCTGGCTGTGCGTCGTGCTTGCCGGATGCAGCGCAAGGCTCTTGGCATCCCCGACATTTGCCAGGTGTGAAAACAGTTCCAGATTCTCTATGAACTCCTCCCCTGCTTTGCGCCCTCCCTTGATCCCGAACACGATCATGCCGCCGTAGCCGTTCTTCAGGTACTTCTTTGCGTTGCGGTGGGTCGGATGGGTGTCGAGCCCGGGGTATCTGGCCCAGCTGACCTTGTCGTGCGATTCCAGATGCTCCGCGACCTTTGCCGCGTTCTCGCAGTGCCGCTGCATCCTCACGGGCAGGGACTCGAGCCCCTGTATGAATATCCATGAGTTGTCGGGGCTGATGCAGGCTCCGAGGTTCCTCAGGGGTACCAGCCGCGCCCTGGTTATGTAAGCAAGCGGCGCCATTTCACCGAGATCGTAAGCGTACCTCATCCCGTGGTAGCTTTGATCCGGTTCCGTGAGCAATGGATGCTTCTTCGATTTTCCCCAGTCGAATTTGCCGGAGTCCACGATGGCGCCTCCGATCGCGGTCCCGTGCCCGCCTATCCACTTGCTGAGCGAATGGACGACGATGTCCGCGCCGTGCTCTATGGGCCTGAGAAGGAATGGGGTCGTGAACGTGCTGTCGATTATGTACGGTATGCCATGTTCATGGGCAATGTCCGCAAGTGCCTTGTAATCAGGAACGTTGAGCGCGGAGTTGCCTATCGATTCGCTGTAGATGGCCTTCGTCTTGTCGTTGATTGCCTTTTTGCAGTTGTCCGGATCTGTCGGGTCCACGAATCTCGCGTTTATGCCAAGGTCCGGGAGTATGTTGTTGAACTGCGTGAACGTCCCGCCGTACAGGTCGTTGGCAGAGACGATCTCGTCGCCGACGCGCGCCAGGTTTATCACGCTGTAGAATATCGCTGCGGTCCCCGACGCGACGGCCAATGCACCGACTCCGCCTTCGAGTTCCGTAAGCCTCTTCTCAAGGACTTCGGTTGTCGGATTCATCATTCGCGTGTAGATGTTTCCTGGTTCCTTGAGCCCGAACAGGTTCGCTGCGTGCGCCGAGTTCTTGAAGAGGTAACTGTTCGTCCGGTACACTGGAACCGCTCTTGACAGCGTCGTCGGCTCTATTGTCTGCCCCGCGTGCAGAGCCTTTGTCTCGAATCGTGTTTTCTTGGGCATACGCTCACTTTATCTTCTTCAGGTCGTACGGCGTCTCTTCGTAAACGTAGTAGTTGAGCCAGTTGCAGTACAACAGGTTCGCGTGCGCCCTCCATGAGAGGATCGGCTCCTTCGACGGGTCGTCGTCCGGGAAGTAATTCCTGGGGACCTTTATCTTTAGCCCTTTCGCGATATCGCGTTCGTACTCCGTTTTCAGCGTGTTGGAGTCGTACTCCGAATGCCCGGTGACGAAGAACTGCTTGCCGTCCCTCCTACCGACGATGTAGATTCCCGATTCCTCCGATTCCGACAGGATCTCGAGCTCCGGAACCTTTGCGATGTCCTGTTTCCTTATCTCGGTGTACCTCGATTGGGGGACGTTGAAGAGATCGTCGAAGCCCCTGAGCAGCTTGACGTGCTTCCTGTTGATCGTGTGCCGGAAAACCCCGGACATCTTTTCCTTCAAGGGATATTTGTTGATCCCGTAGTGGTGGTAAAGCCCGGCCTGCGCAGCCCAGCATATGTAGAAGGTCGAGAACACGTTCTGCGTGCTCCAGTCCATCAATTCTTCCAATTCCTTCCAGTATTCGACCTGCTCGAACTCCATGGTTTCGACAGGCGCTCCGGTGATTATCAACCCGTCGAACTTCTGGTCTTTGACATCCTCGAAATGCTTGTAGAACGAGATGAGGTGGTCCTCGGAGGTGTGGGTGGATTTGTGGCTTTTCGGGTGCAGGAAGGTGATGTTCGTCTGTATCGGGGAGTTTCCGATGAGCCGCAGTATCTGGATCTCCGTTGTGATTTTGTCTGGCATCAGGTTCATTATCGCTATCTCCAAGGGCCTTATGTCCTGATGAATCGCTCTGGCTTGGGTTATTACGAAGATGTTCTCCTCTTCGAGCACCTTGGTAGCGGGCAAACGATTTGGAATGTTTATCGGCAGATTACCATCCTCTCTTTTTATTTCGTCAGAACTTTCTCGAACAGCATCTTACCCCTCTTCGGCTTCCCCGTGAAGGGCTTGAACTTGCAGTCCTTCAGTGTTCCCATTTCGACGCCGAGCTGCTGCGCGATGCTCTGCGCGGTCTCGGGCATGAACGGGTAAAGTAGTATTGAGCATACCCTGCACGCCTCGAGGAGGTTGTACAGCGCGTTCGACATCTCTGCCCCTTTGAGGCTCCAGACCTTGTTGTCGTTTATGTACTTGTTCGATGCCCTTATGAGGGACCATATCTTTTCGAGCGCGCCGTAAAAATCAAGCCGTTCCATGGATTCGTCGATGCCCACAACGTCGAGGTGCTTCTCCAGCTCCGCGTTTCCGTCAAACTTCCCGTCAAACTTTTCTGCCAGGGTCAGGACCCGATAGACGAGATTGCCCAGATCCGCGACCAGCTCACCGTTTATTCTTGCCCTGAGCGATTCCTCCGAGAAATCCCCGTCCTCGCCAAAGGGCATCTCCCGCATGAGGAAGTACCGTATCGCATCGACGGAATACTTGCCTGACAGGCCTATCGGATCGACAAAGTTGCCCAGCGATTTGCTCATCTTCTTGCCTTCTGACGTCCACCAGCCATGCGCAAATATCATGGCGGGCAATTCTATGCCAGCGGACATCAGCATCGCCGGCCATATGACCGAGTGGAACCAGTTTATCTCCTTGCCGATGATGTGCACATCGGCTGGCCAGAAGACGCTGAAGGTGCCTTCGGGCCACCCAAGAGCGCTTATGTAATTTATCAGAGCATCGACCCAAACGTAGACAAAATGGTCTTTGTCTCCGGGGAAAGGCACCGCCCATTTGACCGTGGTTCTCGTCATGCTGACGTCCTTGAGGCCGCCCTTGACTCTGTTGATCACCTCCTGCCTCCTCAATTTCGGGGACAGGAAATTCTCGTTCTTGTCATAGAGTTCGAGAAGCCGATCCTGATACTTGCTGAGCTTGAAAAAGTAGGAATCCTCCTTCACTTTTTTAACCTCGCGACCGCAGTCCGGGCATTTGCCATCCTTCAGTTGAAGCTCCGTGAAAAAAGTCTCGTCAGGCACGCAGTACCAGCCCTCGTATTGCCCCTTGTACACGTCGCCGTTCTCTACCAGCTTGCCTATGAACCTTGCAACGGCATCGAGATGCTCGGGATCGGTAGTCCTTATGAACTTGTCGTAGGAGATGTTCAGCTTCTTCCATGCCTCTCTGTAGCGCTGCGAGATCTTGTCCACGAACGCCTTTGGCTCTTCCTTGGCAGCGTCCGCAGCCTTCTGCACCTTCTCGCCGTGCTCGTCCGTTCCGGTGAGGAAGAAGACTCTCTCACCACGCATCCTGTGCCACCTGGCGATTATGTCTGCGGCAACCGTGGGGTAGGTGTTGCCTATGTGCGGCGCGTCCGTGACATAGTATATCGGTGTTGTTACGTAGAATTTTCCTGGCTTGTCCATCTTAGCACATCGGAGCTTTCCGGTACAGTTCCCTTATTCATTCTGCAAGGGTGGTTAATAATAATTTCGTTGCCCCTATATATGCTCTGGGGGTATTGATGCCGGATGCTTTGGTCGAAGCGATAAAGTCGAAATTCGACACGTTCTTCGATCTCCATTACACGGACGCCATTGGCGAGCTGATAGTGTCTTTCCCAGACAAGAGAAGCCTGATGGTCGACATAAAGAAGCTCAGCATGTTCGACCCGGAACTCGCGAGCGAATTGGTTGAGCATCCCGATGGCATATTGGAGGCAGCTAACGAGTCGCTGAAGGCGAAGATGAGCGACGTCAATTTCAAGGACAAGGAGCCGCACGTTAGGTTCTTCGGCCAGACGGTCAACCAGCCGATGGTTCAGGATGTCGGCTCCAACTTCATAAGCAAGCTCATAAGCCTCGATGCACTGATCGTCAAGAGGTCGGAGATAAATCCCAAGGTAAAGATCGGCTCCTACAAATGCACCTACTGCGGCGCGGCCTTCAGGCTGAGGGCCGACAAGGAGGAGGTACCTGAGGTTTGCCCGCAGTGCAAGAGACGGTCTCTGAAACAGGATGAAAAAGAATCGCAGTTCACCAATCTTCAGAAGATAGCCGTGCAGGACCCTCTGGAAAAACTGAAGGGCAGCACGCCGACATGGCAATTAGAGGTCTGGATTGAGGACGACCTAGTCAACACGATAATACCGGGAGACAGGATAGAGCTCAGCGGCATACTGAGGATAAGGCCGCGAAGGAATTCGAGGGGCAAGAGCGACGACAATCTCTACACCATGTTTCTTGACACCGTTTCGATCGTTCCCAAGCAGAAGGAGTTCACGGACATACCGATAACCGAGGAGGAGGAGAGGGAGATAATAGAGCTGTCAAAGGACCCGCAGATATTCGAGAAGATAACAAAGTCGATGGTGCCCTCGATATTCGGCTACGATGAGATAAAGCAGGCCATCACCCTTCAGCTTTTCGGCGGAACTCCGGGAAAGAGATTGGTGGACGGCGGAGCGATAAGAAGCGATACGCACATACTGCTCATAGGAGATCCGGGTAGCGCAAAGACCAGGATATTGCAAGCGGTAACGAAGCTGGTGCCGAAGGGCATATACGTGAGCGGAAAATCCGTCACTGGAGGCGGTCTTACCGCGGTCGCAGAGCGTGACGAGTTCGCCGAGGGGGGTTGGACCCTGAAGGCAGGCGCCCTCGTCCTTGGCAGCGGCGGAGTCGTCGCCATAGACGAATTCGACAAGATTGAGAAGGAGGACATAGCCGCACTGCACGAGGCAATGGAATCGCAGACGATAAGCGTCGCAAAGGCGGGCATAATAGCGACGTTCAACGCGAGAGCAGCGGTCCTTGCCGCTGCTAACCCGAAGTTCGGAAGATTCGATCCCAACGTTTATCCTTCAGAACAGTTCGACATACCTGCCACGCTTCTTTCGAGATTCGACCTGATATTCCCGATAAAGGACATTGGCGACGAAGGGCTGGACAAGAGCATAGCAAAGCACATAATGACCCAGCACTCCGCGGCAGGCGCGCAGATAGCGGAGATGACCGATTACGAGCAGGTTGACAAGCCGCCGATACCGAGCGAGCAGCTCAGGAAGTACATCGCCTATGCTAAGACAAGGGTAAGCCCAAGACTGAGCGAGGATGCTTCAAAGAGGATACAGGAGTACTATGTCGAACTCAGGAAAGTGGGCAGGCAGGGTGGCACGGTCACGATCACCCCGCGGCAGATCGAAGGATTGATAAGGATGTCGGAGGCCAGCGCGAAGACGAGGCTGTCAACGTTGGTCGAGCTTTCTGATGCGGAGAGGGCGATAGGGCTGAGCGAGTACGTGCTCAAGACTCTTGCGGTGGACCGGGGCGGAAGGAGGGACATTGACACGATATTGACAGGCATGCCAAGGGAGAAAGTCGACCGCATGAACATAATAATGTCGATCATAAGAAGGCTTGAAGAGACTGAGAACGTCGCAAAGATACAGCGGCTTGTTGAAGAGGCGATAAAGGAAGGGGTGGACGACGCAACGGTCAGCAAGTACCTCGGCGAGCTGGAGCGCAGCGGCGACATATTCAGGCCGCGGCCCGGAATAATCAAGATAGTCAAGCACGAAAGCGAGTGACTCGCTCGGCGCATCGTCTGATTTTTACTTTGAAAAAAATGAGTTTGGCGGGGGCGAGATTTGAACACGCGACCTCTAGATTTCTCTTCACAGCGTTTGCTCCGCACTCACAATGCTTTTGCATATGAGTCTAGCGCTCTAACCAGGCTGAGCTACTCCGCCAACAAAGATGTTTTGTTAATGCTCTATTATAAATCCTTCATAATCCTTTGCGATGCTTGGGAACAGGGCATCGCCCTCGTGGTGCTTCTCTATCGACAGCACCGAAGGCCCGTTCCGCATGTCGACATTTATCTCTTTCTCGAAAGCCTTTAAATTTTCATCGTCGGCTTCCGCTATTATCTCGACCGTGCCGTTGCCGGCGTTCTTCACCATGCCCTTCACGCCGCACCGTTTTGCCGCCCTCTTCACAAGGTACCTGTAGCCAACGCCCTGGACGAAACCGTGCACGACAAGAAACACTTTTGTGGATGCCATTGGATACCTTCGATATGTTGCATTATAAATATTTGAGTTGTTGTATTTAATTGGTGTTGCCGTGGGGGAATTCAAGAGCGTTACCGTCGAAAGGCACGCGGAAGGCAAGGCGGAAGCGCCAAGCCGGGCATCGCACGAATTCCATGAGATGCTGAATAGGGAAGTGTCCTTAGGAGAAAGCATAAAGCTCAGCCTGGATGTGTTGGGCCGCATGAAGATAGACCTTAATTTCAAGGAGAATCGGGACTCTGATCGCGTGGCGCCCGAATCGGTCAAGGTGAATGGCATTCGAGTTTTCGAAGGAGAAAGCAAACAGAGGCACAGCCTGAACCTGGATTCCGGTGCGCCCGTGCGGATAGAGTGGGTGGAGGGGGGACACGCCCAATTGATGACGATATCGGTGGACAAAGAGGTGGATATGTCCGTGGCAGAGGTGAAGGGATTCCGCAAGCTCGTTTCGGACGAGGTGTACAACAATTACAAGCTATTTTCGGACAACGCATTGGTGTCTGTCGAAAAACTCCCGGGGATTATGGAAGCATACCAGAGGTATGGAACAGAAAAAACAGACATTCTTTTGAAGCATTTTCTGCCCCAGTGGCTAAAATATGAACAGACGCGGCGCAGCGCATACAACGAGTTTCTAGTCCCCGCCTTGCGGATCGATGTGGACTGCTATGAGGGGTACAGGTTCCGCGGCTTTGGAAGCGAGAATGCCTCTTATCTGGGCGAGGAGGCCCAAAAAGATTCGGCGAATTTCATAAATGCATTTTTGGGCAAATTGGTTGAAGATGGAACTTACAAGGTGGGGCGCATGGGGCTGAAGGTGTCTTTGAATCCAGTCACGTCTTTGAATTTTGACGGCCTGGGCCTGGTTGTATTCAAGTCGGACATCGCAGGTGGGATGCTGGGAGACGTAAACCTTGGCGAGAACGTGATATTTCAGGATGTGAAGCCCAGCCAGATCGTGGCCATAATGACCTCTTTCGAAGCAAGGGAAAAAGCCGTCGAGATGTTTAAAGGCAAGGACCAGGAGATCAAAGAATTGTTTGGCAAGGACATAACCTCGCTGCTGGTGCCGGCGTGGCATCTCGGTGAGGAGGAGGCGGTGCTGAAAGCCAGCGAGACCGATCCGAACAGGGCGCTCGACATGAAAATGTCGCTTTGCGCAGAAGAATTCAAGGCGTTGAACGGGTATCTGGGGTACTAACGTAGACCGAGGTCATGTTGTTTATATCTATCTGGCTTAATTTTGTATGCTGATTTGGTGAGGGTGAAGGACGACTTTAGGCTGAAGCTTCCCGATCAGGTTGGACGCTGCCTTGGCCTTGCATCAAAACGGTTGAGGTCATTTGGACGCGCCGACTTCGTGACAGAGGAACTCTTCGGACCGTCGACACACCTGCTGAACGGAAGGGGAAAGCTACTAAGGCCGGCGCTAGTCTTCCTTGGCGCGCACGCCATCGGCGAGAGGTGTGTGGATTTCGTGGACCTTGCAGTTGCCATTGAGCTGCTCCACGCCTCTTCGCTGGTGCATGACGACCTCATAGATCAGGGAACGACAAGAAGGGGAACAAAAACGGTGAACGTCGCTGCCGCAAATGCCGCAGGCTTGCACGCGCACCAGGACGTCCTGTGGGCCGATCTCCGGCTCCGGCACATCGCGGAGCGCGAATCGGTTGTATTCTTCGAGCACAAGGGCTTTCATGCAGTTCAGTGTTGTCGGCCAGCCGCCACGGTTTCGTTCCGTCAGTGGATGAGTGTTAAACTCCCGACCTGACTTGGGCAATGCGAATTGTGGCGCGCCCGGAGCGGTGAGGTGAATCGGGGGACGCGCCTGGACCTTTTCCGTTACCACTCCACGGCCGCGGCGAGTTCTACCGATCCGTCTCGAACGCGGCCACCAGCGGACGATGGTCGGAGGCAATACCCCAGCCAGGCAGGCTGAGCACATAGGTTTGGTCCCGGAGCCAACGAGCCGCCACCGCAGGGCTCAGGAGGATGTAATCGATCCGGCTATAGCTGTCCTCTTTGGCATAGAAATGCGTCCACGTGACCACCCGGCCGTCCAAGCTGGACCCATGACTGGAGGGATGATCTGGAGAGCCCTCCGCGGGGCGGGTATCGACAAGTTTGGTTCTGCCGCGGCCGAGGAGCGCGCGCGTGGACGCGGCATCCTTCGTGTCGTTGAAATCCCCGAGCACGACAAGGTTGATGGCTGGATTGGCAGCCAAGCGGGCATCGATGATCTCGCGCAGTCGTTTAGCTTCCTCAAGGCGCATTTCCGCCTCGTTGACTTCCGCGGAGGGGCGCCTTGACTTAAGGTGCGCGGTGATCAGCGTGAACGAACAGTGGCTGTTAACCTGGATTTCCACCTCGGCGAAACCGCGGCTGACGCGGTACCGACGCCCGCTCAGCAGGAAATCGTCGTTGGTGTGCGGGCGCCGGGCACTGAAGGCAAACCGACTGAGGATCGCGACATGGATATTGGTGTCGAAGCCAGTGACGTGCTCGCTATAGGGGTAATCCAAGCCCGCGGCTCGGAGGGTTCCCTGAAGTTCGTGCAGGGCGCTGGGTGTGCCCATTTCCTGCAGGGCGAGCACGTCCGGCTTCATCGCCAGGATAGACTCTCGCACTTTTGCCCTGGATTCGGAGGATTTGGCCTGGCGGGTCTGCGTGGGAACGTCGAGGTAACTTTCGACATTGAAGGTAGCGACGCGGAAGGTTTCCGCCCTGGCCAACACCGCCCAGGAGAATAGCACCCAGCCCAGGCTCAAGGCAGCCCAGGCACGCCAAGGTAAACTCATGCCGTGGAAATACACTGCCGGGGCAAGTGTGTCAAAGGCCGTTGCACTTCGCGGCCGGATTGGGCGGTCGACCAAATGCTTGAACTTACTGACCAGACTGTGGGATTGAATACACTGGGAGCGCGGGCGGCCTCGCCGGCGGGGCCGCCGGCGCTCCCGGTGCAGGGCATCCCGCGGACTTGGCAGTATCTGACCTGGCCAGTGCCTAATTTCAGGGTCCGATTTGCAGGACGCGGTAGAAGCGGCGCGGAGCCGCGGCAGTCAGGGGCGGCGCGTTGGACAGATTGCCGGTGTCCCTCCAGCTTGCAAAATTATCGTTGGAAATGAAATTCGTGACGGTCTGCCAGGTTGCGTATTCAAGGTCGGATGCGGTCTGCACTTCATAGGTTTTGCCCGGCGTGGCTGACCATTGTAGAACGACAGCCTGGCGCGAGGCGGGGATTTCCAAGGCGGTGATCTGGGGGGCGTTCTGAGGAACGATTGTAAGCAGACCGAACGCGGCGTTGCGGTCCTGGCCATGAGCGGGATCATAATAGTCGTTGAGAAAGGCCAAGCCGATAGTGTGGGTGCCGGCGGTGATTTTGAGTGTAACCTGGTAATGCGTGAGGTTGGTGCTGGTCTCGAAAAAAGTTGGCTCGGTTAACGCCGTCCACCACGACGGCTACCTGTGGAAAAACGCCCAAGGCGGCGTCGCCGCCGGCGACCACATCAAGAGTATAATAACCCGAGGTGGTGAAAAGCGCGGGTGTTTGGAGGCGCCCGTCGCTTCCGACCCAAGCGACGCTGCCGTTAATATGATAAGCCGCAACGTTCACATTCGTCATGGCCGTGGCGTTCAATGGCGTAGGTCATGGGCAACGTCATGACCGCGCCCAGAGCGGTCAACAGCGTACTCGCGTAGCGTTGGGCTTTAGTGAAGTTTTGAGCTTCGGTTTCCCAAAGGACCTCATCGAGGATCACCAAACCATTGCCCAGGCGGAATTGGGCGACGACCGGGGGCTGCGTGAGCAGGGTGGCGGGGCTGTTATCGGACTCGCGGCCCCATTGGATCTGGTC
>CAVUGN010000002.1:0-265545 GCA_963741095.1 uncultured Microcaldota archaeon
TGGTCACCACTCCAGGCGATATCAGATTGAATGATAGCGCGTAGTATGATACCGCAATCGAGACCAACCCCAACATGACGAGCGCCAGACGCCCGTTACTGGAGCTATCAAAGTATTTTTTGTATGAAAATGCAAAGATTGAAGCTGAAAGCAGCGCCAGAAAGAACACAAGCAGCATGGCAATCGCGGAGAAGTACTGCTGCTCCGTGAACGAGAGATATGCTATGCCCAGGTCGAGTATGGCAAGCGTGAACGCGATCTGCGTTTTCTCCATGTTCATCTTTGGGGTGTTGTTAATTAATACCTAGGAATCTTCCCATGATTCTGTTTTCTTGAAAAGGTTCTCAGCAGCAGATGGTTGTCGATGACGTTGTCACCGTGGTTGACACCGCCTGTGTCGTGGATTTCACGATAAGGGTTCCTACGAGAGTGTGCGTGAAGCTCGTCGCGGGATTGGTGTAGTTGAGTATTATGTACCCGCTGTAGACGTTGCCTATCTTCCTGTTCGCCACGGTTGCATTGTCGAAGCACTGTGTTATTATGGTGCTGTTGCCGCCGAGTATGATGTTGACCGGCGGCAGGACATGCTGCATGATGTTGTTGCTCAGTATCGAATTGGTGTTGCAGCCTATCGCAGTTATGCTCACCAGCGGCTGAGCCGACTGCCTCAAGGTTATGAGAAGATTGCCGTTGTACGCGAGCACCGCGCTGCAGCTGAACTGCCCAGGAAGGCTGCATATGGTTGGAGCATAGCTGGACCCGTTGAACACTCCGAGAGTAAAGAGGATGCTCATTGCGATTGCAATCAGGAGTATCGTCCATCCGTACGTCATCAGGTACTCCATCGCGCTTTGCGCTTTTGCGGGCCCTGCGCCGGACATTGGGATAGTGTCAATTAGACCGCTTTGTGATGCCCGCATCCGATCGGGTTCATATCGCTTGGAAGGTTTTTAAGCGCTACGGATTTTAAGCTACAATGTTGGAGGTAAGACTACCCTAATGAACCGAAGCTGGTACTGGGCATCACGCCATTAGGAGGATAGTAGCGGGTGCGAAGCCATTGGAAGGTTATGGAAGTTGAGGTGCTGAATGCATATATTCCAATTGAGGGGTAAAGTGTTCCTGGAAGGGTGTACACGCTTTGGGTGCCTGCGCTTGCAACATAATTCTTGTACCACACCTGTGACGAAGACGACAGCCACGCACCGCCGTCCACTCCGGTTGACACCTGCAGGTTGGGATTCATGGGGTTTGCCATGCCGCCAGACATGGATCCATATGCAACGCTTCCGCCCCAATAATTGAAGTCGTACCCGCTGCTGCTGCCGACGTTCCCGATCTGCAGCGCGATTCCAGCGGCAACTCCAGATACGGCAGTTATATCGGTATCGTATACGAAAGTTGGAGAGCCTGGGATTCCGTTGGTAAGAATCAGCCCGCCGTAAGTTGCAGATGGGTTGGTTGAGATGGTTATTCCATTGTTTTGCGCGATCGTTGTGCCAGACAGCGGTACCTGCGTGTATTGCGAGTTTATGTTTACCCCAGCGAAGTTGTCGTAGAAGTTGAAAACGTTTGCGCCGCTGTCATACTGCGCATAGGTGCCTGAGAGCTGCGGCGCCTCCCCTGTCGGACCGCGGCTGGACATGACGTTTGACGGCATGAAGGTCATGTATATTACCACGTTGCTGTTTCCGGGTATTGGATTTGGCAACTTCACCCAGTACAGGGTGTTTGTCGAACTGCTGAGCGCGTTGCTCTCGATCCACGACTGCAGGATTGTTCCGGTGCCGGCGGCTCCCGTTGAGAACTCGACGTTCTGCAGCCCGCCCATCTCGTAGCTTTGGTAGGCCAGGCTGTTGACGGGGATCATCTGCTGGAATGAACCGGGTGTAGGGGATGACTGGCTGTTCTGGAGCGTGACTGGCACGTAGTGGCTCGTTATCGGAGATGTTGCCTTTAGTATCATCGTGCCGATGGCGGTGTGCGAGAAATGCGAGGATGGAGTGGTGTAGTTGATCGAGAGGTATCCGTTGTATATGCTTCCAGTTTTTCTGGCCGCGACCGTGCCGTTGTCGTAGCATTGCGTGAGCAGCGTCACGTTGGCGCCGGTTGTCAGGCTGACTGGCGCACTGAGCGATCTCATGCTGCTGCCCATCATCGAATTGGTGCTGCAGCCTATGGCCGTTATGTTTATCGTGGGAGCAAGCGACTGGCCGATGTTGACGATGATGTTGCCGTTGTTCTCGAAGGTGGCGCTTATGCAGCTTAACTGCCCGGGCAGGCTGCAGAATGTGGCGACGTTGGTCGCAGGGGTGAACGCCCCGAGGAAGTAGAGCAATCCCAGTACAATAGCCGTGATGAGTATGGTCCAGCTGTAGGTCATGAGGTATTCGATGGCGCTCTGGGACTTCCCGGAGTTTGAGGCCGTGACCTTTGCGGCTTTTGACTTGTTCATCTGACTCGGGTTCATATCGCTTGGAAGGTTTTTAAATTCTTGTTTCGATTATGCCGACGGCTGCGGTCGTTAAAAATTTTGCGCGGGCGGGACTAGGCCTGGGTTACCTCGAGCTTCCTTACCTCGATCTTGTTCAGCGGCGCTATGTGGTTGAGCCTCGAAGCGAGGTCGGACTGGAACTTGCCCTCCAGTATGGCCGCCACTATCGCGCTGGCGTTGTTCTCGAGGAAGTAGCCCTTCGCTATCTCGGTGGCCTCCTTCCTTATGCCGACTATCTTCCTTGCGGTGGCCCTTTGGCGCGTCACTATGAGAAGCTTGACAACCATCTTCACGTCGTCCTTGGTCTGCACCTTCTGCACCAGCGTTGCGACGCTCCTGTACTTCCTGACCAATGAGCGTATGTAGCTGTAGAGCTGCTCCATCGAAACCAGCTTGGTGTTCGCGGTCGTGCCGTTTATTCCGATTATCTTGAACTTCACGTTCGTGTAGGCGTGCGAGGGATTGTGCGTGAGCGCATCCAGGCTCACGACGATGCTCCTGCCCATCGCAGCCTCGTCGTCGTTCGCCGGCATCTCGCCTATCATCGCCGTGTTGAACTCGCTCGGAGCGTAGACCGAGAACCACTTTTTCATCTTCCAGGTTTCCTTCTTTTGAAGTGCCATTCAATCAACTCGTTCCCTTTATCAATAGTTCCGCGGTCTTGGGGTCGTACCTCCAGTTCCTCGGCAGCGCTCCTGTTCTTATGTAGTACTTTGTCAATCGCCATATCTTTGATTCCGTTCTCTGCAGCCTTGCCTTGTTGCTCATGTCCTGCTTGTTCTTCGCAAGGTGCTTGTTTATGCTCACAGACTTCTTCATCAGATCGAGAAGATCGCTCGGTATTGCGGTCGCGACTCCCTTCTCCTTGAGCACCTTCAGCATCGACCTTCCCAGCAGATGCTTGGCGTACGGTACCTTGTGATCCTTCTTCAGCAGCTCGCCTATCGCGGCCGGGCTCTTGCCCTGCTTCGCATAGCCGACCATCAAAGTCTCGACCTGCTCCTTGCTTATTCCTTCGGGCAGCTTCGCCTCCGCTATCGGCGGCTTCCTCGACCTTGACTTGCCGTGCTTCTTCGAATGCATCCTAGCCATTAGTATCATCTAAATTTCGTTGAACAACCATCTCGACAGAGTATCGCTGGCCTTTGCTTACCTTGACGCTTGAGGATTTGCAAATCTGCCCAATGTCCGACTTTGCCGCTTCTGTTGCGTATAGTATTCTTCTGGAACATTTATATTAATTGATGTTATTGGCTTGTTGAGGGCAGGCCCGCCCCCGGACTTCCGCTCCCTCGCTTCCGGTATTGCGTTGCTGGTAAATGTGCCTTCAGCCCGTGGTCTGCGTCGACTGGCCCGCTGCGCCGCTTCGTCTGCGCGCTCAGGCGGGAGCGACTATCTCGCCGATCGCGAACCTTGCCTTCACGTCGGTGATCCTCACCTTCATCTGGTCGCCCTCCTTGGCTCCCTTGATGAAGACGACGAACCCGTCTATCCTCGCTATCCCGTCGCCCTTCGATGCGACGTTCTCTATCTTGACGTCAACCTCGTCGCCGACCTTCACTGGCTTCAGCAGGAAGTAATTGGACTTCATCTCCATTCCCCCTTCCCTCCTTTCGCGTCTTGATGGTCCGTACGTTCCGCTTTGTCCTTCTTCGTTTTCCATTTCATCCGTCCCATACGTAAAAATCAGGCTTTGACGCCCTTCTTACGTACTTATATTGATTTTAATTATTTGGTTATAAAAACCTTTCCTGCGGGCATTCTCTGACGTCAATTCTTGATCGGGCTAATCTGCTCAGTTGGGGGTTTCGTGCTTCTCCGCGTTGGTGAGGTCTATGCCTAGCTTCGCGATTTTGTAGCCGACGCTGGCGAAAACCCCCAGCAGCAGCACCGAAAGGACGTACCCGAAATAGGTGTTGAGCGGGAAGGCTTTGATCATGCTGTCGGCTATGCTCTGGCCCAGCTGGTTCAGTGCGGCCCTGTCGAGCGTGCCGTTGGTTGCGGCTATGGATACGCTTGTGTTCGTGTTTGCCGGCAGGACCAGGGTGCCTCCGACGAAGCCCCGGTAAAGCACGTACGCCTCGTAGAAGGTGAAGAGCAGCAGAATTATGCCCGTGAAGATGAAGATGACACCGAGAGTTTCCTTGTGATTCATGCCGGCACCCAAAAATAGATGGGATGCCCGTTATATAATCGTTTCGGGGCTCTTCTGAGTGCCGCCGGGCAGCGTGATCGGGTACATCGCAGCAGGAGCGTCTGAATTGAGGAGGTTGCCGTTCAGCCTGAGCCAGCGCCTGCGCTCCCGGTAGTCGGGCATCGCCCCCAGCAGCGTCGCGTAGAAGGCCTTTGAATGGTTCCTGTGCTTCGTGTGGGCGAGCTCGTGGGCTATGACCGCGTCGAGTATGGGCACTGGCGCGAAGAGGAGCCTAAAGTCGAGGTTGATGTTGTTGTCCCTCGAGCAGCTGCCCCAGTTGCTCAGGTTGTCCTTCAATCTCACTCGCCCCAGTTCCGAATTGAAGTGCGCGGCGTTTATGCCCCTCACCCGCTCTTCGACCTCCGGCAGGACAGCGGCCGTTATGATTCTTCTCGCCAGGCTGGAAACGTGATCGCGCGCCTTCTCCTCTTCGGCAAAAGGCGGCATGAATATCCTTATGGACTGGCCCTGCAGTTTTGCCGTGGAGCGCCTGCGCGCCTTCTCCTCCGCTGCAACGATATGGAACTGGCTGCCCAGCACCGCCACCGTCTGATCGTTCTTGAAGACGATGTCGGCCTTGCGGAAGGGCACTCCGTGGTTGCGGGCTATCCTTTTTACCATCCTTTCCTTTAGGTCGGCGAAGATCCGCTCCGCGCGCCTGCCGCGGACGAAGATGGGCAGCGTTATTATTATGTCGTTGCCGCGGAGCCTTGCGACCGCCCTGCGCGACAGCGTCGTGCCTTTTATTACCTGGTAGGCATGGCCCTCTATCTCTACGGTATCGTCTGCTCCCATGAGGATGGCCTTGTGGATTAAACGTGATCGGCTAGAGCGCGGCCTTCAGGCTCTCTATGCCGTCGAACAGGTAGTCCGGCTTGATGCTTTTCAGTTTGTGGTGGCTGTCGAAGCCGTCCGCCACGGCGCAGGAAGTCACCTTGGCGAGCTTCGCCGTGATTATGTCATCGACCATGTCGCCGATGTAGATGGCGGAGCCGGGCTTCGCCTTGAAGAAGTGGAGTATCGCCTTGATGCCCGTCGGGTTCGGCTTCATCGCCTTTATGTCGTTCGCGCTCACGATGACGTCGAAATAGTCGGCTATCTTCAGGTAGGAGAGCTCGCTGAGCAAACGGTAGCTGCGCGCGTTCGACAGGACAGCGATGTGCTTGCCTTCGCGCCGAAGGGTCCTCAGCAGCTCCAAAGAGTCGTTGTGGAGCCTGGGCTTGCTCAACACCAGCAGCGTCTCGGCAAGTACTGATAACAGCCGGTTACGGTAAGTTTCTCCGGTCTGGATCTTGTGCTTCAGGTTGTACTCCATGTGCTTGAAGTCCTTTACCGAGCTGTCCTTGTTCCATATGCCCAACGCCCTTTTCACTGTCTCGTTGAGTTTTGTTATTATGCGCAGGTTGTTCAGCGTTCCGTCCCAGTCGAATATGAAAACGTCGAACTTGTCCAATAGGTGCTGGGTTTGGTCGTTGCGCATGCTCTACCCCCAGATTATGTCTATCGCTGGCTTGTCCGGCAGCGACCTTGATGCCCTCGCGGATTTTGAGGCGCTCTCCGGCTCTATCGTGACTTCCGCGTCGAACTTCTTGCTCAGGTAATCCCTCGAGTCCATGAAGCCCCTCAGCGAGTTCGCGCTCGTCAGTTTCCCTATGGGCATCAGGGTCTGCATCTTCTTCGCGAACTGCGAGAGGAATTTCGACAGCACCTCGCGGTTTATCGGGCCGAACTGCTGGTCTGACATCACCGAAGAGATGCTCTTGCTGGTCGCGAGCTCGTCGTACGCTCCCGCCTTCCAGTCGTCCGCGATTATGATCCTTATCTCCTTGACCTTCTTGCCCCTGTTCTGGTCTATCTTCGACGTCAGTTCTATGCCCTGGCTCAGGTCGATTATCGTACCGTTTATCACGGACTCTATCAGCTCCTCCTCCTTGTTTATCATGTCCTCGTTCAGCGCGGGCCATTTCTCAGAGGCGACAAGGGTGTTCCTGCCTAACCGGTGCCAGAACTCCTCGGCTATGTGCGGCATCACCGGCGCTATCATGAGCGTTATCGCCTCGAGGAACTCGCGGAGCACTATCGCGTTGTTGCCGCCCCTGTCGAGGTAGGTCTTGATCTCCGAAATCGAATCGTAGAATATGCTTGTGTAAGCGGCTTTTATGCAGAGCTTGTCCATGTCAGCGGTGGCCTGCTTTATCTTGGAGTTCAGCCTTGAATAGAGCCAGTAGTCTATGTGCCTCAGCTCGTTGCTCGACATTCCCCGCAGTGCGGTTATGGTGTTGTAGAGCATCTCGTTCCTGGACGTGACGCTGCCTATGCCGGCCACGCTGAACTCCGCTTCCGTATCCAGTTCGGTGCCGGCTATTTCTATGTAGCGCATCGGGTCTGCGCCGTACTTTTCGATGCCGTCCACGAGCGGTATGATGTTGCCGAGGCTCTTGCTCATCTTCTGGCCCTCGTAGTTCACGAAGCCGTTTATGACGAACTGCTTCGGCCAGTACTCCTTCTCGAAGAATGCGACGTGGTTGAAGAAGTACATCGGGTAGTGGTTCGGCACCAGGTCCGGGCCGGAGTTGTTGGACGTGTTCCTGTACCAGTATTTGAATGAGTCCCTGCACTTCTGGACGAGCATGCTGTCCATCCCCGTTGCGATGGAGACGGATTCCGCACTGCCCTTCCCGAGCAGGACGTAATCGAAGAACGCCGGCTTCAGCGCTTCTGGCTGCACCTGCGCCGAACGCAGCAGTTGGACGAAGGTGAAGAAGCACATGTACATGGTCGAATCCGACAGGGATTCTATTATGTGCTTCGGGTTGAACGGGAATTTCGTGCCCAATCCCTGCTCCCGCTCGGTTGCCCTGAGGTCTATCCAGTCTATTATCTTGCTGAAGGTCAGCCGGTACTTCTCGGGATATATGGTCAGGTACTTGAAAGCTTCCTTCACCCGGTCCTTCCACGCCTTGTCCCCGTAATTTATGAACCACTGGTTCTCAACGACCTTTACCACGGCCCGGTAGCCGCACCGGCAGAAGACTGGCTCCTCGTTGCCGAGTACGTATATTTTCATCGCCGAACCGCTCTTTATCAGGTCCTGCTTTATCCGTTCTCTTGCCTCGGGCTCGAGCATGCCCTTGTAGCTGCCGACTATCATCCTGCCCCAGTGCGATTCCTCGCGGTATATCTGCTTCGTCGCCCTTTCTATCTCGGCGTCGTGGGCGGTTATGCTTATGTTGAGCAGTTTCAGGTAGGCCAGTGCCGGGATCTCTTTCTCCAGCGAGTCGCGGCTCTGCTTCTGCACTTCGGTCATGCTGCGGCCTATGCCAACGCCGTTGGCCTGGTCTATCTCTATGAGCTTCCTGTACTCCATCTTCGGCATCGTGTAGCCCTCGGCCTTCAGCCGCTCAAGCGCGACGTAATCGAACGGTGCGTGCGAGGGCACGCTCATGACCACCCCCGTTCCGACCTCGCCCTGCACGAAATAGCCTGGAAGCACGGGCACGGATTCACCGTTTATCGGGTTTATCGCCTTCTTCTTGAGAAGCTCCATGGGGTCTATGTTGCTGAGGATTTGCATGTCGAACTGGTACTTCAGGATTTCTGCCGCGTCTTTCGAGATGTAATGGTTTCTGCTGTTGAACCTTGCAACCACGTACTCTATCTTCGTGTTGATGAATATGTTGGTGACCCCGTACAGCGTCTCAGGCCTGTATGTGGCACAGGAGAAGAACGCATCCCCGTCTTCTTCCTCGAAATCGACCGCGGTGACCTCCTCTATCTCCGGCTGCGCATCATGCTTTGTGTCGTGCTGGCCCACTACGCCCTTGTCGTTCGGGCACCAGCCCACCGGATGGCTGCCCTGCGTCAGGAAGCCCTTCTCCTTGAGGCGCAGGAACTGCCACTCGACCATCTTGCTGTAGATCGGCTCAGTTGAGACGAAGGTACGCCGCCAGTCTATGCCGTATCCGGCGAGGTTCATGCCGCTCTTCATCTCGGGTATGAAGTAATTGACTATCGCAACAGGGTCGGTCATCTTCCTTATCTCCTCTTCCGGCACGTGGAACATTTTCAGCTCGTTTATCAGTTCCACGTCGTTGTTCGCTATCCTCTTCGCGAAGGCGAGCACCGGAGTGCCGGTGGCGTGGAATGCCATGGGGAAGAGGACGTTGATGCCGCGCATCCGCTTGTACCTGGCGTAGGCGTCGGCGGTCCCGAAGGTTCTCAGGTGGCCGATGTGCTGCGGCGAATTGACGTACGGCTCGGCGCCCACTATGAGAAAGCTCTCTTTGTCGTTGGGTTCCACCTCGAATATTCTGGCGTCTGCCCAGGCCTTCTGCCAGCGCGGCTCCAGCTCCTTGTAATCTATCATTAATTCATCTTCGAATAGGGGGATAAATGCTGGAATGAATGGGATTCATACGCATTTAAGGTATTCTAGTTGAGTTCTTTTATATTTATCGTGCCAAGCTACTTTCGGTGTTTGGAATGGGCAATTCAGAAGGCAAGTATCCGATAAGGCCGCTGCTGATTGGTTATGACAAGGTCAAGACCGTCATGGACGAGGAGACGTACAAGTGGCACCATGACACGCACTATGCGGGCTACGTGAACAAGAGGAACGAGGTCGAAACTGAGCTCTCGAAGGCGGACAGGAGCAAGGCCAACGCGAACTACAGTGTTTTCAGGGCGCTGAAGCTGGAAGAGACGTGGAACGGCAACGGCATGCTGCTGCACGAGATGTACTGGGACACGATGGGCGGCGACGGTAAGTACGATGCTGGCATGGGGATAATTAAGAAGATCGTGGAGGACTTCGGTTCGTTCCAGGCATGGAAGGACGACATGGCAGCCACGGCAAAGTCAGGAAGGGGCTGGGCGGTGCTGTGTGTCGACGTCTGCTCCGATGGCAAGCTGAGGAATTTCCTCTTCGACTCGCACAACCAGGGCGGCATCGTGGGATCGGTGCCGATCCTTGTGATTGATGTGTTCGAGCACGCCTACTACCACAAGTTCGGCCCCGACAGGGGGGCATACCTGAACGCCTTCTTCGACAACATAGACTGGAAGAAGGTCGAGGGCAGGTTCGGGAAGCAAAAAGCATGAACGGCGTCCCAGAGCCTACCGCAGTATTATATATTTTATCTTCGCTTCTTAGCTTATGCAATTGTTGATGTTCAGGATAGCCAGCGCCCTCGTCATTGCCTTCATCTACATGCTTTTTGATGTGTTCAACAAGAGGAACGTGCCAGGCTCCTTCGTTTACTTCACCCTTGGCTACGGATTCGTGTTGACGCTGTTCTACTTCGACATTAATACGGTGGTCGTGAGCAGCGCGATAGCGCTGGTCGTACTCGGCATCGGCTATCTGGTGTACAAGGCCGGACAGCTGGGTGCAGCGGACGTGGTGGAGCTGGCTGCGCTGTCGTTGATACTACCCATGCAGTCAACGCCCCTCATCCTTAGCGGCGTCACGCAGCTGGGGCTGCCGTTCATTCTGTCGGTCATGGTCGCTGCGGGCATAGTCGCCATGATCATAGTGCCGGTGTACTACCTGCCGAAGGCGAGGAGGCTTTTCCACAAGCCGCTCACCGCCCTGATAGACAAGAGGGGAGCCTTCAAGGCGATTGTGATAATCGTTCCGTATCTCGCTCTGGCGCTCTTCCTCGCGGAGATGACGAACATAAGCGCGGTCAGCATTGCCGTGATACTCCTCATGATGGTGGGCTCTTCGCTGCTCATGCTGTTCGAGAAGCCGATCACTGATTCGATGGTGGAGTTCGTCACTGTCGACAACTGCGATGAGGGTGACATAATAGCTTTCAACCTCATGAGCAAGTCCGAGATAAGTTCGATAAGAAAGAGGGTCAAGATCTTCGACAGGCTCCTCACAAAGGATCTTATAACGGATATGAAGGAGAAGAACGTGAAGGACAAGATGCCGGTCTACAAGAACGCGCTGCCCTTCGCGGTGCCGATATTTCTTGGTGTGGTCCTGTCAATCCTGTTCGGCGACATAATATTCTTCATACTGCCAATTCTGTAATCTGCGGTATTGCTTTGGCTTTGCCAAAAATTAAGAATCGTTGTGGGGATGGGTTTCTGTGCACATTCTATTTATTCGAAATTCGGCCCGTAATTTCCGCGTTTGCCACAAGCAGCTTTCCTTTCTAGCAACAGCTGCCACTGCAGCAGCCATAGCCGCAGGAGCAACCGCAACCGTTGCAGCTTGGGCATGTGCAGACGTAGACGGTGGTGGACGAAGATGAGGAAGAAGACGACGAGGATGAGGTAGTTGTAGATGAGACCGTTGCTATGGTGCTGGTGGTGTATGAGCCGCAGTCGGTCTGCTGATAGTCGACAGAGCCTCCGCCAAAAGAGCCGGTGCCGCACGTGTAGTATGTGCAGGTGGGGCAGCCGGATGGGCAGGACGGGTTCGGAGGTCCGTTGCAGTACCAGCCGTAGCATTGGTCGTAGAGGTCAATACCGTGGCAGTACACCCATGCTACGGAGGTGGTCGAGCTTGTTGAAGATGAGGTGCTGGATGTGCTTGAGCTGCTGGTCGTCGCGGACACCGTGTCGCCGGCAGAGCATGAGGTGTGTACGACAAGCGAATCCGTGGCTTTGTACCAGTAGGTTGTCGTTGAGCATGGGGCTCGGCGTGTAGGTCGATGCGGTTTGCCCGCCGACCACAGTCGCGCATGAGGTTGAGCCGGTGTACCAGGCGTAGGTCGGGAATGAGCCCGAGCCGCCGGACGGGTGCGCGGTCAGCGTCTCTCCGGAGCAGGCGGGTATCGTGGGCGATGCCGGGGTTATCGCACCGGCAGTCGGATCGGAGTTTACAGTTATGGATAGACCCGATGAGCAAGCGGATGTGGCACCAAGTGAGTCTGTGACGGTGTAGTAGTACGTTGTCGTGGATGCTGGAGTCGCGGTTGCCGGAGAGGTTGCAGCGAGTCCTGCGGAGGTGCTGCAGCCTGCGTTGGTGTACCACGCGTACGAGGAGTATGAACCTGAGCCGCCTGAGGGGTGCGCCGTGAGCGTTGTGGATTGGCCGTTGTCGATTGTTGTGACCGAAGCTGTCGGAGCGCTGCCTGTTGGCGCGGTGTTGACTACCACTGTCGCGCCCGTAGCGGCGTATGCTGATCCGCCCTCGCCGTCAGAGACCTTGACGCAGTAATATGAAGTCCCTGCGCTGCCCGTCGATGGAGTGTAGGTGCTCGAGGATCCTATCGAGGTTCCTGTTGCAGGGCATGAGGTTGAAGTGTATGAGTACCACAGGTATGTCAATGATGGGTTGCTGCCTCCCGAGGTTATTGTGATGCTGAGCGCGGTTGCCCCCTGACCCTGGTCCTTTGTCTGAGTGGTAGGCGAAATCGTAATTCCCGAGAGCGTCGGGTATACGGTTATGACGAGGCCCGCAGAGCAAGCGGATGTGGCACCAAGTGAGTCTGTGACGGTGTAGTAGTACGTTGTCGTGGCTGCCGGGCTTGGCGCGTAAGTTGCGGTTGTCACTCCCGTGGAGGTCTGGCAGGCTGATGCACCGGTGTACCAGAGGTATGAGGAGTATGAACCTGAGCCGCCTGAGGGGTGCGAGGTCAGCGTTGTGGACTGGCCGTTGTCGATCGGGTTGGATGATGCGGTTGGAGCGCCCGCGGTGGGTGCACTGTTGACTATGACTGTTGCGCCCGTAGCGGAATATGCCGATCCACCCTCTCCGTCAGAGACCTTGACGCAGTAATATGAAGTCCCTGCGCTGCCCGTCGATGGAGTGTAGGTGCTCGAGGATCCTATCGAGGTTCCTGTTGCAGGGCATGAGGTTGAAGTGTATGAGTACCACAGGTATGTCAATGATGGGTTGCTGCCTCCCGAGGTTATTGTGATGCTGAGCGCGGTTGCCCCCTGACCCTGGTCCTTTGTCTGAGTGGTAGGCGAAATCGTAATTCCCGAGAGCGTCGGGTATACGGTTATGACGAGGCCCGCAGAGCAAGCGGATGTGGCACCAAGTGAGTCTGTGACGGTGTAGTAGTACGTTGTCGTGGCTGCCGGGCTTGGCGCGTAAGTTGCGGTTGTCACTCCCGTGGAGGTCTGGCAGGCTGATGCACCGGTGTACCAGAGGTATGAGGAGTATGAACCTGAGCCGCCTGAGGGGTGCGAGGTCAGCGTTGTGGACTGGCCGTTGTCGATCGGGTTGGATGATGCGGTTGGAGCGCCCGCGGTGGGTGCACTGTTGACTATGACTGTTGCGCCCGTAGCGGAATATGCCGATCCACCCTCTCCGTCAGAGACCTTGACGCAGTAATATGAAGTCCCTGCGCTGCCCGTCGATGGAGTGTAGGTGCTCGAGGATCCTATCGAGGTTCCTGTTGCAGGGCATGAGGTTGAAGTGTATGAGTACCACAGGTATGTCAATGAGGGGTTGGAGCCGCCTGACGAGACTGAGATGCTGAGCGCGGTTGCCCCCTGACCCTGGTCCTTTGTCTGAGTGGTAGGCGAAATCGTAATTCCCGAGAGCGTCGGGTATACGGTTATTGTCAGGCCCGATGAGCAGGCGGATGTCACGCCTAGAGAGTCTGTGACGGTGTAGTAGTACGTTGTCGTGGCTGCCGGGCTTGCGGTCGCTGGTGAAGTTGCGGCGAGTCCTGCAGAGGTGCTGCAGCCTGCATTGGTGTACCATGCGTATGATGAATACGTGCCGGATCCGCCTGAAGGGTGCGCCGTGAGCGTTGTGGACTGGCCGTTGTCGATCGTTGCGGTGGATGCAGTCGGTGCGCTCGCCCCTAGCACGCTGTTGATTATTACAGTAGCGCCTGTAGCGGCGTATGCCGATCCGCCCTCGCCGTCAGAGACCTTGACGCAGTAATAGTAGGTTCCCGCAGTGCTGGTCGAAGGCGAGTAGGTGCTTGAGGATCCTATCGAGCCCCCTGTTGCTGGGCAGGATGTCGAAGTGTAACTGTACCACAGGTACGACAAGGACGGGTTGCTGCCTCCCGAGGTTATTGTGATGCTAAGCGAAGTTGCAGCCTGGTTCGGGTCATGCGTCTGCGAAGCTGGCGAGATTGAGATGCCTGAGAGCGTCGGGTAGACGGTCACGGTGTCGCCGGCGGAGCAGGCCGATGTGCTTAAAGCAGAGTCTGTGACGGTGTAGTAGTATGTGGTTGTGGAGCTCGGGCTGGCCGAAGGCGATGCGCCCGAAAGGCCTGCCGAAGTCGTGCATCCCACGTTGGTGTACCAGGAGTATGAGGTGTAGGTGCCGGTGCCTCCAGACGGGTTGGCGTTGAGCGTTACGCTCTGGCCGTTGTCTATCGAAGGCGAGGCCGGGGTTATCGGACCTGCGAACAACGCGCCGTTGACGTTGACGGTGTTGGCCGCGCTGCAGATAGCGCGAGGGGTCGTGGCGGAATCGACAACGTTATAAGAGTATGTTGTTGTGGAGCTTGGGTTGACGAGCGTCGAGGCGCCTGAAGCGAATGACGAGCCTGCGCAGGCTGCCTGCGAGAAGTAGTTTAGTGTGTATCCCGAGCCCACCGTGCCTCCGGACGGGTTTCCTGTGAGTCTTGAATATTGGCCGTTGTCGATCACTGTGTTGGACTCCGTGAGCGTGCCTGCAACCAGTGCAGGGTTGACCGTTATGGATGTGCCCGCAGAGCAGACAGAGCTCTTGGTGGTTGCGGAATCGACAACGTTGTAGCTGTAGGTCGTGCTGGAACTCGGCGTGGCCGAGTATGCGGTTCCCTGCGCCAGATAGTTCGCTGATGGGCAGCTTGCGGCGCTGAACCAGTTTATCGTGTATGAGGGCGTGCCTCCCGAAGCAGCGGATGTAAGCGTTGTGGATTGGCCGTTGTCCATGATCGTGTTGGTCGCGGTTATCGCGCCTGCGACGAGCACGGGATCGACTGTTGCGGTGTCAACTGCAGAGCAGATTGATGCAGGCGAATAGGCCTGGTCTGTGACCTTGTACGAGTATCCGGTTGTTGATGAAGGACTTGGGGAGTAGGTCGAGGTTGTAACGCCCGTAGAGGTCTGGCAGGCTGTCCCGGTGTACCACAGATAAGTGAGAGTTCCGGAGCCGCCCGATGGGTTAGATGCGAGTGTTATTGACTGGGTGTTGTCGAGCGTAGGTGATGACGGAGTTATCGCGCCCGCTGCAAGCGTCGGGTTGACAGTAACCGTGTCGACAGCGGAGCAGATGGAAGCAGGTGAATAGGCCTGGTCTGTGACCTTGTATGAGTATCCGGTTGTTGAACTTGGACTGGCGCCGAGGGTTGATGAAGTCGCACTGGTGATCGAACTTGCACAGGCGGTGCCGGTGTACCATTGATAACTCAGGGTGCCGGAGCCGCCCGAGGCGGCGGATGTGAGCGTGATCGACTGGCCCTTGTCGATGGTTGGCGCTGCAGGAGTCACTGCGCCCACGGTCAGAGTCGGGTTGACCGTGACGGTGTCAACTGCAGAGCAGATTGATGCAGGCGAATAGGCCTGGTCTGTGACCTTGTACGAGTATCCGGTTGTTGATGAAGGACTTGGGGAGTAGGTCGAGGTTGTAACGCCCGTAGAGGTCTGGCAGGCTGTCCCGGTGTACCACAGATAGGTGATAGTTCCTGTGCCGCCCGTCGGATTTGCCGTGAGCGTTATTGACTGGGTGTTGTCGATGGTCGGCGCTGCAGGAGTCACTGCACCAGCAGTCAGAGTCGGGTTGACGGTTACGGTGTCAACTGCAGAGCAGACGAAGTATGATTCTGCGTCTGTGACCTTGTACGAGTATCCGGTTGTTGATGAAGGACTTGGAGAGTAGGTCGAGGTTGTAACGCCCGTAGAGGTCTGGCAGGCTGTCCCGGTGTACCACAGATAGGTGTATGACGGGGTGCCGCCCGTCGGGTTTGCCGTGAGCGTTATTGACTGGGTGTTGTCGATGGTCGGCGCTGCAGGGGTTACAGGGTTGGCGCCCAGGGCGGGGTTGACGGTCACGGTGTCGCCGGCGGAGCAGGCAGATGCCGGAGAGTAGGCCTGGTCTGTGACCTTGTAGTAGTATGTTATAGTTGAAGGAGGGGATGGGGTGTAGGTGGATGTCGAAACGCCTAGTGGGCTTGCGCAGCCTGCACCGGTGTACCATTGATAACTGAGAGTTCCGGAGCCGCCCGTCGGGTTTGCTGTGAGCGTGATGCCTTGGCCGTTGTCGATCTGTGGGGATGCGGGAGTCACTGCACCAGCAGTCAGAGTCGGGTTGACGGTCACGGTGTCAACTGCAGAGCAGATTGATGCAGGCGAATAGGCCTGGTCTGTGACCTTGTATGAGTATCCGGTTGTTGATGAAGGACTTGGGGAGTAGGTCGAGGTTGTAACGCCCGTAGAGGTCTGGCAGGCTGTCCCGGTGTACCACAGATAAGTGAGAGTTCCGGAGCCGCCCGATGGGTTTGCCGTGAGCGTTATTGACTGGGTGTTGTCGATGGTTGGCGCTGCAGGAGTCACTGCGCCCACGGTCAGAGTCGGGTTGACCGTGACGGTGTCAACTGCAGAGCAGATTGATGCAGGCGAATAGGCCTGGTCTGTGACCTTGTACGAGTATCCGGTTGTTGATGAAGGACTTGGGGAGTAGGTCGAGGTTGTAACGCCCGTAGAGGTCTGGCAGGCTGTCCCGGTGTACCACAGATAGGTGATAGTTCCTGTGCCGCCCGTCGGATTTGCCGTGAGCGTTATTGACTGGGTGTTGTCTATCGACGGAGCTGAGGGCGTTATTGGATTGGCAAGCAGTGTCGGGTTGACGGTCACGGTGTCAACCGCAGAGCAGACAGATTCCGGTGAGTATGCCGAATCCGTCAATTTGTATGAGTATCCCGTTGTGGAGGACGGACTGGCGCCGTATGTGGATCCGGTTGCTCCGCCGATCAATGTTTGACAGGCGGTGCCGGTGTACCACTGGTATGCATAGGAGCCTGAGCCGAGTGTGGGGTGTGCCGTGAGCGTGACCGACTGGCCGTTGTCGATGGTTGGCGCTGCAGGGGTTATCGCACTTGCGAGCGGTGGAGAGTTGACTGCCACAGTGTCTCCGGCAGAGCAGGAAGAGGTTGTTGAGACGGAATCGGTGACCGTATAGTAGTATGTAGTAGTGACGGTCGGGTTAACGCTTGGGTTTGCTCCTGACACGCCGCTTGCTGAAGTCGTGCAACCGGCATTGGAGTACCAGGCGTATGAGGTGTAGGTGCCCGAGCCCCCGGATGGGTTGGTGTTGAGCGTGACTGACTGGCCGAGGTCTATCGACGGGTTTGAAGGGCTTAACTGGCCTGCGAAGAGCACTGGGTTGACTGTTATGGTGTCGCCCGCAGAGCAGGCGGTGTTCGGGTTGGTTGCTGAGTCCGTTACCTGGTAGTAGTATGTTGTTGTAGATGAAGGCTGGGCTACGTACGAGCTCGAGATTGCGCCGCCAATCGGGCTTGTGCAGCCTGCGCCAGTGTACCAGGTGTATGAATAAGATGGTGTGCCCCCAGAGGGGTTTGCGTTGAGCGTCACCTGTTGGCCGTTGTTTATGAACGGCGATGACGGAGTTATGGCGCCGGCCGAGAGGGCGCCGTTGACTGTTACAGTGTCGCCCGCAGAGCAGATCGACGAGGGCGATGAATCTGTCACCATCACAGAGTACGTTGTAGTGGAGGAAGGCGTGGTCAGATAGCCCGAACCTGTTTGGCCTATTATGGAAGAGGCGCATGAGGCGCCGGTGTACCACTGGTAGGTGTATGTTGGAATTCCGCCGTTGACGATGGCGGTGAGCGCGATTGCTTGGCCGAGGTCTATTGTGGGCGATGATGGGGTGACGCTGGGCGCCGACATCGCAATTATGGTTGACGTTGGAACCGTCGGCACCGTGGTTGAGGTCGAGGTCGAGACTTGGACGGTGATGAATTGCACTGTGACGCTGTTGCTAAGCCCAGCATAGGTTGCGGTTATTACCGCGCTTCCCACGCTGGTGCCCCAGATGTAACTGAGCGCGACGCCGCTGGAGTTTGTGTCGGTAAGGGATGGTGTTATGGTGTACGCCTGGTTGTTGACGGTGAAGTTGACCGTTGCGCCGGAGATCTGGTAGCCGTTAAGCCTTACTGTGGCGTAGAGCGGGTCTTTCCCGTTGCTTGCACGCTGTGTTGAATTCGCTACGGTTATGGTTATTGAAGGTGTGGTGGATATCTGGGTCTCCGTATGCCCGGTGAATGTCCCATGGTAGGTTTCCTTGGGGCCGCCGACGCAGTTGCTCGTGTAGATGTAGTTGCCCAGAAGGCCGCAGTATGTAGCATTGAGGTACATGTCTCCGGAGAGGAGCACGCCGAGGTTCGTGTTGACCGGCACATTGGCGGTGCAGATGACGCTGCCGCCAGGAAGAATGAATTGCGGCGAGCAGGAGAACGTTGTGGTGTTGGTCATGTTCAGCCCGACGTAGAGCTTGGGATTTCCTATGGCGTAGGCCTGGGAATTGGTGAGTGCAACTGTGAGGAAGGTGTTGTGCGTCATCGTGTTCGACTGCAGGATTATGTCCCTGCAGTAGAAGCCGTTTACGAACGTGCATGTTGAAGGAAGCGCCGATGGGGTCTGTATGTAAAGGTAGAACAGCGCTGTGACGACCGCAATTATTAGTATCGCCCAGGCGTAGGATGTCAGGTATTCCAGGGCAGTCTGGGAACGTCTGTGCTTTGCGGATACTCTATGCTTCGACTTTGCCAATCGATTACCCTGATATCTAGTATAACAACAGATAAGATTTAATAAGTTGCCTTGAACTTTTGATTTTGTATTGGTGCAGAAATGCCGCGGATTCGTAGCGACAGGTCCGGTTTTGAATTCCGCATCGTAACATCGATCGGGATTGCTTTGTTTGTCGGAACTCTTTTAAATGTTTATTGTGATGGGATAAATTGGATTGCATGGCAGAAAAAACACCTTGGGCTAATTCAAACAAGATCATACTGGGTCTGGGCATAATAGTCGTTCTGGCGGTCATAATAATCGTCGGCTTCTATGGCATGGGCAAACCATCCGTTACCACAACTATAGCCACAACCGCGGCCAGCACGGTGGCTTCCACGACTTCGATGATGACGACATCGAGCTCCACCACAAGCGTTCCTACCGGCCCGGCAGTCCCTCATGAGATCATACTCGGTTACCATCAATCCAGCATAACCGTTCCAGCAGGGTCTGAGAAGACAATCAATTTCACAATACCTGCCGGCGCGATACAGGGCAGCCTCAATGGTACTTACACCGCTACTAGCGGCATCGAAGCGGCGACGCTCACGGCTGCGGAGTACACTGCCGCAGTGGCAAGCAGCTGGGCGGCGCTCGCTTCCGAACCGGACTATTATGGAAGCGGAACGACCGCGACCATAGCGACCCCGTTGTCCCCAGGAAACTATTCGCTGGTGTTCTACAACCCAGGTTCGTCTGCGGATAACGTGACCTACTCCCAGACGATACTTCTGAGCTATTACACGTACGGTTAGGAAAATCATTTCTTTTTTTTATGTTGGTTAGCGGAAGCGCATTTTCGGACTGCGTGGATTATTCTCTTGCGTTGAGGGCTCAGCAGCCACACCAGTTGATGCCGCAGGGGGCGGAGTACCAGCATCCGCAGCTGGACGGGCAGTTGCCCCCGCAGCAATCGTTGCCGCAGCCGCCGCAGCTGGGAGCCGTGGACGTGCTCGATGTCGATGTGGTTGTGGTGGAGGAGGTGGTTGTGATCCCGCAGTGGGGCGAGAAGTAGTCAATCGCGCAGTTTGACATGGTTCCGGAAGAACAGGTACAGTAGTTGAATTGGCCAGTGCCGCACACCGGGGCAGCGCCGCTGCAGAACCAGCTCCAGCACTGTTCGTAGCTGTCCCTGCCATTGCACCCCAGGACTGTCACGACCGTTGAGGTGGAGGTGCTGGTGGTCGATGTGGTAGTAACAGAACTGGTGGTTGTGGAGATGCTTGACGTGGTTGTGGTCGAAGCGGTGCTTGTGCTCGATGAGGTGGTTGAGAGGGATGTCTTTACGGTTGGTGCGGTCGTCGTGGACGATGAGGTCAGCGGGGCAGCCACGAACCGGACCGTGACGCTGTTGCTAAGCCCCGCATAGGTTGCGGTGACTTGCACGCTGCCGACGGTGATGCCCTGCAGGTAGCTCAGCGCCACGCCAGTGGAGTTGGTGTTGATTGCGGTGGGTGAGATGGAGTACGCGGCGGAGTTGGCCGAGAAGCTGACTGTCGCGCCGCTTGCGGGGTATCCGTTCAGCCTGACGGCCGCTTTCAGTGGATCCCTTCCGTTGCTCGCGTACTGCGTCAGATTCACGGCGTTGATGGTTATGGTGGAGGTGATCGATAGCTGGGTCTGGGTGCGCCCGGCGAAGGTGCCGTGGTAGGTCTCTCTGGGGGCGTTTATGCAATTCCCGGTGTAGAGGTAGTTTGCGAGCAACCCGCAGTCCGTAGCGTTTACGTAGATGTCGCCGGATAGGATAGTGCCGATGTTGGTGTTCACCGGAACATTGGCCGTGCAGATTATGCTGCCGCCGGGCAGCGCGTTTGAGGGCGTGCAGGCGAAGGTCGTGCTGTTCGTCGTGTTCATGCTGACGTACAGTTTGGGATTGTTTATCAGGTATGCCTGCGTGTTGGTCAGCGCGACCGTGAGCAGCGTGTTGTGCGTCATCGTGTTCGACTGCAGGATTATGTCCTTGCAGTAGAAGCCGTTTATGAATGTGCAGGTCGACGGTGGGTAGGGCACGGTCCTTATGTACAGGTAGATCGCCGAAGATGCGACTATGATCAGGACTATCGATGCGATGTACACCGAAACGTATTCCATCGAGGATTGGGAGCGTGGTGATTTGGGCGAAGCGCTTTTCCGGTTCAATTCATTACCCCGCGTATATTGTGTGGTATATGTGAGGACCAAATTTAATAATCTGCTTTTGCCCGTGGAACCCTATGCAACAATTGGCGGGGTGGATTGAGGGCCCCTCATTTCTGTAGGAATTTCAACAGCTCAGCGGCCGATTTGACATCGCCTTTGATGCCAAGCGCCTCTGCGGTCTGGACCAGTTTCTCTTCCGTGACCGAAACCCCGTTGACGAGGAGGTAGTAGTAGATGTAGACGTACCCCAAATGGCTCTTCAGCTTCATTGACAGTATTATGTCTACGAGTTTCTGGTTGGGGATTATGTCAAGGCTGCTTATCACGGCTGTGAGGTTCTTCCTGTCTATCTCCTTGCTCGCGAAACTGAGCAAGGCAGCGGCGTAAAGGTAGCGCGCTATCCCATCGTCCAGATGTGCGACAAATTCTTTGTTCTCCAGGTGCTGGCCCAGGGCGAGCATGAGTATCTGCAGGCATGACGAAAATATTGCGGTGACCACCGCTTTTAGGGTGTCGGACATCTGCACCGCGGCCCTCGACTTTTCGCACTCCAGCTCGCTGCGGCTCAATTGAGGCTCTTTTTTGCCGGATGGTTGTTTGCCCGCCACATCATCGCCCGTTCGTGTGCAGTGCCCTCGCTGTGCAATTTTATAAGCTTTTCGTTGCGGATGATTTGCTTTTCGCGTGGCGCATGCTTTAAATCATGAAAGGTGGAAGCATAATTACAATGCCAGGGTGGCAGAATCTGGTAATGCGCCGGTCTTGAATTTTAGGGTTCAAGAGCTGATTAGTGATGCGAACAGGCCAACCGGTTTCCGCAAGGAATTTTGGGTTCAAATCCCAACCCTGGCGATCCATAGTTTTGCCCGACGACAAGCCAAACTCCAAAAGCAACTTTGTCGTAGAAGGTTCAGAGCCCTACGTTTATTAGGGCATTTAGTGATCTGCATATTTAGACGGGATACAAACCTTCAAGATTTCTGATACTACCGCGTTGGGTTTCTTGTTTGCATCTATGGCGATAGCTCCCTTTTCTAAAATATGCTTTTCCCACCAATTTTTCCAATTTAGCACCCACCTCTGAACCGCTGTGGTCTGCCCAAATCCATCTCCTTTTCGATTGCTAAGCCGATTGCGCAGAATTCTAGGGCTTATCTTCAACAGCAAGATTTTATCGAATAACGGAAGCAGTTCATCTAGATTTCCCGCAGTTCCGCAGTAGAATACAATGCCTTTATTATTTCTTTTAATTAAATTTTGTAGTTTTCTTTTGTTGCATATCCACTCGTATTTTTTGACTGCTTTAAGATTACCGGTATTTATTTTTGCTGCCTTCCCTGTTCTTTTATTGACCATGCTAAAAAGGCCTTCAATATCTTCGATAGAATGTGCTTTATAGCCAAGTTTAACTAGTTCTTTACATACTGTTGACTTACCAGAACCAGTAATGCCCGTAATCAAGATTGATTTATGCATGTTTAATCTGTTAGAAGGGTATGTTTAAATCTTTAAATGCCATAGCTAATTATTATGCCAAACATCGAGAGGGATTGTATGTCGTTGTATATGCGTTGTGAACTGACATGAAACTAGCCCGCCCAACCCTGGCGATCCATTTTAGTTTCAAAGAAAGAGACCTGAAAACATGAAAGAAAACAAACTTGCAATTGAGATAAATTGTTCTGCTGAAGTGTTATTTGATATTACGACATATCCTGGCAAAGCCCCTTTATGGATAGACGCAATCATTCGTGAAGAAACCAACGAATTCCCGATAAAGTTAGGTACAACGTACAAGGAACTTAACAGGTCAGGCAAGTGGTCAGAATACACTGTCGTCAAATTTCGTAGAAATAGGATATTTGAATTAGCGCAGAAGGATAGCTCTTATCATGTGCGTTACACATACGAACCTATTTCGGAGAAGAAAACAAGACTTGTATACTTAGAATGGGTTGATGCTGGCGAACTCGAATACCCGTTTTTACCAGTAGTCTTGAAGAAGCTCAAGAAAGTCATCGAGAGATTATAGTAACGGGCATGTGCCAGAGATGCGATGCAGCGTAAATTCTGCTTTTTATACCATTGTATACGTATTGTGCAATGATATAAAACTAGCCCGCCCAACCCTGGCGATTGATGGGTCTATGAAGGATGAGCAAGCTGTAAAACTGGTGGAAACGGGCTATGACAAAATCTACAGGGGGTACTAGGAAAAAAGAAAGGGCAGCACTAAGGAGGTAAATGATCTTGTTGCACGGCTGCCCAAAAAGGCGAAGGTCCTTGATGTGGGCTGCGGAGGGGGCTACATATCCAGGCTCTTGGTGAAAAAGGGTTTTAGAGTTATTGGAGTCGACATATCAGGGAATGTGGTAAAACTTGCCCGGAAGAACGTACCGGGAGCAAAGTTCTACAAGATGGACATGAGGAAATTGAAATTTGGGGCGGGATCCTTTGATGGCATAACGTCTTTTTATGCAATAATACACGTTCCAAGAAAATACCACCTGCTGGTGCTCAAGGAATTTAGCACGCTCCTGAAGCCCGGTGGGTTTCTGCTATTAACCATGAGTGGAACGGCGTTCGGGTAGGATATCGAGAAGGATTGGCTCAAGCTCGGTGCTGATATGTATTGGAGTCAGTTCGGGCTGGAGAAGAACCTGTTGCTCTTGAAAAAGGCGGGCTTTGACATACTTTGGCATAGGTTTGTCGGTCCGAAGAATGACAGGCATCCTGCAATATTGGCGCAGATGGTAAGGGGGCATGGCGAGTGAAGGGAGGAATATACTTTAGATGCTTAACTCGCAGTCGATGTTCAACCCTGGCGAAGGATAATCTCATTCAAGCAGGATATTCTGCTTCAACAGCAACTTGAAAGCAGGAACTATATTGATGGTCTTGCCTTGCGATCTTTGTACAGTGTCTTGATGCGCTGACACGATGTATCCTTTCCTGGACTTGAACTTGCGCATGAAGGCATTCAAGCCGGTGGTGTCTATGCCACCGTATTTGATCTCTATGGGTATTGGACCCTTTTCAAGCACGATATCGACTTCATTGTGGTGTTCGTCACGCCAGAAGTATTTTGCGTCGAGCTGGTTGACGACCATCCATTCGAAGACTTTTGATTGGTACAGTGCGTCGTCTTTGAAGGCAAGTTCCGTCGATATGATGGTGGGATAATATTTCCTGAGCGACCTTTCTGATTTCCTTATGTTCCGGGAATAATTGTACATTTTCCGCACTATGAACGCGTCTTCCAGATACCCTAAATACTTCGAAACGGAGTAACGGGATATCCCCAGTTCTTTCGCTAGCTTCGCATAATCTATGACTTGCCCGGGAGCATCCATTAGGATCCTTAGGATCGCGCCAAGAGCATCGGTGTTTCTGATTCCGAACATCTCGGGTATGTCCTTATAGAGCACCTTATCGCTTATGCCTTCTGTTATGTATTTCTTGATGTATGCTGGATTGATCTTCCCGACTAATTCGGGAAAGCCCTGTGTACGCATAAATTCCGGCATCGCGCGCTCAAGTTCATGCTCGTAGATGCCGATGGGCTCGGCCTTTTGCCCCTTGAAATCTACGAATTCCTTGAAAGTTAATGGAGTTATTTTAAATTCGAGCAGCCTTCCAGAGAGCGTCTCTTTCGACTTCTTTCTTATGAAAAGTGATTCCGAACCCGATATGAGTATCTTCACGTTTCTTGAATAGACATCGTATATCCATTTCAGCTTTCCTTCCCATCCTTCGAGCTTCTGTATCTCGTCGAGTACCAGAAGGTGTTTTCCTTGGCTGATACTCTTCCCCGTAATAAGTTCATACTCCCGGATTATGTCTCGGATATCTGCAGTTATCAGTTCGTCAAAAGAAAAGAACACGATGTTCAGGGGGTCGGTGCCCGACTTTATGCTGTCATCAATTATCTTCAGCAATAGTGTTGTCTTTCCGACCCTCCTAAGACCAGTGAATGCGAGTATCTGCTTTTCCGGCATAAACTCCTTTATCCGCCCGTATATTTGCCTTTCTTTGTAGTCTAGCTCGAAGTGGCCGTTCCACCACGTATTTGCCTCTCTGAGGACATCTGAAATCTGCGCCATTCGTAATCAACATGGATTGCAATCTATGATTAATATGATAAACAAAGATATAAATACCTTCTATCGATTCTGCACACTGATTTTGGTATTACAGCGGAGTTAGGCGTTAGTGGGGATTTGAGTGAGGTTAGAGTTTTAACTCGCGGATCGATGTTCAACCCTAGTGAATTTTTGTTTGATCATGAGCGGAAAGATGCTATGGCTTTGTCTATGCCGCTTATCGGGAAGACGCGTATTCTATCTTTTGTTGCGCTTGCCCGATAGAATTCATAGTGTGCATCATTCACCAGTACGATTATTTCGTCGTAATCCTTGAGCCTTGCCTCAAACATTACGATGGTTTCGTTGATATTTTTTCTGCCTGTCTCGTACTCGATTGCTATCTTTTTGCTGTTCGCATACGCAACGATGTCTGGACCGTTCGAGTTGTCGATTATGGCGTTGTTTATCCCCATCCTGTCCAATTCCTCTTTTATCTTTATCACATACACTTCGTGCTCTGCACTCGCGGGCCCGTTGCGTGCCATAAGCCATTGCTCCTTCGCGCCATACCAGTCAATCGTTATGAGGTCTATGCCCATTGCGGACAACGAAGTTTCGTCGGCAGGCCCGAATTCTTCTATGAATTTTTCTAATTTTATTGGACTTTTGGAGAAAGCGATGGCTCTTTCGATGTTGTATCGGGTGTTTGGGACTGCGCGAATCTGTTTTGCTCTGGAGAATGCGCTAGGAGTTTTCAGCAGGATCGGCTCCTTGAACCTGCCGCTTATCAGCATCGCTTCGCTCACTCCCAGTTTATGCAGCCTGCTCTTTACGGACAATGCTTTTTCGGGCATGCCGCCTGAGAGTATGTTTGATATGTAGTTTACGTCTCCCGGCTCCCTTGGGTAGAATGCGATGAATGTTGATGCATTCGCTATTATCTGCTTGTTCAGGTCGCTCGCGGTGTGCGTGGCGAGTATCACTCCGACTCCGTATTTCCTACCTTCGCCGATGAGCTGGCTTACCATGTAACTTCCAGACCCCGTGCTGCTTATCAGGAAGTCGGCTTCGTCTATCATTATGTACATGCCTATGCCCCTCTCCTTCTCATTGCCTTTCATGTCCTGGTATAGCCTGCGGAGCAGTTCATGAAGGTATATCAGCCTCATTCCTTCGCCTTTCATGGAGCTTAGTGAGAACGAGTTTACCCCATGCTTGAGGTCGCTTATGCTGACAAATCCCTTAGTGAATGATGCACTGTCCAGTTGTGATATCCTACCCCTCAGATGCAGCAGCGTGTTCCTCTCTCCAGGAGTCCTTGCGTTGTTCACGAACACTCCCAGTTCGCCCATAAGATCCTTTATCGTGGGCGTTCTTGCAAGAGTTGCGGCATCCTTGCTTCTTGCGCCTGCCTTGCGGTACATGTACCACATGCACTGGCTGAGCTTCATCGCCTGCACGTAGCCCAAGGAATAGACGGATTTCAACAGGTTTGTCAGCTCCGATATGCGCGACGATACTGTTGTGCCGCCAAGGTCGAAGATGTTTATTCCCGAGCATGAGGAGTCGTGCACATTTCCGCTCAGTTCCCTTACCGCATTCTCATGCTCGTCGTGTGCATCGAAGATTATGATCGGTATCCCGTTCTTGCCTATGTCGCTCAGCATCGACCTCAGGAGCGTGCTCTTGCCGAAGCCGCTCATGCCCACGATTATGATGTGTGGATTTGGCTCTTTTGAGGGAAACAGAAATATTGGTTTCTTCTGCTTCCTCCAGAAGAACACGTCTTCGCAGTTCATGCTGCCGCTCTTTCCGTTGAATCTGTAGCTCATCGACTTGCCTCGGGACAGAACCGCTGTGGAAAAACCGAGGTTAATCCTGAGCTCATTGCTGTTTTTGGCCTTCGTGAAAATGCTTTTCAGCCTGCCAAAAAGATTTTTTAGTTTGTCCAAGATATGCATCTTACCACCATTGAAGGAGACGTTGAAAGAAAAACAGAAAATAAAAAATAAAAAAGAAAAAAACTCAGGTTACTTTGGCCTCTCCTTTGCACGTTTCGGTCACCTCCATCCCTTTCCGCGAGACCTTCACGTGCATCTCGTACTCCACGTCCTTGTGGAGCACGTCGAAGAAGTACTCGCAAAGCTTCTCCAGCCGGAGCACCGCATCAACGTGCGATGCAATGGAATCGTTGAGCTTCATGTCGCTCAGTCTGCGATCCATCTCGGCCTCCTCGCTGAGCACACCGTCCGGCGTGCCGTACATCCTCGCCATTTCGCCTATCCGGTACTCCAATGCTTTTCCTAGCTCGCGCTCGCGCCTATTTGTCTTCATTCTCTAACCCAGGAAGCCGCTTGCCTACGCTACGCTCAGGCACAACCCAAAGGAACAGACCCGTCTACGACACAGTATGCCTTACGTTCACCTACTTGTATGGCGCAGGTATGCGCAACTTTCCTCTATTGTTGTTGGCGCAAAGGCTCTTATACTTTACTCCTCAAATGTGACTGATTTACTGAATAGTGGTGTTTAGTAAAAGGTGTTAAATAGCTTATTGTTCATAATTCTACCGCCGAGATTGTCTTGGCTAACCCAAGGAACAGGCCTGCGCTACGGCGCAGGCACTTATGGTTGCGAAAGATATAAGTTCATTAAAGGAGAATCTTATAGTGGGTTAGATAGGGGGATGCATGAAGAGAGATTCTGGGAAACTTAGTAAAGAGACATTGCGTGACATAAAGCAGTCGCTGATTGAAATAAAAAAAGGTAAAGTCCACACTTTGGAAGAGATAGAAAAGGAATTGGGATTGAAGAAAAAGAGATGAAGTTCTGATTTTGAAATTGATAAGCAAAAGTGCCAAACAGCAATATGATTTCCCGCCCGAAGGTAGTACACACATATCGTAAGCAGGCTTAGCTTCCGGGTTCGGAATGAGACCGGGCGTTTCCCTGCTCCTGTTGCCGTTTGACAGGTATCGTTAGGGAAGCAAAATTTATATGGCTTTTCATTCGTCCGGCTTTACAGGAAGAAAGGCTTTTTGGGGCTATTTCCCTCTTGTGTTGGTTGCCTCTTTCAGCTTCTTCCGGCCTTGCATGACGCGCATATGCCGGTCTTCTTGTCGCGGTGGTCCTCGCACGTGGGCCTGCCGCAGAGCTTGCAGGTGCTTGTCGTGATCCTCCCGCAGAGGTGGCAGAACCTTGGTCTTTCGTTCATTGCATCACTTTATTTGAGCACGTTTATGTCGAGCGCGCCGCCCAGCAGCTCCTTCGCCCTGTCCAATGAAAGGACTTTGAGGCCGCGCTTCTTCGCGTAGTCGCACTGGTATCTGATGTAACGCTCGTTGACCCTTGTTGCGGGGTCAAGCAGCTTGCAGCGCTCTATGTACTCCAAGATGATCTTCGTCGCCTGGTCTACGCTCATGCCCTTCGTGTTGACCAGATAGGGCGCCAATATGAGATTGACCGTGCGGTGTCTTATGTCGGCTATCGGCGTTGCTAGGAGCTTCTCCACCCAGGTGTCGTTCCTCCCGAACCTCGCCGGACCGGCGTATGTCTTGATCGTGGGCTTGAAGGTCTTGGAGAAGTCCATTATCTCCTTCGGCAGCAGCTTCGCGTCTATGGGCAGGCCCTTGGTCAGCTCGCTCTTCATCGCAGCTTCGAAAAGTTTGAGCGCGTCGGTCTTGTTGAGCAGCACCGAACCCGCGTGCAGGCTCTGGTTCACCAGCTCTATGCCCTTCGCCTTGGACGAATACCTGAGAAAATCGCTGAAGCCCACTTTTAGCGATGACCAGACAGCCATGTCGCTCGTGGCCTCGCCTTCGATCGTGATGCTCAGCTCCTTCGTTATGCGTTCGAGCTCACTGATGTCCGATTCGGAGAGCGCCTGGGCCGATCTCTTCGCCTCTGCGGTTGAGTACCTGTTTATCAGTTCCGCGTCTTTCAATGCGCTGAGTATCATCCTGGAATAGGCATAGGTTATCAGGTAATCTGCTTTCATGTCGGTCATGCCGGTGCTTCGGTATTCCAGTTCCCCGCCTGTCGCGGCGGTTATGTGGCTCCTGCTGGCGGCAAGGTACTTCGGGTCTATCCTTGTTATTTGCAATTCATCGATCACCGTCTTCGCCTCGTTTGAGAAGGGGTACTTGTAGGCGAAGTCGATGTCGGCACTTCCACGCATGTTATAATAAACGCACTGAAGGAATTAATATCTGCTTGAACCAATCTTACTGCTGTTTGGGGCTGTACGCTAACCTGGTAGACTACCGGCCTCGGGCGTCGGCAATCCGAGTCCAAATCTCGGCAGCCCCATCCTGTTTCATGTGCTGCGCATGGTGATTGATCCACTGGTCGTTCTGAGCCTGGTCTTCGGCCTGGCGACGATGGTAGCTTATGGCATCCAGAGCTACATGGCCTCGGTGCTGACAAAGAAGGACAACGCGATAAGGATAATATTCTGGTATTACCTCTTCAGCAGCATTCTTCTTGCGGTCATTGCTCTCCTGTTCTTCAGTCTGCCGCAGCTTTCTTTGTTTGATGACCTTGCGTTCGTTGTGCTGTCGGTCATAAGCGTGACCGCCTTCCTCGCTTTTTACAAAGGCGTCCATGTCGGCAAGGTCTCCGTTATAGCGCCGATATCCAATTCCTGGTCTGCGATAGCGGTCCTGGTCGGCATCCTCTTCCTGAAAGAGTCGATAACTCCCTTCCTCGGAATAGGGATCGCCTTGACCATACTTGGGACGATATTGACCTCGTTGAGGCTGAAGGATCTTGAGGAGTTGAATTTCAAGGGGCTTGTGCCCGGAGCGAAGTACGCCTTCGCCACCATGCTGGGCTGGGGCACGCTCTACACCTCGATAGGCATACTATCCAAGCAGCTGGGATGGTTCTGGCCGATAATGATAATAACGGTCGGCAGCACCATTGTCGTGTTCATTTTCTCGCTCTTCGGCAAGGTGAAGATGTCTTATCCTGCCAAGCTGACGGGCCTCATGCCCCTGTACGTCATAGTCGGGACTGCAGGTTTCCTGTTCTACAGCCTTGGCACCAACATGGGTTATGTGTCCGTGGTCGGCCCGTTGGCCGCTGCGGCGCCTTTCATCACCATCGTCCTTGCACGGGTGCTGACAAAGGAGAGGCTGGACCCGCACCAGATCGTCGGTATAGCATGCATATTGTTGGGAATCATAATTCTTGCGCTATGATGACAGAACCGGAAAATGCGCCACGGAAGGCATAAGTATTAGGACAATTTCATAGGACTTGGTTGTTTTATGGAGGTAGGGAAAAACACGTCATTCAATAACACGGACGCTAATGCTTTGATGCGCAGGGAGCCCTACGACCCGATGAAACCTTTCAACGAGCAGGTGAAGACGCTCATCGCTTCCACCCATCGCGGTGGCTGGCCGATGGTGGTAAATCCTTTAGGCAAACGCTTTGTCGTGGCCAGGGATCCGGAGTACTGGAAGAATTATACCGAGATGTCCTGCGCAGACGGGATGGGAACGAAAGGCCTGCTGCACTGGCTGATGAGGACCGAGCAGTACGGCGTGCGCGACGCCTTCGCAATGGTTGTCGACGATCTTATTGAAAGCGGGCACATTCCGACGTACCTGTTGGATCACATACAGATGCAGGAGGAGGACAGGGGCCGGATACTCAAGATAGTCAGAGAGCTTACCGATCTTGCGATAGGCAACCCCTGGCAGACCGAAGCTGGAAGAAGGCGCCCGATGATAATTCTCGGCGGAGAGACCGCGATAACCAACACGTTACAGGGTTTTGAGCTCGGCATAGTTGGAACGGGCTTCGCGAAGAGGGGACGCGAGATACGCGCAAGCATAAAGGAGGGCGATCTTATAGTAGGGATTTGGAGCAATGGGATCCATTCGAACGGGTTGAGCTTTTTGAGGCAGGTGTTCAACGAAAAGGTTCACATGGCCTTGGAAGACAGGCTTCCTTGGGGCAGGACGCTGGGCGATGAATTGACCGCCCCCACATTCATCTATCTGCCCGCGATAAAGGAGCTCATTGGGCGCATGGATGCCGAAGCCGGATTGGCAAACAGGGCGATACACGGCATGGTCCACATAACCGGTGGCGGGCTCGGAAAATTGAGGGAACTGCTTCCCGTATCGAAGGACCTTGACATAAACGTCAATGAGGACCACACTCTGCCGGTGCGGAGCCTCTTCGAGTATGTGAAAAACGAATTTAACATACCTTCAGAGAGCATGTACAAGCGCTTCAACAACGGAATAGGGTACGTGGTAGCAATGGATCCTAGGTATGTGCATGATGCCATCAGGACCATAGAGAACCGCTTCAGGGCGGATGTGATAGGCAAGGTGGTCAAAGGCAGCGGCAAAATCCACATAGAATCGGCGTACGAGAAAAAGACCGTTGAATACTAAATGCCGGCTTATGTCGGATTGCTCTGCGCCGACATACGTTTTTATTACTTTACTGCGAAATAGACTATACTTATCGTGGGTATATGTTCGAGCTAAAAATAGACGATGCAAAGTACTGGAAGAGCAGCGTGGATTCAATAGTCAGTCTTATAGATGAGGGCACTTTCAGCATAACAAAAGAGGGGATATCGCTCAAGGCGATGGACCCGTCAGGAATAAGCATGATCTCTTTCTTCATGCCGAACAAGGCATTCTCGAAGTATGAGGTGGACAAGCCGGCCACCGTTGGCTTGAACATCGCGAACCTCAGCAAGATACTCGCGAGCTCGAGGGCGAGCGAGCAGCTGGTCATGAAGGACCACGACAACAAGTTCGCGATGGAGTTCGTCGGCCAGAACAGCAGACGAAGGTACAAGCTGCCCATGATCGAGATAAAGAAGGATGCCGACAAGGAGCCGAAGATCGAATTCGATTCTACCGTAGAGGTCAAGTCCGATTCGCTCAAGGAGATACTCAAGGACGCTAGCCTGCTGTCCACTTACATAGGATTCAAGGCGGACAAGGAGTCGTTTGTCGTTATGGCGAAGGGCGATGCCGGAGAGCTCGAGGAGGAGCACATGAACAACGCTGATGTCATAAAGAAGATGACCGTGACGAAGAGCTCGTCCGCGACCTTCAACCTCGACTACATGGAGAGGATGATCAGCGCCTGCCCGTCCAACTCGAACATAATGCTTTCGCTCAAGAGCAAGGAGCCGGTCAAGATTGACTACAAGATAGGCGAGGCGTCTGTTGCATACTTTTTGGCTCCGTACATGGAGAGTTGATTGGTGCGTAGATGAAGCTGTTGATCTTCATAACCCCGCATGAGTTCCGTGACGAGTCGCTGTCAACGGTTAGGCTTTTCCTGGACAAGTGGAACATAGGGTACACGATAAGCAGCTACAGCAACAAGGACTGCGTCGGAAGCCACGGCCAGGTCTGCAAGGTGGACATGAACACCGGCAAGGCGAAGGTCGAGGATTATGACGGGATCATACTCATAGACGGCAAGGGCATCGACGCCTACAAGATCTACGACTTCCGCCCGTTGCTCGATCTGCTTACGAAGTTCAACGATGGCAAGAAGGCGATCATCGCGATCGAGAATGCCCTGAAAATACCGGCAAGGGCGAACATAATCAAGGGCAGGAAGATAGCAATGCCCGACGACGAGGAATCGAAGAGGCTCGTCCAATTGTTCCACGGCCTGGCGTCCGAGGAGAAGATGGAGATCTCGGGCAACATCATATCGGTGCGCGACCACACGGACCTGGAAAGCTCCATGCAGAAGATAGTGGACCGGCTAGGTGTGTCCTAATTCTATGGAGCGCGGAAGGCTTATCAGGGAGATAGCCGCTGAGCGGATACGGATACTCTACGACCTTGCCGTAGCCAGGGCCGGAAAGGACGTCGCGCTTTCGACCGAGTATGTGAAGACGCTGAGAAGGATGAGCGCACACTACAAGGTCGGCATTCCCGAAGATATCAAGGACAGGATATGCAAGAGGTGCAACCTTGTCCTGATACCGGGACTGACGGCCGGAGTCAGGCTCGCCAGCAGCAAAGGCTATGTTGTCTACTCTTGCAACAGGTGCAGGGGGGAGAACCATATATTCTACAAGCCCGTACGGGCCGCACGGATTGCGCGCAACTGAGAAAAGTTAATAGCATTGCTCTTGAATACCTAAATCAGGCGCAGTCGTGAGAGTGTCGATATGAAATTGAACCTGTTCGCTCTTGTCGTGCTTTTGCTGTTGTCGTGCCAGTTTTCGGCGTTTTCCCACGCCAGCAGCAACGTAGTGACCGCAAACGTCATCGTGATCTGCCCGTTCTCCCTGACTGCCAATGTCCTGCCGGCCTATGCGATCGGCAACACGATAAACCTGAATTACACCCTGTTCACGCAGGCCCAATGCAGCATACCCACCCTGCAGGGCAGCTTTGCATTGGAGTACAGCGGCAACAACGTGCAGGTGCTGTACGATTCGCTGACTTCGACGGCCACGCAGACGCCGCTGCTGTACAACATTCCACCGATAAATTCGATGACCCTGGCGCGCGACAGCTACAAGGCCGTGTTCGATTTCTCTGCCTACGGCACCAGCAACCAGAGCGTGCAGAGCTTCGTCCTGGTCAGCCAGTCCAACATCATAATAACGAACTTCACGGTCAGCCCAAGCTCAGTCAGTGTCGGCTCCCCGCTGACCTTCACGGTCAACGTCCTGAACGACGGAGAGCTCGCATCAGGGCCGATAGGCATGAACATAATCATAACCGGGCCGCAGAGCTTCACGGTGACCGAGTCGGCTAGCCCTCTCTCGCCGGGCCAGAGCGAGATCCTGACGTTCGTGCTGAGCAACGTTACCGGAGCTGCGGGAGACTACTCTGCGAGCACGTACGCGACGTTCATCTACAACAACGCCGCCATAGAGTCCAATCTGTTGAACGCTGCATACACGGTTACGCAGCAGCCCGCGCCGTCACAGGGCGCGCCACCCTCGCCGACATCGGTCATCACGGTCATACCGAAACTCCAGTTCACGCAGGTGCCCTTCTACTCCTCGCTCGCGCTGGGCTCGATAGAAGTAACATCGCTGGGACTTCAGGACCTGGCGAATGGGAACATAACCGTCAGTCTCGGAGTGCCGCTGGCGTTCGACAACATATTCGACGTCTCGGCTCACAGCATTTACCTTGTTCCCAGCGAGAGCGTGTTTGTGCAGCTGGTCTTCGATTCCAGCCACGTGAGCGCGCCCGGCACGTACGTGGTGCCCTTGAACGTGAGCGTGAGCGCGGCGAACAGCGTGACGGTGGGCACCACCCAGTACCTGACTTACATAGTGTCGAAGAATTCCAGCAGCGTGAGCATGTACAGCCAGATACAGACCGCGCGCAGCAATGCGACAGTGACCACCTCGATCATCGGCGCAAGGAACCACAGCCTGACGAACGCCACGCTGGTCACCATGCTGCCGCTCTCCGTGGTCAGCAACGCCTCGCAGATAAAGACTTATGGATTGCCGGCGACGATAACCTTCGGTACCGGCGGCCCCCAGATAAACTGGCTGGTTCCATACCTGCCGCCGGGCAAGGGCATAACGCTTTCGTACACCATAAACAACGCGCAGAACGTCGGGCTGCTCTCCGCGGTGCAGACTCTTCTGGTCGTGCAGTCACAGCCCACGCCCACCAGCATACTGAAGGTCGTCAGCATACAGACGCCGACATTCTACGCAAACACGCTGAACAAGGTATCCGTTGGGGTGCTGTACACCGGGACAACCATGCAGGGCGTGAGGTTCACCCTTACGACTCCCGGCACTGCGACAGTGCTCAATCCGATTCAATTGGTGAATGCAAGCCCGAACCAGCTGCTGCAAGAGACCTTCAACATCAGAACGGAGAATGCGACCGGCACTTTGCTGCTGAATCTTGGCATAGAAGCACAGAACGCGAGCATCAACTACACGCTGCCGGTGATCGTAATGCAGAAATTCACCCCGACGACGAGCACGATACCGCAGGTGACCACGACCCCGATAAACGTTGCGAAGTACGTGCCGTGGGCTGTTGGGGCCGCAGTCGTGGTCGCGGCCGCATACCTGGTCCGCGGCATAAGAAGAAGGCCGAGATACCAGCCTGGAAGAGCAAAGGAATTAATAAGGATTAGAGAGCAAATAAAGCGCAGCGATGAGCATGCCTAAGCCTTACAGCATAATAGTTTCATCGCAGAAGGGTGGAGTCGGCAAGACGACCATCTCGGTCAACCTTTCAACAGCGTTGGGGCAGAGTGGGTACAAGGTATTGTTGGTTGATGCTGATTATTCCAATCCGTGCGTCGGCTTCCATCTCGGCCTCGAGAACGCGAATGCCGGCCTGAGGGCAGTTGTCACCGGCAGGGCGAAACTCGAGAATGTGGTTGTCCTGCACAACCCCACAGGACTGCACGTGCTCACCGGGGAGATAACCGCGAAACCGTTCCATCCCAGCGCGTCCCAGCAGAAATATCTCCGCGAGAGCCTGGAAAAAAGCGGTTATGATTTCGTGATAATAGACATGCCGCCTGGCGCGGAGGATCTTGAGGAGGTAGAGGCCTTTTGCTGCGAGAACAGCCGACAGGTCATAATCGTCCTGACTCCGGAGATGTCCGCATGCTCGAGCGCGATAAGGCTTGCGCAGATCTACGAGAAGCAGCACATACTCCACAACATGGTCGCCAACAGGGTCAAGAACAAGGCCTACGAGTTGAGCGTCAGTGAGATAGAGGACGCGGTGGGAGAAGGATTGATGGGTGTCTTGCCGGAAGACGAGAACGTCCCGATAAGCATAGCGCAGCACATACCTGTTCTGCTGTTGAAGAACCGGTCCGGCTTTTCCGGAGCGATAAAGAGCCTTGCCAGAAGGGCATCGAACCGCGTAGGCTACGAACCGGGCGAGGAAAGGTACGTGCCGCATAGGGGCGGAGGCTTCTTCGCGTGGCTGATGCGGCTGTTCGGCAGATAAACCACAGCCGGACAATCTGCGCAAATTATTTAATGCTGAAGTGGGATAAGGTAGCGACCCGATTATGGAGAGGAAGGCGACCCTGCTCTGTGCGCTGCTGGCAGCAGTACTGCTTAGCATAGGCATTTCCGCGCAGGGGAACGTCACCTCGTCGCTCAACACGACGTCGGCTGCGACTTCCGTAAATCTTACGATGAGCAACGATCCGGTGGCTTACGGGGAGACCCAGGTGCTCACCGCCGCGCTGCTGGGCGGCGCCGGTCCGTTCATCTACAATTTCCTCGTCTACAACGCGTCGGGAGTGCTCGAGGCCAGCGTGCTGACGCCCTACATATCGCCCTCGAATTATTCCTTCCCCGTCCTGCAGCAGGCCGCGTGGGGCTTCGGGGTGTTCACCGCCAACGTCGTGGCCATAGACAGCGCTTATCCCGGCATTCCCGTTGCCAATTCCATACTCTATGTGGTGCAGTCCACCACGACGACATCGACAGCCTCTTCCACCTCTTCCTCCGCATCAACTTCCACATCCACTTCTTCGACGGTGTCGTTGGCGACATTGCCCGGCAACGCGATGAACGCGACGAATTCCATATCGCCGACAATGCCGCACAACGTGATTTCGGTGGGGACAGGCGCGAAAGCCACGCTTGCATATCAGAATGGCGGAAACAAGGGTATGGTGATGATTCAGGGCAACGCGATAAGGCTGGCCGCAAGCAGGTCGGTGCTGAGAGAGGTTGATGTGGGGCTGGCAGCAACAAATCTCACAGTTAACGTCAGCATAACCAACCAGTCGCAGGTTCCGGTTAGCTTCGCCCAGCCAGCAGCTTCGGTGTACCAGTTCGTGCAGATAAACGGCAGCATAGCCAATAGCGTTAGTACCGACATAGACCAGTACATCACCAGCGTGACCTACAACTTTACCGTCCCTTCCGCTTGGATTGGCAGCATGGGGACTAACGCCGCGAGCATATTGCTCTTCAAGTACTCGCCTTCTTTGCAGACCTGGAATCCGCTTACAACGACTCTGATAGGTTCGAATCAAACGTCTTATTTCTATTCCGCAACATCAAACTCATTCTCGGCTTATGTTGTTGGCTTTGTGACAGGCAGCGGTTCGGCGACGGCAAACACCGTGTCAAACACAATAGTCACTGGAGGATACGCCTATGCGACTTATTTCTGGGGCGGAGCGATATCGACAGTGGGTAGAAATTCGATCGGTGCCACAGCTACCACATCGAGTTGGACCGTTGACGGCAACTATCTTGTCAGAAGCACGACTGCCTCAGCCACGTCGAACTTCAACACGGTTGTGATAGGGCACAATTCGCTAAACTCGGCAGCATTCACGACGAATTTCATAAAATCCGCAAACGGCAACGTCGTGAATGCGATAATAGCGGGCATAGGGGCGAACGTGATATTTGCGAATGGCAAAGCGTATTCGTCTAACGGCGTGGGCACAGCTGCTACAGTCCTTACTTTCAACGCTGCGGCCAACAGTTTTATTGTGCTTGTTTATGCTTCTGCCGGAACAGTCATGAGCGCTTTTTCAACAAATGCGCCCGGAAGTTCTCTCGCGGTAAATGTCGTAAGTGCGTCCGGTTCCGTAGACCAAGTTGCAATACAAACCGTCAATTCGCTGACTTCTGCGGTCGGTAGCTTTAATGCTGTGATAAGCACGGCCACTTCAGCATCAAAGAGCATGGTAGCGTATGTCTTCCCACCCTACGCGGTGAACCTTGTCGATAATCCGGCAACCGGAAGCATAATGACCAGCAACATGGTCGGCGGACCCAACACTTATGCGAGCGGCCAGACGATAAACGTGATAGGCACGCAGAGCATAAACGCCATAGTGCCGACAGGCTACCGCTTCGCCAGCTGGACCGTAAGCAGCTCGGCCAACCTCATAGTCACGAGCACAAGCACGCAAAACACCTTCCTCACCGTGGAGGGCAACGGCATTCTCACGGCCAACTTCGCGCCTCCGACCGTAGCGATAACTTCAGGACCGACCAACGCGATAGCTGATGTGGGGCAGTATGAATATTTCACTGCCACCGTAACGAACGGCAATGGACAGCCATACACCTACAACTGGATAGCTAGTAACGCGGTGTCAGGTGCGCTGATAGGCGGAGCAAACATGCTCTTCACGAGCTGCACCCTCGCGACCAACGCCCTTGGCTGGATAGTCGGCGCGAACGAGCCGACCAACTCGCCGGTAGCATGGAACGTGATAGTGACGGATACCTTGGTGACGTACAATTCTGTTGATTCCGGAGGCTACGGCGCCAACACGGCACTTGCTGCAGGCCTTCTCACGGAATCGAACACGGTGATAGACAACACCCAGTATTCGCTGCTCACTGCCAACCCTTCCGGAGGCAGCATGGGCGCGGGCTCTTCGTACAACTGGTTTGCCAACACTGTTGGAAACCCCAATTGCAACAGCGCGAACGTCGTGGGAGGCCAGACCTTAAAAACTTATCTGGCGAACCCCAGTTCGACCACCTACTACTCGTACAACGTCATCGACTCGGCCAGCACGAAGACCACCGTGTGCAATCTGGCGGGGAACAGCATAACCGTCCAGTCGACGCCCTCGGTGTCGACCCCGGTGCCTTCGAATGTCCTATTGGACTCGGGGCAGATGGTTGTCTACAACACGATACTCACAAGCCCGAGCGGCGGCTCGTCGTTCACGGTCAACCTCGTCAACATGGGTTCGGCGGGCTTGGCAAGCTCGCTTACGGGCCAGAGCGCAGGAACATTGGTCTTCGTGGCAAACACGCCGGCAGTGGGGACAGACACCTTCGAGGTGGTCGCAGCCGACGGCAGCACGACAAGCCCGTTCGTTTTCACCTCTGGCGTAAACACGATTGTGGTCAACACGGCGATGAACCCGCAGCTGAGCAGCACGCCTGCATTGCCGGCAACTTTGAACACCGGCCAGACAATAACCTTCAACGCGCAGGTGGGCCCTCTGGCAATGGGAGGTTCGAGCCCTTTTGTCGTCAATGGAGTTGGCGCATGGACTTTCACAAACAACCAGCCGTTGCCGAGCGTGGATGCCCAAGGCGAAGTCGTGTACGGGAACATCATCTACACCATAGGAGGTACGATAGGCGTCTCGTATTACAGTAATGCGGTCTACTATGCGCCGGTATCGGGCACAGGTGCTGGCGGTTGGACCGCGACCAAGAATTACCCGATAAACGTGTTATTTCAAGGCGGGAGTTGCGTTGCATTTAACCAAAACATATATTGTGTGGGCGGCGAAGACAATTTGGGGCATATTTTTAATGCGGTTTATTACGCCCCGATACTTGCCAGCAATGCGCTGGGGTCTTGGACCGCGACCACGAATTATCCGCTTAACGGATTGGAAGTGGATTGCTTGCTATCCAGTAGCAACATCTACTGCGTAGGTGGCTTAGGCACGTCCCCAAAATACAATGCAGTATACTACGCGCCCATACTCGCAAGCAATGCGCTGGGGTCTTGGACTGGGGTAACCAACTATCCCGTGAATACAATGGACGCGAGCTGCAATTTGTATGGCAATAACATCTATTGTGTAGGTGGCTTCGCTGCCCTCAGAACCAACTCAGTATACTACGCGCCCGTACTTTCCAGCAACGCGCTGGGGTCTTGGACCGCGACCACGAATTATCCCATAAATACGGTTACCCCATGCGTTCAGTATAGCAACTCGATTTTCTGTACGGGTGGCAGCACGACGGGCCCCAACACGAATGCAGTATACTATGCGCCCATACTTTCCAGCAACGCGCTGGGGTCTTGGACCGCGACCACGAATTATCCGGTGAATGTAGCGAATGAAGGCTGCGTCGGCTATAGCAACGACATTCTCTGCGTTGGCGGGACTACGGGTACCGGGAGCACTTACACTAATTCCGTTTACTATGCGCCCATAACGGGCGCTGGTGGTGCCGGGGCAAGCGTAGGCGCTTGGACGCTTGCAGGGACCACGACGATATCTGTTTCCAATTTCCCCACATGTGTGCTGTCAAACAGCATAATCTATTGTTTGGGCGGCGAGCAGCTTGTGGGAGGGGTTACATATAACAGCGTATACTACGCGCCCATACTCGCAAGCAACGCTCTTGGCACGTGGAACCAGGCGGCGACAAATTACCCGTTCTCGCTTGGTTATATTAGCTGCTCCACATACAACAGCGTGATTTACTGCGTGGGTGGATTGACCATTGGCCTTCATGGAGTCAACAGCGTCGAATACGGCCTGGCGCAGAGCACAGGGGTGAGCACGTGGACGCCAGGCGGCAACTATCCGTTCTCCTTGTACTCGACGTCATGTGTCACGGATAGCAATATGATCTATTGCATTGGTGGCAGCGGTAGTACAAGTGGGCCCACTTATAACAGCGCTTATTATGCCCCGATATATGCTAACACTGCAATAGGTAACTGGGTAAGTATGACGTCTTATCCCGTGAATGCCAACCCCGATTGCATGGCGTACAACAACGACATCTATTGCATAAGTGGGCCAAATAACAACATTTACTACGCGCCCATACTTGCCAACGCTGCAATAGGCACATGGTCGTCAGGCACGGCAAATTATCCGTTGGTTTCGGCGGGCGGCTGCGTTGCATACAGCAACGACATCTTTTGTACGAGCGGAAGCAGCGATGGGCTATATGATGGTGGTTCAAACTCCATTTATTACGCCCCTATCTCTAGCACCGGAGTTGGCGCCTGGACGTATCTAGTAACACCCCTCTTCCCGATGAATACGTTCGAGCAATACTGCGCCACATTCGGCAATGCGATATACTGTGGGGGTGGAGTGACACAAGGTGGCACCCAATTCTGGCCCCAGTTCTACTGGGCGTATTTGACCGGCACTACGGTCTCGAGCGGCAGTAGCAGCACGATTTTCGGCACGCCGCCGTACAGCTATTATTATTATGTTGCAAACGCCATCAACAACTTCGTCATGCAGATCGGGTCCGACGTCAGCGACTTCGCGACGTCCAACACCTTCGCCTGGACGATACCCTCGAACATGGGCGGCAACGTCCTTGTCGCGAACGTCGTCATCACGGACAGCGCGACCACGCAGGCCACCGCGAACTCCATCTTCAGCAACGTATTAACTATACCGGGTGCCGGCAGCGCGTGCCTGACAAATTCCGCTCCGAGCATGATAAATTTCGGCAGCATCAACCCGACAAACAGCGTTAACACCCAGAACCAGATCATTGATACCAACTCCGGGAGCGTTGCAGCATACATGTATGTGTTCGGCGGCAACTGGATTGTGACAAGCTCGCAGCTGAACGGCTTCGGCATAAGCAACACCACCTGGGCCACGGGCAGCGGCGTGTCTTATGCATCTGCAACAAAGCTGAGCACAAGCCCGTACAACACCTTGCAATTGGTACCTGCAGGAGGCAGCAACTCGGTGTGGTTCGGCCTCAATATACCGCCTGCTACGACGGCAACGACATTCAACCAGATCATAACGATAGAGAATTCGTGTTGAGTGGGTATCGTGGATGAGCAAACAATTGGTGAAAATTCCGCTATTAAACAAACAGAAGGGTTTTTAATTATTAGTTATGAAACCGTAAATGGCGATCAGGATGGAAGAAATGCACAGTAGACCGATTTATGCAATACTTTTAATAGGGGTATTAGCGGCAGCCATGGGGATATTCCTGGCTGTTCAGGCTATGCCGTTGGCGATGGCCGGAACGACGACAAATACGGTGACGGCCAACGTGAACGTGCAGGGCATCTGCTGGACTGCGGCGCTGCCGAATCCGGCAACATTCGGCAATGTGAACCCCAGCACCGCTTCGGTTACGAACCTGCAGGTCACCGATAACGACGTTGGCGGCAACATGGCGGCATTTCTTTGGATAAATGCAAACGGCAACATAAACAGCGGCAACTGGCAATGGGGAACCAACACGATACTCGTCGGCAACACGGTCTACAACGCGATCAGCCAGGGCGCATACCTCGGCAACACGCTGACAACCACGCCCACGAACACGAACATCGCCCTGGCTGCACCAACGCTTGGGGCGCCGACAAACTCTGTCTTCATATACTTCGGACTGAACATACCTGGCGGCACTCCGGGGGGATTGTACACACAGGCATTGGTCTTCAACAACATATGCACCACGACAAACGCGAACACCCTGAGCCTGACTGCGAACGTGCAGCAAGTATGCTACACTACGACGACTCCGAACGCGATAACGTTTGGCAACATGTACCCTGGTACTACGTACCCCGCAAACGTTGTCGTTACGGATAACGATGTCGGCGGGAATGTAGGAGCGGCGATGTACGTCGAGGGTCAGAATCCAAATTGGGTGTTCGGTTCAAACAACATAGCGGTCTCGAATACAGTGTACAACGCGATCAGCCAGAGCACGTACCTTGGCAACGCGCTGACCACCTCGTTCGTGAATACGAACATTGCCATAGCCGCACCCACACAGGCTACCCCGTACGCAACGGCCAATGTGTACTTCGGAATGGCTGTGCCAGGGGGCACTGTTGCGGGTCTGTACACAGAGAACATAATCATCGAGAATTCGTGTTGAAGTGCTAACATGAAAAATCTATTACCTGCGCTGTTGGGCAGCCTTTTATTGATTTTGGTATTGTTTGGGGCGTCTTATGCCCAGATTGGAGAGGTCGCAGGACCGTTGAATTTCAACGTTAGCATTGGGACCAGACAGTCGCTGGGCTTGACAATAGTGAATGGAGGCAGTACCGGTTCCATCTCGTACATGTCGACGCCGACCATAACCACCGTGATACCTAATTCTACAACTCCGCAAGTGACCGTAACACCGATGAATGGGACCATACCGCCGCGCTCGATGGTCCATCTGAATGTGACAGTGTACATGCCAGGCGGCAAGAACAGGGCAGGAATGGTGTGGAACGGGTACATATCCACAGTCGAATTGACAGACAACTCTGTTACCAGCGGAGCGAACATACAGGCAGGGGCGCTCAAGATAATGACGATAACTGCTGCGCCACCCAAATTCCAGGAGATATACATACTAATCGCAGCGCTTGCCGTCACCTGCGTGGGCGTAGGAGCCTATCAGGTAGTGAAGAGGCAACGCGCCAAGAAGGTTGCTAAGAGGGCCAGGACGAAGGCTGCGGTGAAGGTAAAGAAGGCCGCGACTGTTGCATCGGCAAAGGTGAAGAAGGCCGAAGGGAAGGCAGCGGTGAAGGTAAAGAAGTCCGCGGCCACCGCATCGGCAAAGGTGAAGAAGGCCGAAGGGAAGGCAGCGGTGAAGGTAAAGAAGTCCGCAAGAACCGGAAGGGCAACAAGAGGAGGGAGGCGGGCCAGAAGGTAACCGCATCCTCTCTTACCCCAAGGGCTATTCCTAAAGACAGCCTTGCTGAGTAGACGCAGGAAGGTTTAGAGCTATAAATAAAGCCTATGAAGATTATCTGGTGAGGTCATGAGAAAAATAATCGTACAAAATATGGTATCATTGGATGGCTTCATAGCAGGACCTAATGGGGAATTTGACTGGCCTCTTGCGGACCAGGAATTTGAGCAATATGCATTGGAAAGACTAAACACTTATGATACCTTTCTACTCGGACGTGTGACTTACCAGATGTTTGCAAGCTACTGGCCTACTGCAATCACTAACACCAGCGGGACTTTGAGCAAAGAAGGGGTAAAATTCACCGTGCCAAAAGAAGTATCTGACATACACACGGAAGTTGCAAATAAAATGAATTCTTTGCAGAAGATTGTTTTCTCAAAGACACTCAAAAATGCCGACTGGAACAATTCTAAATTATTTGTTCAGGTAGTGCCCGAGGAGATAATGAAATTGAAACAACAGAATGGCAAGGATATGGTCATGCTTGGTAGTGCAGACCTTATATCAACATTTACGAAGTTGGATCTAATAGACGAATATCATCTTTTCGTAAATCCCGTTGTTTTAGGCGACGGAAAGCCTATGTTCAAAGACCTGAATGAAAGGCTTAAACTGAAGCTCACAAAAACAAAGACGTTTAAGTCTGGACTGGTTGGACTTTATTACCAGCCAGTAAAGTAACCCCTTTTGGAAAAGGCATGTACGCCCCACCCCGTCAACCGGCAGTAAACTCGAGATCGCGAGAATATCCCGCGAAAATGGAGAAGGGGTGCAAAAATCTGTTTGGTATATAACCCCTGATGCGGTATGGGCCCGGTGAGATTTGAACTCACGACCTACGGCTTTCCTGGTGGGACCTTCACTGAAAGCCCCACGTATAAGACCGTCGCTCTAACCAGGCTGAGCTACGAGCCCACAACTTTAATGGTAATGATAATCTAATCAAGGTATTTAATCCGTTGGCTGATCAGGGCATGGTGTAGTTGTTGTGCACCCATGAAGGCTTTGGCGGCACCGGAGGCAGCCCGCCGGTGTAGTTGTTCAGCGCGAATATCCTCACCGCATAGGTCCCGTTGACTAGGTTGACCCCGGTGGCGTTCGTGACCGGGTAGACCTGTGTGAAGCCCGGCAGGTTGCCGAGCATGAAGCCCTTGTAGTAGTTCGAAGTGTAGAAGCCTGATGGCGCGTTATTCACTATGCCGGTGGCGTCGGGCAGGTATATCATGAGGAACTCGACAAAAGGCGTGCCGCTGACGTTCACCACGCCGAGATAGTATGAGGATTGGATGACCGCATTCATCTTCACGCCGTTGGAGCTGTAGACCCCGAGAACGCCGCTCTTGTTCGGGTTCGGGCTGACGCAGACCGTGTTGTTGGAGAGCGAGCTGCCGATGACCAGATAGGCCTTGGCGTAGATGCTGTTGCTGGTTGAGATGGAGCAGTAGTTGTTTATGCTCTGCTGCGTCTCGTTGGGCACGAACACAGATAGGGGTATTAGCGCGTACTGCGGGTCGTTGTCGAGCTCGCACTGCGAGGTGCCGAGCACGTAGGGAACCCCCTGCTGTGCTCCCTGGGCCATCGCGTAGGCCTCTGAGGTCGCATTGACGTTTATGCAGGCCAGGAAGTCGAGTGCCTGCCATTTCGATATGAGGTCCTCGTCCATCAGCACGTACTTCGTTTGATTGGAATTCATGAAGTGTGCAAGGCTTTGTGGGGTGTAGTTGTACTTCTGTCCCAGCACGAGGTTCGCCGCGGCCGCGTAGTCTTCTGCCGCTACTGCGTTGTCGCCGCGGAGGAAGGCGTTGGCGTTGCCGAACCAGTTGATCCAGTCGCCATAGTCCCACCAGGACAGCACTCTCGGGGCGTTGGTGTTTATGTTGGTCTTTATCCATGCCATGGTGTTGAGCCAGTATTTCGGCACCGTGTTGCAGAATATGCTCTCTCCCAGGACGTTGTTGTTGTTTGTGAGCGTGGTGCAGGCGGTCGTTGGCGTGGTGCTGAAGACGAAGAGCGCCCTGAATGAGGACAGCATCGATGCGCTCTCACCATAGAAGAACATGCGCTGCGCTAATCCGATGAACGAGAGTATCAGCAGCAGTATCATCAATCCGAGGAACAGGTAGTAGACCGTGCTCGGCTTCTTCTGCGAATAGTTGCGCAGCGCGAGGTACGCGAGCAGTATTGACGCGACGATCGCGCCGAACATGAAGAAGACCCCGACCATCAGGACGAGGTTGGCTAGCGTGCTGTGCTCGGCGTAGAAGCTGCTGCTTATGTGGCCCGCCTCGTCGTACGCAGACCTTACCTTCAGCTTGAAGTTGTCCTGCGCGAGGTACATGACCTCACCGAGGACGATGCAGAACATTATTATGTAGGCGACGCCGAGGTGCGGGAGGTACTTGACTTCAGAGAAGCCCGCGAAGAGCAGTGGCAGGGCTATCGCCATGTAGAGTATGCCCGTCCTGTTCCGCCTGTAGATTATGCTGATTGCCAGCAGGATGATCGACGCTGCAGAGATGATCCATACCAGGAGCGGGACGCCGAAGATGTTCGCGCCTATCGCGCCGAAGCCCTGGGCGCCGAAATTATAAAGCAAACCGGTCGGGATGTATTCCTGCACCGTCATGAAGAGAGGTTTTGAGGGCGTTGTGAACCTTGCGCTCAGGTTAAGGTAGGACTTGATCGGCCCGCCCAAAGGCGTCAGCAGCAGCACGGCCAGCGCGACTACGATTATGGCGAATATGACCAGCGCTCTCGATGCGGCTTTGGAGTACTTGCTCGCGGTGCCGATGAACTCGGATATCTTGGGCGCAAGCATGTTCGACAGGTATTCCGCGACCACGACAAACAAAAGGCTGAAGAGCGGGAAGGCGACTATCACGGGTATGTCCAGCAGGTTGGGTATCCTGTTGGCGAGCGTGGAGCTGTAGGGGTTGTAGACCGCGTAGAAAATTATTATGATCGCCAGCACCCAAGCATTCATTGTGTAGAAATCCTTCAGGTTCTCCTTCCTTGTTATGCCGATTATGCCCTGAAGTACTATGTAAGCGGCAAGTATGCCGGTGGTGACCGTGTAGTAGTGTGCGCCGAGGAAGTTCGAGGCGAAGGCGATGCCCGCAAGGATCGCAAGTCGCTTGTCCTTCGGATTCCTGACCGCAAGCAGGTAGCTTGCGAGGAAGAAAAACAAGGCGAATATGCCCCACGGTTCGAGGAGCTGCTCCCCGGCGATGAATGTTGTGTACAATACGGGCATCATCATGGCTAGCGCTGCGCCGATGAGCCCTATCTTCTCGTCATATTCGTGGTACAGCAGCTGGAAGACCACGAAAACAAGCAAGGCAGCAGTTATTGGAGGATAGAAGCTGCCGACGTAGCTCATAAGGTTGGTGTTGAATGTCGCGTAGTGCGGCCCCAGCACATTCGCCAGGTCGTACCAGTAAGCTTCGAGGTAAGGTATCAGAGGTTCCACCCTGAGCACCGTGCCAGCTGCCACGCCGGGCCATGCCGAGGGCGAGAGCAGGACCTGATAGCCGTAGGTGATCACTGATTCCGTGTTGAGCATGTCGAAGTATGGGTCGAACTCGAAGAATTTCGGCGCCACGCTGATGTTGAACATCCTTGTAGCGAAGCTGAGAATCATTATTATCAGAAGCACGGTCCAGACGGCCCACATCTTGTCGCTTTTCTTCGACTCCTTTGCGGGTGTGGTTACGGGTTGTATGTCCTTGAGCAGCAGCTGCTCTTCGCGCATGTGCTCCTCGAGAAGCCTGTTCTGGTCTTCGGTGTGCAGCGCGGAGATCTTGTCCTTCTCCTCTTTGGTGAGCCCCGATGCGAGGCGCATTTCTTCTTGCTGCTTCGAATGCAATGCCTTTTCCTCGTCTATGTGCCTACTGACTATCGCCTCTCCCTTCGGCATCATCGAGAGTATCTGCCTGGCGTCCTCGACGACGGTCTCGTTTCTCGATGGATTTGCCTTGGGCTTGCCGGCGATGAGGGCCTTGAAGTCCTTGAAAACGCCTTCGGTGTAGCACAGCACCAGCCCCACCAGCGTCAGGAAGAGCACGTTGACTGCGAAAAGCGTCAGAGAGAAGCTGAAGAAGTGTATGTAGTCCATCAGGTAGGATTCCAGCCAGGTGAGGGTAGCTGGTCCGATCAGGCCGAAGATAACGCCTATGACCGTTATCTCGAAAGCGTGCAGCTCTGTTTTTCTTAGAAGCGCGAAGGAGAGCAGCACTCCAGGAACTAGTATGGATAGGAACGCCACCAGTATCGTTGCATCTATCCCGAACATGAAACCAAGTTGTAATAGAAGGTATTTAACTGTTGGGAAATGTTTAGCTGTTGCGTATCGATTTCGGCATCTCTATGGGCTTTATTATCCTGTCCTGGAAAACTGTTCCCGGCGGCACCAGCCTGACCTTTACGCCTATCGCGCCATACTTCGGGTAAGCGACGGCGGTGGCCTCCCTGACCAGCCTCGATATGTCACCGGCCTTGGGTATGTAGCCTATGCTCTTCCTTATCGACTTCGCCCTTGCACCTTTCGCCGCGAGCTTGCCGCTTGCAACTATTTCAGCACCAAGCGCGCCGTTCTGTATTATCTCCCTGAGCGTCGACTGTATGACCTTCCTCGCGTTTATTCCGCGCTCCAGCCTCTCCGTTATGCCCTTTGCGACCAGAAGCGGCTCGAGCATTCGGTTCTGAACCTCCATGACGTTGATCTGCGGGTTGTCTATGCCGAATCTCTTCCGGATCGTGTCAGTAACAGTATCAATGGTCTTTCCCGCCCTGCCGATGACCCTGCCCGGATTCAGAACAAATACGGTTATCCTTGTAAGCATCGGCGTCTTCTGTATCTCCACCCTTGAGAAGCCCGCACGCGAAAGCTCCTTGCTGAGGTACCTGGATATGTTCATCTTGATTATTGCGTCGTTTATGAATTTTTTCTCAGTGGCCAATCCAACACCTAATTCTTTGCCGCCTCTGCCTTCGCGGTCTCCGTCTTCTTCTCCGCCTGCTTCTCTGCTACCGGCTTCTCAGCCTTCTTTTCCGTTTTGACTGCGGGTTTCGCCGCTGCTTTCGGAGCCTGCTTTACCGTCGGCTTCTTCGCGTTGTTCTTGCTCTCGATCATGCTGAAGAGCTTGACTATCTTGGTCGATTCCTTGCCCAGCTTGCCCTCGTACTTGCTGCTCAGGCCGATCTCGACCTTCGAGAACTCGAGATTGCTCTTTCGCATTGAAGTGTAACCGTATCCACCGACTGTGACTGCCCTCGCTCCCTTCGGCGGCGACCTCGGCGCCGTTAGCGTCTTGTTTGCGCAGGCGTGCACGACATGCATGAGCTCAGGTTCGTAGCCCTTGTTCTTCGCGTTGGCGTACGCGTTGGCGAGGACCTTCCTTACTATCGCGGCGCACTTCTTCGGGTACCTTCCGGTCTTCCCGCCAAGCTCGTGCCTCGAACCCATGTACCTGTTCCACCTGTTGTACTTTATCGGCTTTTCGCCGCTTGCGGTCTCGTCCAATATTTTCATCGCTGCCGGGACGCTCCGGTACCTTATGGCGTCGCACACGGCGCAGAGATCCTTGAAGCTGGCGTTCAGGTCGTTCGCTGTCGCGAAGACGACGTCAGTTCTGTCGAGATTGAATGAGTATGCCATCATTTCACCGCAAGGAACTTGCTGCCTCTCGTGGCCCTTATACCCGGAGCAGAGTGCCTGACCGGCTTTGTGCTGTATGAATATTCTCCCAGCCTGTGGCCGAGCATGTTTGCGGTTATCAGCACCGGCATGAACTCCTTGCCGTTGTGCACCGCGAACTTCAGGCCGATCCACGACGGTATTATCATCGCTTCCCTGACCTGCGTCCTTATGGGCTTGTCTATGCCCTTCGTCTTGTACTTCTCGACCTTTGCAAGCAGCTTCTTGTAGTCAATGCCGTTCCTCTTCATGCTCCTCCTTTGCCTTGACTTGACCATCTTGAGGTAATCGGCAGTGGTCACTGTGTTCAGCTCCGTTGCCGTCTTCCCCCTATAAGCTACTCTTTCGATTGCCATTTGATTACCTCTTCTTCCTTCCTACGCGGCTTGCAGCGATGTGGCCGACCTTCCTTCCTGGAGGCGCGTTCCTCGAGATCATGCTGCTCCTTCCCTTGTGGTGGCCCTTTCCGCCGAACGGATGGTCAACCGCATTTGTGTGGACGCCTCTTATCGTAGGCCATGTCCTATTGAGCGGGCGCATTATGTAATGGTTCTTTCCTGCCTTCATCAGCGGCGCTTCAGACATTCCGCCGCCTGCAATAACGCCCAGTTGGGCCCTGCATTCATTGTCCAGTACGACGTTTGACTTTGATGGCATGACTATTGTCGTGTTGGCTCCCAGGTGCGCCGACACATAGGCGACGCTGCCCGCGGCCCTCACGAACTTGCCCCCGTCTCCCGGAGTTGATTCGACGTTGAATATCGGCATTCCCTCAGGAACGTCCATTATCTTCACGACGTTGCCCAAGGAGAACTTCGCTTTGTCGCAGATCGTTATCTTGTCGCCTATTCTTATGCCTTCGGGCGCTAGCAGATAACCCTTTGAGAAATTATCGTAAAGCACCTCTATGAGCGGCGCGGTGTGGCCGGTGTGGTTTATTATCCCGACGACCTCGCAGGTCGTACCGGCGGCCCTGCCGGAATAGTTGATGCTGAGGTCGAAGGTGTTGGGTTTCTTCGTGTAGACGTTCGAACCCTTTCCTCTCCTCTGTTGTCTTAGCTTCTTTCCCATTTTTACACCAACTTCAGCTTTATCGCCACGTCGCTTGCCTTGTACCCCTTCGCCAACTTTATGTACGCCTTCTTGTAGTTCGTCGGCATGTTCGAGGTGCGCACGCCTGCGACCTTCACGCTGAACAGCTTCTCGAACTCCGCGGCTATCTGGGTCTTGGTTGCCCTGTAGTCGACGACGTAGGTTATGACGTTGCTTTTGTCAATCACACTGACCGATTTTTCGGTTGCCAGCGGGTATTTTAACGTCGTCATGATCATTGCACCTTGATGTTCTCTATCGCCCTGTTGAGGTTGTTGACCGCGCTCTCGCTCCATACAGTCATTCTTCCTGGAATGCCGCCCGGAGCGAGCAGGTTGACTGTCAGTTTTGAGACCTCGCAGACATCGACTCCGTGTATGTTCCTTGCCGCCTTCATAACGCTCGCCTCCTTTCCTACGACAAGAAGCAGTTTCCTTGAATAGATCCTCATCCTTGTTGATCTTCGCACCCCCTTTCTGATGTGCGGCTTCCTGTTCTCGTCCATGTAGTCCGACAGGCTGATGCTCTTCAGCACGGCCATCACCTCCTTGGACTTCTTGAGCGACTCTATCTCGTCAGAGACGACTATCGGCAGGTGGATGTTTGATTGTGACATCTTTGTGCTCTTTATTGCAGTTGCGGAAACCGCGCTTGCAATCGCCAGCTGGTATTCCTTGTTGTTTATCTTCTCCGTCAGTATCTTTTCGACGATGTGTGGGTGCGCCCTCCTTCCCTTTGTTGAAGATGGAATTCTCTTGACCTTGCCCTGCACCCCGCCTCCCAGCTTCTCTCTTGGCCTTATCGCAATTCCCATGTGCCTGCCCGTTCTGTAGGATCCCATGGCGCCGAAGTAGGCGGCGCTGGTCTGCATACCCGCCAGCCTCATGTGGCCCTGGGGCTGCAGTTTGTAGGAATTTTCGGCGAGCACAGCCCTCTGTATGAGCTCCGGCCGCACTCCTTTGGAGAATGCGCTCGGCAGCTCTATCGAGTGCTTGATCTTGCCTTCGAGCGTTAGAACGTTTGCCATTGATTCACTTCGCTATGTAGCTTACCTTCGATTCCTTGATGCCCCTTGCGTTCCTGTTCCTTATCGATTTCCTTATGCGCACCAGCCTCTTCGCCGGACCCGGCACAGAGCCGTTGAGCATCACGTAGTCGTTCCTTATCTTCCCGTAGTTCTGGAATCCTTCCGGAGGGGTTATTGTCGCGTCCCCCCTTGAACCTATTTTAAGTATTCTTTTGTTGTGCTCTGTTCGGTAGTTGAATCCGAGCTGTCCTGCTTGAGGTATTGTGTACAGAACCTTCGGCACTCCGAACGGACCCAGTGATCCGACGTGCCTCGTCTTTCCGGTTGCCTTGTGGTATTGCACGGCAATGCCGAACCTCTTGACCGGGCCCTGCCATCCCTTTCCTTTGGATATGGATGTAACATCGACAAATTCGCCGCTCTTGAAAACATCAGCCGCCTTGAGCTCCTTTCCGAGCATTCCTGCGACGAAATCGAACTTCTCTTCGATGGTCTTGCCGCCGACGTGCGATTCGAACCTCGAGGTGTGGTGCTGCTCTGCGCCCATTCCCTTCGGGAACGCGGCCACAAGGGCGACCACATCGGTGAACTCGGCAATCTTTGATTTTATGAGCGCCACTTTTGTCTCGTCGTTCTTCACGACCTTCATGTGGAGCTTCTTCGCCGAGGCGCTGTTTATGACCTCGAGCGTCGACACTTGATAATGGGTGTTGGGATCCTTTGAGTACAGGCGCATGCCGTAGACCTCCATGGTTGGGATTTCCAGGAGCGTGCAGGGCCTGCTCACCTCTGCGCCCTTCGATGCGGCGCCGGTGTCGTCGGTGACCATCGCGTGGGTCATCCCGACCTTGAATGCGATTATGCTTGAGAGCGTGGGCTCCTTGATGTAGGACGGCGAAGTGCGCAGCCTGGGAAGCCGTGTCTGGGCGCGTCTGTGATGCCAATATTGCATTGAGCCTTTGTGCATGATGTACACTGTGGTCGATTGTGCTAAGTCGGAGAGCACAAAAAGCAGAAAGAATCTGCCTGTCCTTTTATGTTGTTTTACTCTATGTTTTTATATACCTTTACCTTTTGCGGAAGTGGCGACCTTCCCTGCTTATCTGCCATGTTTTCCTCTGCTGCTGTTCTTCAGCTTCAGGTTGTCTATTGAATCCAGCACGCGGATCTCGCGCATCATGGAATTTATTGAGGCGTGCAGCGCGGCGAGGTCATCCGCCCTTATCGTGATTTTCAGGCCGGTGCGCGTTTCTGTTATTGCGGTGCTGCTCCTTACCGTTGTCTTTTCGCTCTGCGATGAAAGCAGCTTCCTGTAATCGATCCCGGATTTTTTGGAGAGGGTTATCTCGGCGCGGCCTTCGTGCTTTGTCGAGGCGATTTTTGACATCATATCCTTCTTCGGCCCCTTATGTTCTCTCTGACGCTCGGCCTTGCCTTGACGGTGCCGAAGCTCTTTATCGCTATTCCCCTGTGCTTCTTGCCCACGGACGTGAGCCCGCGGAACGCACGTGCGCGCTGGGCTATGATGTTGTGGTACATCTTGTCCGATTTTATGGCCGGCACTGCGCGGTCAAGCATTATGACCTCGTAGAACTTCCTTGAGCCGGCGGATCCGACGAAGTATGAGTTGAGGACCTCGCAGTTGATGAACTTCCTTGCCGCCCTTTCCTCTGCTATGGCCTGCACGGACTTTGCCCTGGCGAAGAACCTTCCGCTCTTTGACGGCTTCCTCCCTCCCCAGTTTCTTTCCCTCTTCTTCTTTCCGCCCTTCACCTGCACCCTTATGATTATGACTCCCTCCTTCGCCTTGTAGCCGAGCTCCCTGGCCCTCGCTATGTTTGTCGGCCCGTCGACCTTCGACACTGGCGGCTGCGTGGTCCATTCCACCAGCCTCTGCTTGTAGGCGTCCGGCCGTATCTTGTATTCGTTGACGAAGCTGCTCTTCATTGATTTGTACATGCTCATATCATCACGACTGACAATAAGAAGTGATATATTTATGGGGGCAACATTTATAATTGTAGTTAGTATAATGGTCTTGCTGGTAGGGCAGGATCGTCGTTTTGGAAGCAGGCGCCTTGCTGGCGATGTGAGAAAATGAAAACCGCTGTTATAATAGCTGGTGGCAAGAGTCTGCGGCTGCTGCCGCTAACTTCCGACAAGCCGAAGACCCTGGTAGAGGTGATGCGCAAGCCGATCCTCTATTGGATAATGAAGTGGTTGAAGAAGTACGGCGTCGAGCACGTGGTCATGGCGGTCGCTTACAAGAGGGAGGAGATAGTCAAGTACATGGATAGCAACGGCAACTTCGGCCTGAAGGTCGATTTCAGCGAGGACCCGGGCATTGGGACCTCCGAGGCGTTCAAGCTTGCGATTCAGAAGTACGTGACCGACGAGGATTTCATAGCCATGAACTCCGACGAGCTCACGAACATGGACCTTTCGAAGATGGTGGACAAGCACCTGAAGCACAAACCGCTCGTGACGATGGCGCTCGCGCCGCTGTACTGCAGGGTCAGCGTCGTGAAGGTCGACGGCGGGGACAGGATAGTCGGATTCGAGTACGGCAAGAAGTTGCCCTCGGTGCCGGTCAGCATAGGCATCTATGTGTTCAACAGGAAGATCCTGGACCACATATCCGGGACCGGCTCGTTCGAGCAGACGGTGTTCCACAAGCTCGCGCACGACGGCGGGCTGCTGGCGCACATGCTCACCGACGAGGAGGAGTGGTTCACCATCAACACCGTCAAGGACGTTGAGGAAGCGGGTGCCGAACTGAAGAAATGGGGCCTCAACTAGGGGCCCATCGGCTTTTTCTCGGCTTATTCTGCAGAAAGGGGGCGTTTTGACGAAGGCCATAGCAAGGTATAAATATTTGCGAAGCCATAATTATACATAGACGGAGATTCCTGAAGGTATCACGACAAGGCACTTCTATGTCAAAGAGAAAAATAGCTAAACGCATCGCTGCACGCAAGAGCGCGAGCAAGAAGGTGAAGGCGGTGAGGGGCAAAACGCCGAAGAAAGCGGTGCATCGCATCGAAACGCCGCACAGGGCGATCAAGGCGGTAGCCAAGGCTGTGGAGGTCGTAAAGCCGGAGAAGAGGAAGGGAAAGGTCAACATCAACATACCCGCTCAGGCCGACGCCAAGAAGGCGATAGACGACCTTCTGATCAACGAGAAGGCGGTCGACTACCTCAAGAGGAATGTCAGCAAGAGGGCTGTTGAGGTCATAAACATACTTGATGCGCCGGAGACCGACGAGGGCATTGCCGAGACCCTGGGCATGAAGATCAACGCCATAAGGAGGATACTCAACATAATGCATGGCTACGGCATAACGAACTATTACGTTTCGAAGAACGTGAACGGCTGGCTCTCGTTCTCGTGGTACATAAACGCCAACAAGGTGCCCGCCTTCCTGGATTACATAGGCAGCATGGACAGCGGGAAGGTGGTCGCCGACGAGAACTGCAACGACTATTTCGTCTGCAAGGACTGCTACACGAACGACAAGTTCATCTACACTTTCGATGCAGCCTTCGAAGCTGGCTTCAAGTGCAACTGCGGCAACAACCTTGACCGGGTCGATAAGGAAAGGGTCGAGGAGCTTCTGGCCGAGAAAAACGAGAGCGTGGAGAGCCGTTGATCGTTTGCGGCCTTGTTCTGCTTGGACAAGAGGATTAAGCACAAATACCTTTCTAGTGTAATATATCGTGTTCTTTCTGCAGTTTCGGAGCGAGGTAGGGTAGCCTGGAGTGCCCGCCGGGCTCATAACCCGGAGATCGACGGTTCAAATCCGTTCCTCGCTATTATGCTTACATACCACAGTGCACTTCCGCTATTCAAAAAAAGAAACAAAAAACGCCTGTGTGTTAGTTATTTGTTGTCTTTTTTATATGTTATATATATAAGAAGCGAGACGAATAGTGGAACTGTGGGGTGGCGGTGCTCTTATGACAACGACAATAACGTATGATTATCTCTGGGAGACCTTCCAGAAGGAGAAGGCGACAAACCAGCTTCTTCCCATATCAAGAACTTTCTACACTGACGCTTTGTTCTACATAAACGGATTGTCCGGGAAAGGGGAATCGGAATCGGCCACGAAGGCCAACTCGATCAGCATACTCAACAACCTCTTCGAAAAGCGCAGGCAGAAGATACTAATCTACATAGCCTATGGCAAGCCGCTCCCGCAGCCGATCAGCAACATGGAGCAGGAGCTGTGCAACAAGGTGCTTGACATACTAAAAGTTAATAAACTGGACGGCACTAATATTAAATCAACAGACAAGGTATCGCTAAGGTCACTGAAGGACATGCAAGAGGTCATACTGCCTTCCGGCAACAAAGCTGGCCCCTTCAAGAAAGACCAGGTAATGGAGCTCAGCAACCAAGAAAGCGACATAGCTTTTCTGCTCGGCAACGAAATATGCGAACGTCTGTAACGTGTTTGAATGGAGATAGCGAAAGAGATAACGACATACTGCCCGAAGTGCAACAAGCACACGGTGCACACTGTGAAAATGCCCTCGAAGGGGCCGCAAAGAAGCATGAGCAAGGCAACGCGAAGGCACAACAGGGCCATCAAGGGTTACGTCGGTAGCGTAGAGCCGCAGATACACACCAAGAAGCTTGGCAAGCGCCAGGTCGTTCTTCTGACCTGCAAGGAGTGCAAGTTCGTCGTTAACAGGACGTTCGGCCACAGGTCAAGGAAGAAGATTGAGATAGTGCAGGGTTGATTATGATAAAGACGATGCCCCGTGTCGGCGAATTGGTAATCGCGAACATCAGCAAGGTGATGCGGTTCGGGGCGTACTGCCGTCTTCCTGAATACAACAACCTCGAGGTCTTCCTGCCGATAAGGGAGGTCTCATCAGGCTGGATAAAGAACATCCGCGAATTCATACACGAAGGCCAGACAGTCGTCTGCGAAGTCTCGTTCTACGACAAGGAAAAGAACACCGTCGACATATCGCTAAAGAGGGTCACTCCGAAGAAGGCGAAGGAGAGGATAAGATCGTACAACCTCGAGAAGAGGCTGGCTGCACTCTTCCTGCAGGCCGCGAAGAAGGCGGGCGAGCAGGCCAACAAGGACGCACTCATACAGACCGCTCTCGCGGAATTCACCACATACACCAATCTGGTGGAAAATGCGAAGAACAACACCGAAGAGATAAAGAAATCGCTGTTGCCGAAGAAGCTGAAGTCCGCGATAGTCGAGGTCCTCGAGGCGAACATCCGCGAGAAGAAGTTCATCGTCTCATACATCATATCCTTGTCGACGTACAACACCCTCTCGGGGGCGACGGAGCTCAAGAGCATACTCACGGGGATGAAGGACATCGGCATAGACGTGAAGTATATCAGCGCGCCGAAGTACCGCCTGACTGCCGAGGGCACCGACTACGTCGATGCGGAGAAGAAGATATCACAGGCGGAAGCGATCGTCAAGGAGAAACTGAAGAAAGGCGTCTTCAGCATCGAGAAGGAAAAACTGAAGCAGGCCAAAGAGAACATAATGGAGAATCTATAGGGCGATCTTCATGGACACGATAATAAAGCGCAACAAGACCATAATACCGAAGAACCCGATACTTGTCGTCGGCCTTCCTGGCATAGGCAACGTCGGCAAGCTGGTCGCAGAGCACCTGAAGAGGGAGTTCAAGGCGGTCAGGTTCGCCACGCTCTACTCGGAACACTTTCCACATCAAGTAGTGATGCTCAAGAACGGCGGCATAAGGCTCGTCAGCAACCGGTTCTATCTGATAAAGTCGAAGAAGGCGAACGGCAACGACATAGTCTTACTGACGGGCGACGTCCAGGCGGTGAGCCCAGAAGGCCAGTACGCAGTCAACTCGAAGATAGTCGACTTCTTCAAGAATGATCTCAAGGGCAAATTCATATACACGATAGGCGGCTACAGCATCGGCGAGGCCAACGGCATCGTAAAAGCGCCAAGAGTCTTCGGCAATGTGACAAGAAAGGAGATAATGAAGCAATTCGAGGGCACCGGCGTGGTCTTCAAGGAGTCAAGGGGGCTCATCTGGGGCTCTGCAGGATTGATAATGGCATTCGCAAAGATGAACAAGATTGACGGGATTTGCTTAATGGGCGAGACGAGCTTCCTGGACATGGACGCCAGCGCGGCAAAGGCAGTGATACTAACCCTTTCTAAGAAGCTGCAGCTCGACGTCGACACCACGAACCTCGACAAGATAATAGCCAAGACCGCCAAGGCGATCAGAGAGATCGAGAAGCAGCAAGGAATAGCCCAGCTCGGGCAGTTGCAGCCCACTCTCGATGAGAAGCCAGGCGAGCGGCCGTCATACATAAGATAGTCCTAAATTCTTATCAGCACAGATTATTCTCTGTGCGGGCGTAGTCTAGCCTGGTAGGACGCAATTTCGAACAAGCGCAGGCTTCCCAAGCTTGTGACCCGGGTTCAAATCCCGGCGCCCGCATACTTATACTGTATACTTCAGCCTACGCAGTTCTTTCTCAAGGTCAGAGATGTGGTAAAACCTCTCTCTCAGCGCAGCCTCTGTCTTGAACGCTTCAGCAGCATTTGAAAGCATCAGCATACTGGTATTCTGTAAGCTGATCTTGTTGGCTACGCTTCCCCCAGAAATGTAATTGTTTATTGGAACAAGAGTTCTATTTCCGACTTTCAATGCGGGGTTAGTGCCATTTATCCTATCAATATCCTCTTGCGAATTAAGGTCTGGGTTCGCATAAGTCATGAACTTGAAAAGTCTCGGGATTTCCTGCCCTGCGAATACGCGCATTTCCGACTGCATTCCATACTCCCTTCTCAAAATGTCTGTGGTCCTTCTGGCAAGCGCAACCACTCCCTCCTGAAAGGTCACTATTGCACTGAATTCCTTGATGCCTGCCGCCATGTTGGCCTCCTGGTGCATCACTACCAACTGGCGCACGAGCGTTATCCCTACGCTTCCCTTGGAATGCTCCTTGTCTGCAACCACACAGTACAATTCCGACATGCCATAGACGTCCTTGCCCAATCCAAGATCCTTCTTCAATTCCGGGCCAAGCCTTGGCGTGCATGCCACGAAAGCCACGGCCTCCCCATTGTCCTTGGCGACGATTATCGCATCGCCGCGCATCAAATCTTTGTAGATCTGGCTGACTGTAGTGGGCAGCAGTATCTCCAGATTGTCTGGATGGAATATGAGCCTCTGGTTCACCGATGTTGCCAAACCCATCCTGTCATCAGTGCCCAATCCTGTCTTGTTTGTGACTGCTATTAATCCTGCAATCGTTGCCATACTATCAAAACCACTCACTTTATCATAATACTTAAACGTATCGAGATGGCTTTTTTAAGTTTGTCCCAAACAGGGCAACGCAAGACGACGTATTCCCTAAAAATGCATAAATATCTCCTCAACCATAACGATATTGTGGAGAAGAAGGGGGAAACAATACTCTGGAATCGCCTTGGCGACGGCAAGGTTTTGTGCTTTGCCTGCGCCAGGCGGTGCCAGATACCTGAAGGGTCGCACGGTTTCTGCATCGTAAGGCAGAACAAGGGCGGCGAGCTTCACCTTGCAAACTACGGCAAGCTGGAAGCGATGCAGATAGATCCAATAGAGAAAAAGCCGTTCAACCATTTCATGCCAGGCAGCGAGGTGTTCAGCATAGGCACCACATCATGCAATCTTGCATGCCTGTTCTGCCAGAACCCCGAGATGTCGAAGGAGCATGCCGGAAGAGGGGCGGTGGTATCACCGAAACAGATCATAGAACTTGCCCTAGAAAGCGGCACGCAGGGCATCGCGTACACCTACAACGAACCTACAATATTCATCGAATACGCTCTAGAAGTTGCAAAGCTGGCCCACAAGAAGGGGCTGTACAACGTCTTCGTGACGAACGGATACATGACAAAAGAGGCGGTGCAGGCGATGAAAGGCCTCATAGACGCGGTTGTCGTCGACTTCAAGGGCAGCGGCGAGCGCGAGTTCGTTGGCAGATTCTCTGCGATACCATCAAGCGACCCGATTAAGGAAGCACTTATAGAGATGAAAAAGAGCGGGATGCACATCGAGATAACGGATCTGATAATACCAACAGTGGGAGATTCTTTGGCGGCGTGCAGCGAATTGACAAAATGGGTTTATGACAATCTAGGTCCAGACACACCAATACAGTTCACCAGATTCCATCCTGACTACAAGATGCTCGATCATCCTGAGACCTCATTCGACTCGCTAAAGGAGCATTATGACGTCGCAAAAAAGAGCGGGCTCAATTATGTGTACATCGGTAACGTGCCGAACAACCCCTTTGATAACACCTATTGCCCCAAATGCGGCAAATTGGTAATAGAACGATACGGGCTCTACACTACTGGTTGGGCGCTAGACAAAAACAACCGGTGTCTGTCCTGCAAGACGACCATTCCTATCATAGGCAAGCCTCACGGAAACGTGGGCAACCAAAGATAACGGTAGTGTATTAAACTTTTCAGCGCATCTTGATACTACACGGGTGTCATAATGAACAAAAAAGTAATTGTAATCGGGGCAGCGGGTCGCGACTTTCACGACTTCAACGTGCTATTCCGCAACAACAAAGATTATGATGTTGTTGCCTTCACCGCAAACCAGATTCCTTACATAAGCGATAGAATGTACCCCAAAGAGCTTGCTGGCAAACTCTATCCCAAAGGGATAAAAATATATGATGAATCGGAGCTGCCAAAATTGATAAAGAAGTTTGACGTCGACATCTGTGTACAAGCATACAGCGATCTTCCAGATGTGGAAGTGATGCACAAGGCAAGCATAGTAAACTCCAATGGCGCGGACTTCTGGCTTGTCTCTCCAGAGCACACTTACCTAAAATCAACAAAACCCATTATCGCAGTCTGTGCGGTAAGGACCGGCTGTGGTAAGAGCCAGACTTCAAGATACGTAGCCAATCTGATACGCAAAGCAGGGCTCAGAGTCGTTGCAATAAGACATCCAATGCCCTATGGAGTGTTAAAGAATGAGCGAGTAGAGCGATTCGCTACCCTGAAAGACCTCGACAAATACAAGACTACTATCGAAGAGCGTGAGGACTACGAACCACACATACTGAACAAGACTGTCGTGTTTGCCGGAGTTGATTACGTCGACATACTACACGCAGCGGAGAAAGAGGCGGACATAATAATATGGGATGGTGGGAACAACGATGCATCGTTCATAAAACCAGATATGCTGATAACAGTCGCAGATCCGCTCAGATCCGGCGATGAACTCACATACTATCCTGGAGAAACTGTTGCAAGGATGGCTGACGTGCTGCTGATCAACAAAATAAATTCAGCCACAAAAACTGAGATAAAAACAGTGGTCGAAGACCTCCGTTCAATAAACAAAAAAGCAAAAATCATGTATGCAAACTCAACAGTTACACCAGACAACCCGCGGATAATCAAAGGCAAAAAGGTGCTTGTCATAGAGGACGGGCCTTCGATAACACACGGAGGCATGCGAATTGGTGCTGGCAGCGTCGCAGCGAAGGAATACGGGGCAGGAGAGATAATATCCGCGAAGAAGTATGCAGTCGGTGCTATAAAAGAGGCATTTGAGAAGTACCCCAAACTTAACAAAGAGCTTCCGGCCATCGGCTACAGTCCAAAAGAAATAAGGGATCTTCAAGAAACAGTGAACCGGGCAGAATGCGATGTCGTTGTGTCCGCAACGCCCACAAACCTTAGGCACGTGATAAACATCAACAAGCCGATTGTGCAGGTCTCCTACGAATTGAAGCCCGTAGGGGGCGATTTTGACAAGAAAATATTGAAATTTATCCGCGCAGCCAAGAAGGCATAAACACACATTTGCGGAACTAAGCATAAATGCTTAAATATCTAGTAAGGGGCTATTTATAACGTGGTAGAATGGCAACTAAAACGCAGAATTTCCAATTAAGTATCGGGGAAGTGAAGGTAACCAAAGACGAAAGAATGCAGCCTGGCGTCCGATTCGACATGCCAGATTTCAAATTAGGGGACAAAAAATATAATTTAGAAGTTGTAGGTGCCGATCGTATAAACGAAAAAGTCAAAGAGTGGCAAAAAAACCAAAAGTTCATGAATCTATACGCAAGCGCATATCTTTTTTCACCAGCATGGAACCCATATATCAAAGAACAGTTAGCGGAAGAGCGCATAGTACGTAAACAGATCGAAGCGGAAAACAAAAAGGCAGTAGAAGAACATCATCCATTAAAACCAATACCGGAGAGCGAAGTTTTAAAACTTGTAAAATTATTTAAACAAGATCCCGATAAGGGCGTCGAAACACTCTTGGACCGAATAAACAACTACAAACGCCCATCCTCGTGGAGTGCTGGTGACGACGAAGTAATGACCTGGGTTATTGAACAATTAGATAAATATATACAAAGCAGAACATCCGGTGCGTTCCGAGAACCAGAAGGTTATTACCCTGATGCGGCCATCTTTTATCAAGGATTAGTCAGACAAGGAAAAGGAATTATGGTGGCCATAAAAGATAAAGAAACCAATGAACTAACGGCAATGACCTTTCTGATTACTGGGAAAACGTGTATGAAGAACTCAACACCAACATCCAAAGAAGTCTTCAAACAAAAAATGGAAAACATGCATGCCGATCCAAACAAAACAGTATACGTTGCCGAGATGTTTATAGATCCAGAGCTCCGCAGCACTCCACGTAGTGGAAACATGATCAAACTGATGCTTAGGCAAAGCCAGCAATGGGCAGATGCGTATGCATTCACCCACATATTAAGCTGGACTCCTGGCGAAGAAGGTGACAAAACCAACCCCGTCATCAACATGGAAAACTTCTTCGGTCTCAAAAATCTCGGAGCGGAAGAACATGGCATCGACGTAAAAATGATAAAAGGAAGAATACGCTTTGCCCCCGGCCCAGATAACGCGCTATGGCGTGGCGTAGCACTAGACGATACCGTCAACACCGATCGACTCTAATAAAAGTAATATCAATAAATCCAAAGTAATAATCGATGTAATGGATGCCACGAAAGCCGGAACGCAAAGTGTAGCGGACATAGCGTCGCGATTGATGAGGCCGGACACCGAACTGCCTGTCAGTTCCGCGTTCTTCATGGGTATAAAGACCGCGATTGCAGACGCTAAGCTGGCGCCGAAACGGGTCGCAGAGGACAAATATAGCATAAATGTGTACCGTACACCCGTACCGATCGACAAAGTGATTGCCTTCGGATCGCAGAACATATCTCCTGCCCATCAGGGCGGCATTCGGTGGGCCGTGGATTTCTATGTCCCGGAAGGAACTTTGATACGCGCACCATGTCCTGGCTGGATATTGGAAATCGTGCAAAAATTCGACGGGCATGGCACAACAATCGATTATTGGGCAAAGGGCAACGGCATATTCATCATGGGTAGCAAAGGCGAATACCTCTGGCTAGAACACCTGCAGCACAAGTTCGCCAAGGATCTGAAGTTGCATGTGGGGCAGAAGATGGGCTCTGACGAATTGGTAGGCATAAGCGGCAACACTGGCATCACCGAAAAGCCGCACGTTCACATGGAAGTGCTTGAGTACGTGGGTAGCCGTTTCCTTTTCTACGAACGGCTCGGCTACCAGAATTACCTGACGAAGAAGATACGCTTCGACACCAAGGACATCCCCTTCGACCTCTATGTGAAGGAGAAGGAACTCCTTCTGCAGAAGCAGCCGTAAACAGAACACCAGAAAGTTTTATAAGCGGTGGCGACACTTATTAAACAACATGGATTCGTAGCTCAGTTAGGTCAGAGCGGCTGGCTCTTAACCAGTAGGTCGGGGGTCCAAATTGTCTTTTGAGTAACCTCAACAGGCATGAAAATCCCCCCGAATCCGCATGCTTACGTCATTAATCAAACCTGCACGAGAGCTTTATATATCTATAGCGCGTCAGTCAATCCTTGTGATAAGGTGGCCACCGTATATGTCGACAAATCCGCGCTCGGTGCGCTAGTCAACGAACTATCCAGTCCAGCAAAGGCAATAGCCGAATCCATAATCCACAACCACGGTATGGCGAATTGGCTTCACAGAGACCTGAATCCCGAAGTCAGGGCAATAGCCGTGCAGTGCGAGAAAAACATGCTATTTGAAGATGCAGGAAAAATATACGAGCGCCTGCGCGATCCGGAGAACGCCATAATTGCGTATTCACGGGGAAATCTTTACCTTCGTGCAGCGAATCTCAGCATAACAATCGGCAAAACCGAAGCCGCAAAAGCGTTTGCCAAGAAGCTCGAGCAGGAGAATACCAGCGAAGCGCTGGATGTCTACAAGACCCTTGGCGACGTAGCTGGCATCAGAAGGACAACCGAGGCAATAGAGACAAAACAACCATACGCCGCGGGACTAGGGTACATAGCCATTGGCGATAAAGAGGGCGCAAGCCGGTGCGCCGACGCTCTGGAAGTCATGGTGCAGCAACTTCCTGATAAGAAAGAAGACTTGAAGTCTAAGGTTGCCTATCTCCGCACGCACGCCGGCGAACACGAAGCCGCAGCAGCGATTTACCGTGAAAAAGGTGTGGAGGATATGGCAAACTCCCTCCTGCGGCAAAGCACGCAAACGACCCCGTATTCTCCAGGCATAAAAATCCGGGGCGAAGACACTCTCTATTAAGGCTGCATCCAGTCTATCTCGTAATACTCGTAATCGCTGCCCTCCAATTCTATCATTCTGACCTTGTAATAGGTCACAGCGGTCTCCCTGTCTGCTATTGCAATTATCAGTTCTAGCTTCTGCTCCTTCGCCTCGTTTATTATCGCGGACAGCTCGCTGCCTCCAATGTACTCCTCTTCGCCCAAGGAAAGCATGCCGTATCTCGGCCTGTTCTCGCTCGGCGTCTCTATCCCTGCTCCTTTTCTGTGGTAAAGCACGAAGTCTATCGCGAGCCCCTTCCTCCTGCTCTTGCCTGGTATCGCGAGTATGAAGGTCTTCCTGACGGAGTGCGCGACCCTTATGGCCCTTGCCCACTCCGAAATAAGCAGCTTCGCGTCCCTCGGAAAGACGTGTATGACATGCTTCGAGTGAATCCATGAATTGTCGTCGTCGGCCTTGACCGGCTTCGCGCCCGGGAAGTAAACCCTGAAGTGCGTGCCGAACTTGAACCCGGTCTTTATCACATAACCCCTGCTGCGCCAGTCCGCGTAGACTTGGTAGAGCTTCATGAAGTCTGATCTTCTCTTCTCCGCGATGTCGAGTATCTGCTTCCTGGTGTAATTCCGAACCTTCAGGATGCCTTTGTCGATGAGAAAAACAGTTTCGTATATATCGAGCTTGTTGAGCCTGCCCCGTTCGCTGACTTTGTATGTGCCGTACTGCCCGAACCAGAAGCCGTTGTATATTGCCTTTCCCTTCTCATCGTCGTCGACAATGGTCGTCATGTCCGCCGGGAAGAAGACGCCCTCCAAATTGATGCGCCCTAGCTTCAGCGGCGATGCGTTGTATCTCTTCAGCTGCGCCTTCGCCCCCTCTCCAACGAGCCCGGAAGGCCTCTTAATCACCAATCCGCGATCTCTCCAGTCCTTGTAAGTGAAATACCGTGCCATGAACTTGCTGCTAGCGCTGAATTTCAGGGCTATGTCGTTGAATGATACCTCATTGCCGCTCTGCACCGACTTGCACGAGGCGTGCCTCACGTCTATCAGGTACAACCCCTCTTCGGGAGTCAGGATAAGCTTGTCCTTCTCTAATGCCCCGAAATAGCCCCCATGCAGGATGTCCTTCGTCGACTGGTCAGTGGCAAATATGGTCTTTGTCTTCTCATCGAACAACAATTCCAGCGTCATAAGATCTAATCCATTGACTTGCACATCGCCGTCACTATCTCCTTTTCAATGCTTGTCATCTTCGCAGGCACGATTATCACCGAAGGCCCGCCGAGCTCCAAGGTCTTCGCCTTTTCAATGCTGGCGAAGAGCTTCTGCTGCCTCTCCGATGACAGGCAATTGAGCACAATTATCTTCGTGTCCTCCTTTATTATACCCGATTTGTAGTGTTTCTCCGCCTTTTCCAATATGCTGATTGACTCCTTTATGCTCAAAGAGGCGGCCAGCTCTTGGCTGTAATCCAGCAGCAGGAGCGAATGCAGGTTGTTCTCAATGTTCCTCCGCAGGGTCTCGTAAAAAGACACTGGCGCGTAGTGCGCGCTCCACTTCGGTATCGTGGCTATGGCGCCAAACCTGTAGAAGTCAAGTCCGCTCTCGCCTATCGCGGCGGTCAGCACGGAATTCGAATGGATCACCTCAACCTCCACATTCCTCTTCCTTGCCTCTATGAACAATATCTTGTGGGTCGTTGCCATTAGCGGATCCCCGCCGATGAGCACGGCGACGTCCCTATCGACCGCTTTTGAGACTATGTCCTTTGCACCCTCCTCCATGTCCCTCCTTACGAGCACCTTTATCGTGGACTTGCCAGAAAGCTTCTTTATGAGATTAAGATGATCGTCGTCGACGAGGCAGGTGTACCTGTCGACCATCAGCTCGCTCCTCTTGCAGGCGTCTATGGCCCTCAGCGAGAGGTCATTGCCCGTCAGGCCTATTCCAACTAGAAACAGCATCACATCAGTCTTTTATGCCTGCAGGCGTTATCTTCATCACGCATTCGCCTTCCGGCATGTTCGGCGAATCGACAAGCCTCACAATCCTCTTGTCCTCCTTGCTCTTCCTGAGGTATAGCCTTGTAGTGGCCGCATGGGCGAGTATGTTGCCCCCAATCGGCGTCGTAGGGTCCCCAAACAGCATTCCAGGGTTGTCCATGACCTGGTTAGTGATATAAACAGCCAGGTCGTGCTTGTCAGCGAGCATCTGGAGCGCGTGTATGTGCTGGTTGAGCTTCTGCTGCCTCTCACCCAATGCACCCCTGCCTATGTACTCCGACCTGAACAGGCTCATAAGCGAGTCAACTATGACCAGTTTTATGTTCTTTTCGACTATCAGCTTGTCAGCCCTCTTGACCGCCAGCACCTGCTCGTCGGTCGTAAGAGCCCTGATGACCATTATGCCCTCAAGAGCCTTCTCCGGCTCAAGCCCCCTGGCCTTTGCTATGCTCTCTATTCGCTCCGGCCTGAACGTTCCTTCCGTGTCTATGAACAAGCATCCGCCTTCCAAGCCGCCCTCGCTCTTGGGCAGCTGCACGTCAACTGCAAGCTGGAAGCCGAGCTGCGACTTTCCGCTCGCGAACCTTCCATAAGTCTCAGTTATAGCCCCTGTCTCTATCCCTCCACCTATGAGTTCATCCAAATCCTTGCAATTGGTGCTTATCTTGCCCAGCTCCTTCCTCTTCTCGGAGACCTGGGTTCCTGTCTGATAATTCAGCGTTACTGCATCATTGGCCGCCTTTATCGCTTCCGTGGCCTTCTCTACGTTTATGCCGCTCAGCTCGCTCAATTCGTGGGGGGACATCGTGGCTATCTTGTCAAGAGTGTCGACCCCTGCGGCCTTAAGCTTCTCTGCAGTAGTGGGGCCTATTCCAGGCAGGTCCTCTAGAACCTCTATATCCTTCTCCTTTGCCATGGAAACACGATATAAAATGAACGAATAAGTATTTAAGCCTTGGAAATACAGGAATAACACGTTAGCGATAAAGAAGAAATAGTGCCAGCGCGGCGAACCACGCTGGCAAGGCGACCAGTTCTTCACGACTTTCCTACAGTAGAGAACCCGTGATTTACATTACAAAATATAGGCTTAAAAACCTATGTTAATAATGGAATAATACCACAAAAATGGAATGTTCAAATGACCTTTCTGACGTTAAATTTCAAGGGTGCACTGCTGACTCTAATCCTAGGGATAGCCTTTTTCGAGATCGGATTAGACATAGGTTACTTCTTCGTTGCTGTGATGCTATTATTCCTCATCCTGGCCGCAATCGTCACGGCTGTCGGAGCCAACTACAAGAAGAGAATAGGCACCTTTCAGAAGTACCGCGGAGTCAAAAACGTGCTTGCAAACGGCCTTGCGCCGTTCATGATGGCGTCGCTGTTCTTCTGGACTGCCACGCATGGTTATCCAACGATTGCAATGCTGTCCATCATAGCATTCGTGGGGAGCGTTGCGGCCGCCACGGCAGACAAGTTCGCCAGCGAGCTCGGAGTGTTCGGCGGCATGCCCCGGCTGATATTCACATCAAGGAAGGTGAAGCGCGGGGTCTCCGGCGGCGTGACTCCGCTCGGACTTAACGCCAGTCTCATCGGCGCCTTCCTCATCGCATTGACAGTGCCGCTGATCGCTTACAAGCTAGGCGGTATGGGAAGCATGTACTACTTCAACCCCTTCTTCACCATACTCGGCATAACGATCGCCGGTCTGCTGGGCAGCATAGTTGACTCAATGCTAGGCTATTATGAGGAAAAGGGCATCGGCAACAAGTCCACCTCCAACTTCGTCTGCGGGCTTGTGGGTGCCATAGCAGCGGTCCTGGTCTACATCCTCCTGCTCTGAAGCCTTATGGAGTCAGCCGCTTCCTGTCCCTCGGGAACAGCGAGCATTCGCGTATGTTCTGCGCGCCCGTGATCTGCATGGTCATCCTTTCGAGGCCTATGCTCCAGCCGGCGTGCGGCGGAGCGCCGCACCTGAAGGCGTTTATGTAGAAATCGAAGTGCTTCGGGTTCAATCCCTTCTTCTCCAAAGACTTGATCAGCAAATCCGGCTTGTGTATACGCTGCGCGCCGCTCGTTATCTCAAGGCCCTTGTAGATGAAGTCGAAGCTGTTCGTCAATTCCGGGTCCTCTTCCTTCGGCATCGAGTAGAAGGCCCTTAAAGAAGCCGGGAAGTCCTTCACGACAACCGCATCGCCGTAGATCTTCTGCAGCGCGGTCTCATGGCCCCTTGAGATGTCGTGGCCGAACTCTATCTCGAATCCCTTCGTCTTCAGCTTTTCAATCGCCTCAGAATAGGTCACTGTCTTGACCTCCGGCACCTTCAAGTCGACTTTCAAGAGTTCCAGCTCCTTCTTGTTGTTCTCCTTGACGCTCCTTATTATCGAAAGAACGGTCTCGGAAAGCACCTTGATCGCGTCGTCCGAACCGGACACGAAGGCCATCTCAATATCCATCTGCGTGCATTCCGTCAGGTGGTAGACTGTGTTGGACTTCTCCGCCCTGAACGCCGGCGTTATCATGAACACCCTATCCATGCCTCCGACTATCGCCAACTGCTTGTACAACTGCGGCGACTGCGCCAGGTAAGCCGCCTTCTCGAAGTACGCTATAGGGAAGAGGTCGCTGCCTCCCTCGCTCGCCTCCGCGATCATGCTCGGCGTGCGGATCTCCTCGAATCCCATGCCGGACACCGCATTCTTGAAGGCGTTCAATACGGTCGATTCTACTCTAAATATTGCCGTAGGCTCGGCCCTTCTTAGGTCGATGTACCTGTAGTTCAGCCTTACATCAAGGTCGACCGGCACCTTGCCCGTGACCTCAAAAGGTATGTTTATCGATAATGGATTGAGGTCCTCGACCTCGTTCGGCAGGATCTCGAATCCGGCCTTCGCCTCCCCGCTGGCCTTCACAACGCCGGTCACCCTGACAACGCTCTCCTTTGGCAGGTCCATCGCCTTCATCACTGTCTCGCTCGTGACTCCCTTCTTGCCTATGACCTGCAGCGTGCCGGTGGTATCCCTCAGAATGAGAAACTTGATCTTAGCGGTATCCCTGACCTCATGAACCCAGCCCGCGACTGTGACGGTCTTGCCATCAAGCGCGCCGGTTACCTCTTTAACATAATGAGTCCTTATCATTCGACCATCTCTATTAGATTAGACAATAATGTTTAAAAACATCCTCGCCTTAATAATATTGTTCGAATGGCCGATTACTGGAAGATAGACAAAAAGCTCATAGACCGCATATGCGCAGTCGCAAGGCTGACTCTCACGGAAAAGGAGAAGGAGATGTACGTTAAACAGCTCCAGGATGTTCTTGAGGCATTCAAGCAGATAGACGGCATAGAATCGAAAGAAAGCCCCGCATTCCATTCGGTTTCAGTCGAGAACGTGTGGCGCGATGACGTTGCGAAGAAGACCGACTGGGAGCCGCTGGGCAACGCAAAGCAGAAGGAAAACGGCTATTTCAAGGGTCCAAGGATAGTTTAAGTGGCAGCAAAACGACTCTCGGTCGAAGAGTATTTGAAGGGCGCAAATGAAGGCAGCATTTCGGCAGCCGACTCGATAAAGGAAGCGGTAACAAAGTCAAGGGGAATACAGAAGAAATATTCGCCATTCATAACGATAAACGACAAGGCAGAAGCATCGAAGACAAAGGGCAGGCTGTACGGCCTTGCGGTCTCGGTCAAGGACAACATCTGCACCAAGGGCCTTCAGACAACAGCGGGATCGAAGATACTCGAAGGCTACATACCTCCATTCGATGCCACCTGCATCGAGAAGATAAAAAACGAGGGAGCAACCATAATCGGGAAGACCGCGCAGGATGAGTTCGGCTTCGGAACATTCTCGGTCAACACTTCACTCACAATACCGAAGAACCCCTCCGACGTAGAAAGGACCTGCGGAGGGAGCAGCGGCGGCGCGGGTTGCATAACCGCAGCGGCAGATTTTCCGCACGTTGCCATAGCAGAATCAACGGGCGGCAGCATAACCGCACCAGCAGCGTTCACCAGCACAATAGGACTGACTCCGACATACGGCAGGGTGTCAAGATACGGCTTGATCGATTATTCAAACAGCATGGACAAAATAGGTGTATTGGGCAACCGTGTCTACGACTGCGCGCTGATGCTTTCAATAATAGCCGGTCACGACCCGCTTGATTCGACAAGCAGCGAACTTCCGACTGAAGATTTCACAAAATACCTGAACGCGGACCTCAAAGGCGTCAAGATAGGTATGCCAAAAGAATACTTCTCCGATGGCGTCGACAAAAGGATATCAAAGATTGTTAGGGACAAGGCAGCAATGTTGGAATCCCTGGGTGCAAAATGCGAGGAGACCTCCTTACCATCGACCCCATACGCAATCCCGTCGTACTATCTGATAGCGGTGAGCGAGGCATCAACGAATCTTGCGAAGTATTGTGGCCTAAGGTACGGGCTCCAGAAAGATATCACCGGAAATTTCGACGAATATTTCACGAAAGTCAGGACCGAAGGCTTCGGAGACGAGGCAAAAAGAAGGATCATACTGGGAACATTTGCGAGGATGGCTGGCTTCAGGGACAAGTACTACTTCAAGGCGCTCAGGATAAGGGCAACAATAATAAAGGAGTTCAAGCAGGCCTTCAAGAAATATGATGCGCTGATAACACCATCAATGCCTGTGGTCCCGCCGAAATTCTCTGACATCAAGAACCTCACGCCCCTGCAGAACTATTACATGGATATACTTACGACCGCGCCTAACATGGCCGGAATGCCGACGATATCAATGCCCATGGAAAAGGTCGACGGGTTGCCGGTCGGCATGCAGATCATCGCCGACCAGTTCAACGAGGGCAAACTGATAAAGATAGCGCACAAATTCGAGGTTTCAGCATGAGTGTAATGATAGGATTGGAGGTTCACGTCCAGCTCAACACAGAGAGCAAGCTCTTCTGCAGCGACAGCGTCGACACTCGCAACAAGGCGCCGAACGAGAACACCTGCCCGATATGCCTGGGATTCCCGGGATCGAAGCCGAAGCTGAACAAGAAGGTCATAGACTACGCGATAATGACCGGCCTGGCACTTGGATGCAGAATACCAGAAGAATCGTTCATGTCAAGGAAGATATACTTCTACCCCGACCTTGCGAAGAACTACCAAATCTCGCAGTACGAATCGCCGCTAGTCGGCGAAGGTTTCATGAATCTCCCAGATTTGAAGATCAGAATACGAAGGATACACATCGAAGAAGACCCGGCGAAGCTGGTGCACATCGGTGGCGACATCACCTCGGCGGAATACGTCCTCATAGATTACAATCGTTCGGGCATACCGCTGATGGAGATAGTGACGGAACCGGATTTCACCACACCGAAGCAGGCAAGGCAGTTCCTGGAGAAACTCTCCTCGATATTAGAGCATCTAAACGTCTACGACGCGAGTAAGGAAATGTCGCTCAGGGTCGATGCAAACGTCTCGATAAACGGGGGCGAAAGGATAGAGGTCAAGAACATAACGGGATTCGAGAACGTAGAAAAGGCGCTAAATTTCGAGATAATAAGGCAATCAGGAATGGCGAGGATGGAAGTAAAAATAGAAAGGGAAGTAAGGCACTTCGACGCCGAGACCGGCACGACTAAAGGCCTTAGAAAGAAGGAATACGAGGAGGATTACGGCTACGTCTTCGATCCAGATCTGCCAATAATAAAAGTCGACAGGGCATGGGTAGAAAAAATAAAGTCGTCGATGCCCGAGCTGCCGGACCAGAGGGTGAAAAGATTCACTTCGCAGTACAAGCTCAACGAGTACACCGCAAGCGTCCTCATATACACGGACAAACATCTCGCGGATTTCTACGAAGAGTGCTGCAAGCTTTACAAGGATCCGGTCGTCGTCGCAAACTGGACGACCAACGAGCTGCAGAAGAGCCTGAACTGGAGGTCCGAGCGCATAAACGACTCGAAGGTCAAGCCTAAAACATTCGTGGAGCTCCTAGAATTAATAGACAGCAAGGAGATAACCGAGCGATACGCCAAGGAACTGGTCAAGGAATACGTCGACACCGGCACATCGCCGAAAGCGCTTGCGAAGAAGAGCGTAGTCAAGCTGTCCAAGAAGGACCTCGAATCTGCGGTGCAGCAGGCACTAGATAAGAATAAGAAGGCAGTCGAAGAGATAAACTCAGGAAAAACCGAGTCGCTCCAGTTCCTCATAGGCCAGGTTCTGGCACTGACTAAGAAACAGGCTGACCCGAAAGAGATTAAAGCACTCATACTAGAGATGCTAAAGAAACAATAACAACAATGCCTCGATAGCTCAGTAGGTAGAGCGATCGGCTGTTAACCGATAGGTCGCAGGTCCGAGTCCTGCTCGAGGCGCCTTATATTCAGCACATCGATAACATCAAACAGACAAAGCGACTATGCCTAACACTATCAATGCCATGCCCATCACCTGCGTCTTCTCAGGTTTTTCCCCCAGAAAGAACACCCCAAACAAGATAGGGAGCATAACCGCGCCAGAAGTAATCGGTGCGATTATTGCAGCAAAATTGAGCGTGACACCAAGATTGTATGATATGCTTCCGACAAAATTTGCCAACCCCCCAAGTAAAATAATCAGGCAACCTCCTTTTCCAAACGCCATCAACTTTGTACGTTTGGTGCAACCATAACCAAAAATAAGTATTAATGTTATCAGATTCAGTAGAAAAACAGCGTCAAACCAACCAAAACAACCATAAAATAGGTTAATTCTCCATCTCACAGAAAGGGTTTTAAGCTTAAAATCCCCATCAATATTGGATCGGTTTCGGATTGATTTTTATGGTTGAAAATAGGTACGATGCAGAAGACATAATAGTCCTTTCCGGTCCGCAAGGTGTCAGAAAAAGACCCGCAATGTACGTTGGTTCAACTGGCAGCCGCGGCTTCCTCCATCTTCTCTACGAAGTGCTTGACAATGCGATAGATGAATCGCTCGCCGGATACTGCAAGAACATAAAAATAACGCTCACGAAGGACAACGACGTCGATGTCGCAGAGATCAGCGATGACGGCAGGGGAATACCCGTAGACATGATGCACAAGGAGGGCAAGCCCGCTCTCGAAGTCATCATGACCTCGCTGCATTCCGGCGCGAAGTTCGACAGCAAGATATACCAGGTCGCCGGAGGCCTTCACGGCGTTGGCCTCACAGTCGTAAACGCCCTTTCGGAATACACCGAAGTCACGATAAAAAGGAACGGGAAGACCTACCAGCAGCTTTTCAAGAAGGGAGAGGCGGCAGACGAACTCAAGATAATCAACGAAACCGCGACAGACACCGGAACAACAATCAAATTCAAGCCAGATACGACCATATTCTCGGTAAAGAACTTCGATTCGATGGAGTTGGTTGAGCGGCTTAGGCAATTGGCATTCCTGAACAAGGGCATAAAGATCGACCTTGACGATGCCAGAGAAACCGGAATAGAAAACAAAGCAACTTTTGCTTCACAAAAAGGAATTCCAGACTTCCTGGATTTCGTCCGCGGCAGCAAGGTCCCCCTTACAAAGCCTATAATGATAGTAAAGGAAGCCGGCGCGACAAAGGTGCAGCTCGGAATACAGTACGTCGAAGGGTACAGCGAGGAAATCCTTTCATTCGTGAACAACATAAGGACGGCCGAAGGGGGAACTCACGTTTCGGGTCTTCATTCCGCGCTGACAAAATCGATTACAAATTACATGCAGAAAAACTCCAAGAAGCTTGGCAAGCAGAAGGCCGAGATAGAAGGGGATGACACCAGAGAGGGCCTGATTGCAATTCTTTCGATAATGATGCAGAACCCGGAGTTCGAAGGCCAGACGAAAGAGAAGCTGGGCAATCCAAGCATAAAGAGCATAGTCGACACCGCAGTTTACGCTGCATTATCCCAATACTTAGAAGAGAATCCGCCTGACGCTTTGGGCATAATCCGAAAGGTGCTCGGAGCGGCAGAAGCGAGAGAGTCTGCGAGAAGAGCGAGGGAGCTCGCTAGGAAGAAGAGCCTGTTCGAAGGCCCGCTTCTGCCGGGCAAGCTGTCCGATTGCACGGAAAGCGACCCGGAGAAGTCAGAGATATTCATAGTCGAGGGGGAGAGCGCGGCAGGCTCCAGCAAGCAGGGCAGGGACAGGATGTTCCAGGCAATACTGCCACTGAAGGGAAAGATACTGAACGTCGAAAAGGCATCCGACGAGAAGATATTCAACAACGCTGAACTGCACTCAATGGTCACCGCATTCGGCGTAGGGATAAGAGAGACGTTCAATCCGGAGAATCTTAGGTACAAGAAGGTCATATTACTTACGGATGCGGACGTGGACGGCAGCCACATACGAACGCTGCTGCTCACTTTCTTCTACAGGTACATGCGCCCGCTCATCGAGCGCGGCAACATATACATCGCCCAGCCGCCTCTGTACAAGATCACCAAAGGCAAGGAATCGAGGTACATATACTCCGATGCCCTGCTATCTGGGGAGTTGAAGAACGATCCGAAGGTGGCGATACAAAGATACAAAGGTCTCGGAGAGATGAATCCAGAACAATTGTGGGAGACTACGATGAATCCGGCGAACAGGGTGCTCAAGCGAGTTTCGATAAAGGACGCGCAGATCGCAGAGGCGATATTTACGGTGCTCATGGGGGTCGATGTAGAAAAGAGACGCCACTTCCTGGAAGAGCACTCAACGGAAGTATCGTTCCTGGACGTATGATTGGTATTTTGCATGGCTGAAACACTGGAAACGACCATTGAGAATGAAATGCAGTCGAGCTACATCGACTACGCGATGAGCGTGATAATAGGCAGAGCGCTGCCCGATGCAAGAGACGGCCTAAAGCCCGCGCAGAGGAGGATACTCTTCGCCATGTACAAGCTCAACAACATGCACAACCAGCCGACGAAGAAGAGCGCAAGGATAGTCGGAGACGTGATTGGAAAATACCATCCGCACGGAGACGTCGCAGTCTATGAGACCATCGTAAGGATGGCTCAGGACTTCTCGATGAACCACACGCTTGTCGAAGGCCAGGGCAACATGGGCTCCATCGACGGCGATTCGGCTGCGGCACAACGTTACACCGAAATACGATTGAGCAAGATAGCGGAAGAGATGCTCGCGGACATCGAAAAAGAATCGGTGCCGTTCGGCCCTAACTTCGACAACACCGAACAGGAGCCGCTTCTGTTACCTACAAAGTTGCCCACCCTCCTGCTTAATGGCGCATCGGGAATAGCGGTCGGAGTTGCGACAAACATACTGCCACACAACCTCTCCGAACTGAGCGATGCGGTTGTCGCGTATGTGGCAAACCCCGAGATAAGCATAGAAGAAATCATGACTCACATACAAGGGCCCGACTTCCCGACCGGCGGCTCCGTCTTCCACAACAACGCGCTCGAGATGTCCTACAAGTACGGCAGGGGATCGGTCATTATAAGGGGCAAGACCGTCGATGAGAAGATAGGGAACAGGGAGGCGATAATAATAACCGAAGTCCCCTACACGGTGAACAAGGCCACGATGGTGGAAGAGATAGCGAACCTCGTGAGGAACAAGAAGATAACCGGCATATCGGACCTTCGCGACGAAAGCGGTAAGGAGGGCATAAGGGTCGTCATCGAGCTCAAGCAGGATGCAGACAAGGCGGTCCTACTCAGCCAACTGTACGCGCACACCAATCTCCAAATCTCGATGCCGGTCATGAACATAGCCGTCCTGGGCAAGGAGCTTCTGACGTTCAACATCAAGCAATTCATCAAGGTGTTCGTCGACCACAGGGTCAACGTGATAAAGGCAAGGAGCAACTACGACCTGAGGGTCGCTTCGGACAGGCTGCACATCGTCGAAGGCCTTCTGATCGCGGTCGGCAACATAGACCAGATCATATCACTGATAAAGAAAAGCAAGGACACGAAAGAAGCACGTGCGGCACTGATGAGCAAGTACGAACTGAGCGAGAAGCAGTCCAACGCGGTTCTCGACATGAAGCTCAGCAGGCTTACCTCCCTCGAGCTGGAGTCCCTGCAAAGCGAAAAAGGCGAGCTCACAAAGAGCATAGACAACCTGAAACAGATCCTCTCGGACGACAAGCGCGTCTACCAGATAATCAAGGACGAGACACTGGAAATCAAGAAGCTGTACGGCAAGCCGAGAAAGACGATAATAGACTACAACGCCCCGCTGCAGGAATTCAACCAGGAAGAGGTGATACCCGACGACGAGTCGACAGTCATACTCACGAACAACGGCTACGTGAAGCGCATGCCGACCAAGGTGTACCGCGAACAGGAGCGCGGCGGCAAGGGCATAATAGCGATAGAGCTCAAGGAGGGCGACTTCGTCAGGCAGATAATCTCCTGCAGGCTGAAGGATTACCTGTTCCTGCTGTCGAACAAGGGAAGGGCGTACTGGTTGAAGGCATACATGGTCCCCGAAGAGAGCAGGTACGGCATGGGCAAGGCGCTGGTCAACCTCGTCAAGCTGACGGACGGCGAACGCATACGCGATGTCATCAACACGAAGATATTCTCGAACACCTACCTAAACTTCATGACGACGAAGGGCAGGGTCAAGCGCGTCAAGGCCGAGCGGTTCTCCAAGCCAAGGGCCAACGGGATAAGGGCGATACCACTCTTCCAGGGCGATGAGCTTGCCGGCGTCTGCCTGTCAAGCGGCTCGAACGAGCTGTTCATAGGCACGACGATGGGCAAATCGCTAAGGTTCAAGGAGACCGACATAAGGCCGATGGGCAGGGAAGCCCACGGGATACGCGGCATAAAGCTGAACGCGAACGATTCCGTGGTCAAGATGGCTGCGGTAATGCCCGAAGACCTCATAGTAACCGTTACTGAAAAAGGATACGGGAAGGCGACGCCGGTCAACAAGTACAGGCTGCAGAAAAGGGGCGGCAAGGGCGTAATAAACCTCAAGATAAAGGACAAGACCGGTGCTGTGGTCAAGCTGCTCACCGCGGCCAATGATGACAACATACTCATGATAAATTCCAAGGGGCTCTCCATAATCTTCCCCGCTTCGAACGTGCGCGTCACCGGCAGGGGCGCAAGCGGTGTCAGGCTGATGCGGCTGGACCAGAAGGTCAAGGTCGTCGACGCGCAAGCAATGGGCAAATCCGTACCGGTGCCTCAATCGGCTGCGGTCGTGTAATAAAATAACGGTTTTCTACAACTAATTCTATCAACCTATCCAGTGCAAGCTAATGCGGGTGGTAGGATGATTTCGGTACTTGCCATTGGCAAGTATAGCTACTTGAACAGTCTGGACCTGTGCCTTACCGCCAGGGCTTTCGGCGCTTCCGAGATGATGTTCACAAGGCGCAAAGACCAGCGGATAATGCGGTACGTGGGCAGGATCCAGAAGAACTGGGGCGGGAAGTTCGAAGTTTCCTTCATAAGGAGCTACAAGGAGGCGCTGAAAAGTGCCACAAAATACAAAAAGGTGTACCTCACGCGCTACGGCATTCCGCTGAACAAACTGACCTACGTGCTCAACACCTACAAGAACATAATGCTGATAGTCAGTTCTAAGGAGGCTCCCCAAAAGGTGCTGGACGATCTCGCGGATTTCAACGTCAGCATAACTGAACAGCCGCATTGCAGCGTAGCCTCCATAGCCATTTTCCTGCACGATTTCTACCGCGGAAGGGAATTTGCAATGCATTTCGAGAACGCAAAATACAAGATTGCCCCGAAAGAGCACGGAGTGAGCGTCGTAAAGACTAATCGAAAGTAGATGCAAGCCTAGACCGACCAGTACTTCTTGGTCCTTATGAAGTTCTTCTGGGCCTCAAGGAGATCCATGAAGAAAGAGTGCTCGTCGTGCTTGAGCATCATCAATGTGCGCGCCGCAGTCCTGTAGCCAACACCGTACACCGATAGGGCCACTGCCGCTTTGCCTCCGTACGCGCTGAAAAGGCTGGCGTACCTTATTGCCTCCCGCATCACCTCAATCTCGCCGCCCCTCAATCGCATCCCCTTCCTCGTCTTGTCGACGACTTTCTTGTAAGAGTCGTCATAAATCGTCAACATCGGGCTCTGGCAGCTCGGGCAGGTTATCCTCTCGCTGTCCTTTATCTCGCTCAGCTTCCTTGTGAAGTTGAAGCCGCAGTAGGTGCAGAGGAATTTGATGTCTCTCGAAAGTATGAACTGCGAGAACGATTCCACGAGCTCGTTGTTGGGCGTCAAGGGCGCTATCAGCTCCTTCGTGTAATACGCTGAATTCAAAACCGCCTTTGTGAACGGCGATGGCGATTCATTATAGACCTCCCTGATCTTAATCTTGTCAAGCCTCAGGTCCTCCAGGAAATCCTTCAGCGTCTTTATGTCTAGGTAGTTGTTCATCAGCGCCCTGAGCGTCTCTTCATGGATCGGCGTGCCTTCCATCATGGCCATAAGTCTTCTCGCAAGCGAGCGCGATACCGTTGCATCCCTGTCTATCACGCCAAACAGCTTCGCCACAACTATGAACTGGTATCTGAAGAGCTCGGTGCCCGTTATCGCCCTCTCAAGCTCCCTCTCCACCAGTTCTGGCTTCAACTGCCTCAGAGTGTGCTCCATATTGATATGCTTCGGCAGCTCTATGAACACCAGATACGGCGAGGCCTTGACGTTCACGCTGCTTCCTGTCCTCATGTTGAATATGCTGGCGAGCAATCTTGCAAGCGCCTCGTTCGCCTGCGTGCCCAGCCCCGTGTACAGGACCCTGAAACCCTCAAGCGATTCGATGAAAAGGGTGTCCTTCGAAGGCAGAAAGAACTGCTTCTGGGATTCAGCAAACTTCTCTATCTGCAACTTTGTCCGCTCATCGGTGCCGATCTTCGCGCCGCCGGCCCTGCCCACCAACTCGAACACCGTCTGCGCAGTCCTGTACCCGACAGGTATGTCCTCGCCTGTCCAGTCGGGGACCGCGGCCTCAAGCTCCATGCTCGGCTCCACGCTGATCACGTTCTCCTCTATGCTCAAGACCTTCCATGGCAACCCTTTCGTTATGAAAACCGAACCTTCGTCGACCTCGTTCGCGACGAACCTTTCGTCAAGCGTGGATATTATCCGGTTGCCCACTATGTTCTTCACGAGGAATCTCTTCGAATCGGGTATGACGCTGAGGTGCCCGTAGTAGTACATCCTCGTCCTAGGCCCGCAGGTTATTATCCTGCCATCGAAGCCGACCATCCTCTGCTTGCCCATGAATTCCAGCAGAAGCTTCAGCCTCTCCATGCCGAACGAGGCGTAGAGGTGGGCTCTGTCGATTATCTTGTGCAGCCCTTCCACATCAAGAGTGCCCTTGTCAAGCGCAATGCCGCACACCTGGTTCGCAAGAACGTCCATCGCGCCTTCCTGCATGCTGAACCGCTCCAACTGGCCATCAAGCGCCTGCTGGTATATCGCCACCGATTCCACCGCTTCTATCACGTTCGTGGGCACGACGAGCCCCCGCGAGACGCCCTTCTGCGTGTGGCCGCTGCGCCCTATCCTTTGTATGAACCTCAGCGCCTGCCTCGGCGAGCCGTACTGTATGACGAGGTCGATGTTCCCTATGTCTATTCCCAGTTCAAGGGAGCTGGTCGCTATTATGCTCTTTATCCCCCCGGCCTTGAAGGAATTCTCTATCGCTATCCTCTCCTCCTTGTCCAGGGAGCCGTGGTGCACGCCTATGCCTCCGAAGGGCTCTATCGTGTTGAGGTAGAGCAGCCTGCTGCCAAGCGCCTCGACCACCTGGCGCGTGTTCGCGAAGACGAGCGTCGACTTCGAGCCGGCAATCCCTTCGGATATCAGATCCAATCTCGCCAGCGAGCTGCTGTCGAGCCCGAACTTGTCCTCCATCGGCTTCAATTCCTTCCTGTAACCCGAAGGGATCCTTATCCTGACTTCCATCTCCCTTACGTTCTTGATCGTGGCTATCCTGCAATCGCCCTTGCCGCAGAGGAATTTCTGCACGGCTTCGGCATGCCCTATGGTCGCGCTTATGCCTATCCTTTGGAAACCCGGCGCCTTTTCTTCGAGCCTTTCGAGTGCCAGCGACAACTGTGCGCCCCTCTTCGTGTAATAGAGCTCGTGCACTTCGTCCACGACAACTGCCTTCACGTTCTTCAGCGCGACTCCTAACGTCTTGGTGGGCAGTATGCTCTGCAGCGTCTCCGGCGTAGTGATCAGGACCATCGGTGCCCTCCTTGCTTGTTTCCCTCTCTCGCTCTGCGTGGTGTCCCCGTGCCTCACGGCGACCGTCATATCAGCAACGGAGCAGAGCTCTTCAAGCCTCTTTATCATGTCCCTGTTCAGTGCCCTGAGCGGAGTTATGTAGATCAGCATTATGCCTGATTTGTCCCCGTCCTTCATCCTCTCAAGGAGTGGAAGAACGGCCGCCTCCGTTTTCCCTGCGCCGGTAGGGGCGATTATGAGGCAATTGCTGCCGCTCGCCACGATGGGCATCGCCACCTTCTGTATCTCGGTGTACCCTCCGTATCTATGCAAAAACGCCTCGTAGACCCCGGACATACTTCAACAACTATTCGTCCTCCTCGGAATACCTGCCTTTGACGAATCTTCCAGACAGAATGGCCCCCGATATCGCGATTATGGTCACCGCTATCAGGGACGGAGTTATAAACAGGATCTTCACCGTGCCGCCGGAGAGCAATATATCCTTCTTGATGCCGAGATATTCAACATAGCCGGACACATGACCGTATGGCACATTCGTGAGGTTCAATACTCCAGAGTCGCCCAGATACGAGACCAGCCGTGTTCCGTTGTCGAACGTGAGGTTGAGACTCGCGTTGACTGGGGTGCCGAACGCGCTCACTGCGCGTATCTGGACTTCGTACAAAGGCACTTGAAGCGTTACCGTTTGGGGCATCTGCACGGAGAACTGACGGTTCAGTGGGATCTTCACCCCCTTGTAATAGAGATAGTTCACGGTGTAGCTCTGGTTTTCGAAAAGGTACGAACTGCTGTTATCGATGTTAATCCCGTTCACGTTGTAATAAGCTACGTTGGGCACCACCTTGCCGGATATGTTCTCGGGCTCGAATGTCACGAGGAACTGGGTCTTGAACACCGCGGATATGTTTTCGGGTGAACCCGCCAAGAAGCTTATGGTGCTGTTCGCATAGCCGTTGCTCCATTCATAGAATCCGAGCCTGGTTTCGCTGTTCACCGGCACCACCGTTTGGTTCAGATGCAGGGTCACAACGCTGTTCTGGTTGTACCAACCTGTTCCTTGCACTCCACCGTATGGGGTCGTTGCGGTTATCTTATACTGCGTGGTCCACAGCGGCTTCAACGTGACCGGACTGCTGACGCGTACCACAGTGGAATTTTTCGCTACACCATTGCTCCATCCGGCAAAAACCACACGCGTGCCATTGCCAAAGTCTACTATATTGCTCGCATGCAGTGTGGCTGTGCTGTTCGCATCATACCATCCGCTTCCGCTGGTGCCATAGCTCGAATTGACGCCGACATAGTACTGCGTCTTCCAAACAGCAGTCTCTGTTATATTCCCATTCATCTCTATGGAGGCGTTGGCTTTTTTACCGCTGTAAGAGCCAGGTCCACTGCCGATCCATCCTGCAAAAGCTGCACGAGTGCCGTTGCTCAGATTGACTGCCTGCGGAACTTGCAAAGTCGCGTAAGCATAGGCTAAATAATTGTTTGTTCCGGACACGTTTCCGTATGCCGATATGACCTTGAGCGAATAGCCGATGTCCCACAAGGTGGTCTGGTTCTGCAAAGGCAGTCCGCTGCCCACCACAAAGTAATCGACCTGGCTATTAACCTCGCTGACTCCGTAAAGGTTGCGCAGCCTTGTGCTGCTGTCCTTGCCATAGCTTATCAGCGAATAGCCGACCGGCACCGCTTTCGGTCCCTCATTCGAATAGAAATCGAGATTCTTGAACATGACACGCTTCATCGTCTGGGTGTTTATGCTCGTGTCGGCCAATTCGCCGATTGCGGTCGGGGAATTGATCCCGGACTGCGATGCTCCGAGGTCGATGCTGCCTATCGGCTGCCCATTGAAATAGACCGTCCATACGTTGCCATTCGACTGGAATGAATAATTGTTGAACGTTCCATTCATGCCTGCCGAGCCGTCCGGTCCGATGCCTCCATAGAACTGGTCGTTCCCGCCGTCAGCAGTGAAATACTCCCAGAACCACGTTGGCTTGCCGGCAGTCAGCAGAGTGCTTCCATCGCACCCGCTAACCGAGCACGTCGTCGGGTAGTCTCCAGACACATTCACTATCTGGTATCCTGCCTGTATGAAAGCGTCATTGCTCAGACTCTCGCCGACCCAGAAGCCGAAGGAGCCGTCGCTGACATTCTGCCAAACAGTCTGAATAGAAACGCCTGCGCCCTTGTTGAATTCGGCTTTGTTGGAGCCCATCGCGCCGCTCTGGAACCAATAACTGGCTCCGGCAAGGTTTGCGGCTGTCGCAAACGCAAGGAGCGCAAAAAGCAGGCATGCCCTAAACTTAGACCCTCTCATAATCCAGACCCAGCTCGCCAAGCCGCCCTATTATCGTTTCCCTGTCGGCTGCTTTAATACTTTTCCATTCTATCGCAGCCACTTCGACTTCCAGATCGGATCTTTCAGCCGCCTTCTGAAGCATGTCGAAGTTGCCTATCTGATATCTCGGCAGCATGTGCGCGAAAGCGTACTTGCCCTCCAGCGCCAACTTCGTGAACTTCTCGGGATAGTGCGTTCCGCCTATGCCGATCGCGACCTTCTCGTATTCCCCCTGCTCATGGTGCAGCATGTCGACTATCGATTCCGCGACCACTCCGGCGTAATCCCTGTTGCCTATCGTCTCGGCATTCCCTCCAAGCTCGACGAAAAGCGACGGCGTGTTCAACAAAGGCCCATGGTGCGTGGCCTCGTACGTCACCGGAATGGACGTGGTGTTTGTCCTCTTCAGCGCGCACAGCATCGATAGCATGTTCAGCGGGGATGCCATGCCCAGCGATTTCGGCATACCTCCGAATTCCGCCTTGTCGGACCAGTTGCCTTCCGGATGCGTGGTGAACGTGGCGACGCCCTTGGCGCTCGAGTGCCTGCTCATGAATACGATAAGGTCCGCGCCAAGGGATTTGTCGAGGAAATCCGCCTTGATGAGCTCCGTGCCCATCTCGACCATGTCGATGTGCTCGGAATAAAAATGCCTTAGGCCGCCCAACGGCTTCGTTTCCTCGAAATTCATGCGGGCCTTGACCGCCTCGGCTATGTTGACAGACGCGACATCAAGCGTCGAATAGACAAGGCAGGGCATCAATCACACCGCATCTGGGGAACGAATAAATTAGCTATACAACATATTAAAGCAGATGCGCTGAAATCTGCAGAGAAACCCCGCAAACGAACGAGCGCGGGCAAGGCTTAAATTGTTTCACTCACATCCCGTAGTGGTATAATGCTGTACAACTACATAGCGATACTCTTCTTCGCGGTGCTGGGGATATCGATACCGCTGCTCTTCCTGCTCATTGCAAAGCTCATCGGCCGAAGGTCTCCAGGCAACAAAATAAAGAACGCGCCCTACGAGAGCGCCGAAGAGTCTCTTGGCGGGAGCAGGGACGTTGACAACGAATACTTGCCCTACTTCATGCTCTTCCTGCCGTTCGAGATAATGCTCGTCATACTTATACTTTGGTCTACCGTGGCAAGGACGATAGATTATAATACGGGCCTTGACATCATACTGCTTGTCATCATATCGATGGCGTTTTCACTGGCGGGCTACAAGCTCATAGGTGGTACTACTGGAAGAGCAAAGACCGTATACGGATAAGCAATTCGCGAACGCCGAACGGGAGATGAACCAGTTGCTGGAAGGCTCAAAGCAGTACAAGACATCGCAGAACGCGATGTTCGCGAAGCTCAGCGACATCACCAAGATGCTCTCGAAAGGCGTAATAAAATGGGGCAGGACCAACTCGCTATGGCCTATGCAGTTCGGCCTCGCCTGCTGCGCGATGGAGCTTCTCGACTTCGGTTCCAGCCACATAGACGCGGAAAGGAAGGGATACCTGCTTTTCAGGGCGACGCCCAGGCAGACCGACGTGATGATAGTCGCTGGCTGGGTCACGAAATCCATGGCCCCTCGCGTCAAAAGGCTGTACGAGCAGATGGCAAAGCCAAGGTATGTAATCGCTTACGGCGAGTGTGCCACTTCGGGAGGCCCATGGTTCGAGAGCTACAACATACTGAAAGGGATAGACCAGATACTGCCTGTCGATGTTTATGTTGCGGGATGCCCTCCAAAGCCGGAGAGCCTTTTCGCTGCGATGATGAAGCTACAGGAAAAGATAAGTGGTAGAAGTGCAGGAAATTCAGAGCGAAGCGTTAGTGAAAACATTAAGGGGACGGAAGTCAGCGGGCTATGATTACCTAAAGAAGATAACCGCCGTCGACTACGTTACCTACCTCGAGGTAGTGTACATAATCTACAATCCGGCCAAGCGCGAGCAGGAGGTCATCAAGGCAAAGCTCCCCGTAGAAAAACCTTCGATAGACACCGTGACCGAGATATACAAGGCGGCCGATTGGTACGAGCGGGAATTGTCTGAGATGTTCGGCATAAAGATAAAGGGAAGGACCGCGAAGCGCTTGCTTCTTGAGGAATGGAACGGTTCTGGTGCGCCATTGAGGAAGAGCTTCACGTGGGGCAAGGAGGATTACGAAAAGGTTGTCTGATGCCGGTAATGAGCATAAACGTCGGCACTGTGCATCCAAGCACGCACGGAGTGCTCAGGCTCCTGGTCGACGTGGACGGTGACACGATAAAAGGTGTCGAGCCGCACATAGGCTTCCTCCATCGGGGAGTGGAGAAGCTGATGGAGACGCGCATGTACATGCAGAACCCCTCCTACACGGAAAAGCTGGATTATGTCGCCCCGCTGAGTTGGGACGAGCTCTACGTTTCCGCTGTCGAAGCGGCGCTCGGAATAGAGGTGAAGGAAAGGGCGCAATACCTGCGTGTTATACAACTGGAATTCCAGAGGATAGCCAGCCATCTGCTCTGGCTCGGCACGTTCTCCAACGACAACGGGCAGTTCTTCACCATGTTCATGTGGGCGTTCAGGGAGAGGGACGCGATACTCCGACTGCTGCAGGACGTATCTGGTGGCAGGATGTTCTACCTCAACCTCCGCCTCGGCGGCTTCAAGAGCGATCTGCCGCAGGATTTCAGGAAGAGAGCGTACACGCTGACCGATTATCTCGAAGAGAAGATACTCGCGTACCCGGATATGCTTGACGCCAACCCCGTTTTCATGGAGCGGACCAAGGGCGTCGGCGTGCTGAGCGAGAGCGCTGCCATTGATCATGGCGTTTCGGGGCCGGTGCTGCGCGCTTCAGGAGTGGAAGAGGATGCCAGGAAAAGCAGTCCCTATTACGTGTACGACAGGATAAAATTCATAACACCCACCGGGTCCCATGGCGATGTGTATGATCGTTACCGGGTCAGATACGAAGAGATGCTTCAGAGCATAAGGATAATACGGCAGGCGCTGGACATGATGCCTGACACTGGCGACATCATCGGCCTGCCGGTGAAGCTGATAGGACCGATAGCGAAACCCGACACTGTGATAGTCCAACGCGAACTGCCAAGGGGCGAAGGCCTGATCTACATGGTGCCGGACAAGCAGAAGCCCTATCGCATATCACTGCGGGCTCCGACCTTCATAAACCTCGCAGCGCTGCCGAGCATGGTCGAAGGCCAGAAGTTCGCCGATCTATTCCCAACCCTTGGCAGCCTGGACATAATACTGGCTGAGCTCGACAGATAACCGCTGCCGGGAGCCCACCCGCCGATCTACGTGCCGCTACTTCTATAAACTTTAACTGGCATAACTGCTTGATAACATGGATAGGGATCAAATCGAAAAGCTCACCAAGGAGTACCAGACGCTTCAAGACCAGCTTCAGTCGGTCGCAATGCAGAAGGAGCAGTTCACAGAGATGAAGGAGGAGTTCAAGGAGGCGATGTCCGAATTGGAGAAGGCAACGGGCAAAATATACCTCTCGGTCGGCGGCGTGATAGTCGAGGTCGCGAAGGAGAAGGCTGTAAAGGACATAAAGGAGAAGCAGGATTCGACGGAGATGCGATTAGGGATAGTCGCGAAGCAGTACGAGGACCTCTCGAAGAGGGAGCAGTCCCTGAGGGCGAGCATAAACACCGCGCTCAAGGATTTCAAGGGACAAGCATGATAAGATGAACATCATCGATTTCGAGATACTCAGATCAACGCTGACTGATTACCGGACAAAAAGGATAATGCTCACATTCCATTCCTTGGGCGACACCGATTCGGTGTCATCCGCCTTCGGGCTTGCGGAATACTTCACCAACTCGACGATAGCGACACCGGATTTCATAACGGCGAACTCGAAGCGCATACTCGACCAGCTCGGTTTCGACCAGAACAGGGTCACGAACAAGTTCGACGACGCAGCCGACCTTGTGATAATGCTCGACGTGAACAACTTCGAGGATTGCGGCGCGTTCAAGGAGAAGCTGGAAGCGCGCAAAAAGCCGATACTGATAATCGACCACCACGTGTCGCAGGACATGAACAAGGATAACGTGATGGTGTTCAACGACGAATTCTACAATTCGACGGCAAGCATAATCTACGAGATCCTGAAGCCCACAGGGATTATGATATCCAAGAGCATCGCGGAGCTGCTCGCCCTCGGCATCATATCAGATTCCGCCGAATTCAGGAATGCGTCATACCGGACCTTCGAGGAGGTCGGCGAGCTTCTCAGCATCTCAAATGTCGATTACGTGTCGCTGCTGCCGATAATGCAGCACACCACCTCTGTCGATTCGAGGGAGCAGTCAATGCACGACCTGTTCAGCTCGAAGACAACGATCGTGGCGGGGCTGCTGTTCGCAAGCGGCATGGCAAAAGGGCACGCGAACCAATCCGCGGACGACGCGATAAAGGTGGGCGCGGATCTTGCACTATTCTATTCGGTGAACAAGCGGGAAGTCTCCTTCTCGGCCAGGCTAAGGCCGCCGCTTGACAAGGAACTGGGGATACACCTCGGCAAGATGATGAAGGAACTCGCGCCGATAATCGGCGGGCACGGCGGCGGACATCCCTGCGCGGCCGGCGCATACGGGCCTTCGATCCCGAAGGCGGCCGAGTTCGCCAGCAAGTTCGTAGCCGGGATATCAAAGACCGTGGACCGCAAGTAACGCTAAAAGACAAAGGTCAATCCATGAAGCTGGCAATCGTCTCAGATTTGCACATAGGGCACGAGAAATTCGCAGAGGACGCGATCAACCAGGCAAGAGAAGCAATGGAGCTCGCCTGCTCCATGTCCGATGCAATACTCCTTCCGGGCGACATCTTCGACAAGCGTTCCCCGAAGCCTGATGTTATAGCGCAGGCGATAAACCTGTTCAGGGACATCTCGAAGAAAAGCTGGAACGCAAAGGTCGTCTCATTCAGCGGCAAGGCGCACACAAACATACCCGTCGTAGCGATCTCCGGCACCCACGAGCGCACGATGGAGGGCAAGGACAATCCGCTCAACCTGCTCGCGCTGGCCGGATTGCTGGTCGACACGAGCGAGGCCACCACGATCATAGAGAAGGGTGGGGAAAAGGTTGCGGTCTTCGGATTGGGCGGTCTGTCCGAGGAGCGCGTCAAGGAGAAGCTGAACGAGCTCGATCCGAAGCCTGTGCAAGGCGCGTTCAACATCTTCATGTTCCACCAGTCCGTCTACGAGCTATTGCCGTTCAACGAAGACGTAATACACTACAGCGACCTGCCCAACGGCTTCGACCTCTACGTCTGCGGGCACATCCACACGAGGATAGAAGACACCGTCCACGGCAAGAAATTGCTGATACCCGGCAGCACAGTGCTCACCCAACTGAAGGACGGCGAGCAGGAGCCGAAGGGTTTCATAATCTACGACACCGAGAAACAGACCTACGAGTTCAAGCACATAAACTCCAGGGAGTTCGTCCATCGGACCATCCGCTTCGAGGGCGCAGAGCCGAAGGACGTGCTCGAGAAGAGCGAAAAGGAGATCGCTTCGATACTCGCGAGCAGCAAGGGCAAGCCGATAATCCGGCTGAGCCTGGAGGGCACGATAAAGGACGGCTTCACCAACCTTGACATGCCGATCCAGTCCATAACCGGCAGGTATTCCAGCAAGGCGATACTCAGCATAGACGCGTCAAGGCTCGTCAGCCCCGCAGTCGAGGACAGCATAGAAGACATCAGGGGCAACAGGGCAGGGAGCCTGCCGATAAAGGAACTGGGCATGGGACTGTTCATATCGAAGCTCAAGGACCTCAAGTTCGGCGACCCCACAAAGGCTTCAGAACTGTTCGAGATATTGAGCAGCTCCTCGAGCAAGGACAAAGTGATAAAGGAAGCGGAGGAATTCCTCAATCCCTGATCAGCTCAGCATCGATTCCTTCTTGAACCTCTTTATAGCCACGTAGACTATGAGGCAATCCGCGACTATCAGGACCAGTATCAGGTAGAACATGAAAAGGAACGTTATCTTGGTCTCGCCGAATATGGCGGCGAAAGGCAGCAAAAGAACGGGCAGCACAAGTAGCGAGCTGATCTGCTGCGCCTCCTTTATGCTCTTCACGTTCGAAGAGACGAAGACGACTATGCCCATGCCGGCTATCGCGAGCAGCGGCGAAGCCGCAAGCATCATCAGCCAGGGTACGGTGGGCAGCACATAGGCATGGAACTGCCCATAGGAAAGGAAATCGACCATAAGGCCGTACAGCGTGAACACAAAGACCGTCAATATCACCGCAGGCAGGAATGACGCAAGCAGTTTGCCAACCAAAAGCTCGTTATCGCTTATGGGCATAGAGAGAAGCGCCTCACCGGTCTTCCTCTCCTTCTCGCCGACGAAGCTGTCCGCGGCTATGACAGAGGCGGTGAATATCGGCATCGTCATGAATATCGGGCCGAGCACGTTGACCGCAAAGAAGAGCGTGAAGGCTATGCTCTTGAGATACATGTCGTTCGCCTGGACTGGCAGCTGCACGAGGGCAAGCGCGGTCGCAGGCGCGGCTGTTGTAGCGATGTAGAGCGTAAGAGCCGGCAGCACGATCGCAAAGAACATTGGCACTCCGAACATCGGCCCGTATATCCCTATGTTGCTGAACACCTCCTTGAGGTCCTTCATCGCCACTGCATAAGCGTTTTGGAAGTTCATCTCTTTCCACCAAAGACAAGCTTTTCGAGCGCGGGCTCAGCATAGTCAACGCCCACCACGTACGCGCCGCCGTCGACCAGCGTCTTTATCATCCTGCTGACCTCGCCGTAGCTGTTGACCCTGACTCTTATGAGCGTCGGATTCTTCGCGTTCTTCCAGACCACGTTCCTTACGCCTTCCAAGAGCTTCTCGCCCATGGGCCTGGCAAGTCTCACACTCACCTCAATGCCCTTGAATATCGTGCCGTAAAGCCCCTCGACCGTGGTCTCGCTCACCAGTTTTCCCTCCCGTATCACAAGTATCCTGGAATTCAGCCTCGTGACCTCGTCCAGCCTCTGCGTCACGAACATTATCGTTTTGCCTTCCCTCTCCAGGTCCTGGATGTGGCTTCTGACGACATCGGACGCGCTCGCGTCCAGGAAAGCGGTGGGCTCGTCAAGGAGGAGGACCTGTGCGTCGTTGAGCATCGACCTGCAGAATGCGACTTTCTGCTTCGTGCCCCTGCTCAGCGTTTCGACTTTGGCGTCCATGTACTGCCCGAGATTGAGCTCTTTCGTGACGATGGCGCTTTTTTTGATGGCTTCTTCACCATGCAATCCGTGGAACCTGCCGAAGAATTTGAGGTTGTCCTTCACGCTCAAGAAATCGTAGAGCCCGTAGACGTCTGCCAGCAGCGATATCCTGAGCCTCGCATGCGCATCGGTGTAGGGATCGGCATCAAGCACCCTCACCTCTCCGCCGCTAGGAAGGTAGAGGCCGTCTATGCACTTCAGCAGCGTGCTCTTTCCTGCCCCGTTCGGGCCGAGGATTATGTTTATCCCTCTCTTCGAGGAGAAGTTGACTCCCTTCAGGGCCGTGTTGTTGCCGAACCTCTTCACGAGATTCCTTACAGCGATGTCGCTCTGCATGCTACAACATAACACAAAAAGTATAATATCCTGAGTGCCCTGCGCGTGTTGTTGCCGGCCAGAAGATCATTTCTTCCGCGGCGCCTTCCTCTGCTCTTTTTCCTCCATCCCGAGGGTCTTATTGACCAGCTCCTTGTCCTTTACGTCTATCATCTCCTTCAGGAACTCCAGATGGTTGGTGTTGCACCTCCTCTCCTTCGGCCTCACCGCAGTAACAATGTTCACGAAGTTGTTGTCAAGAACCTTCGTCACGACCGCCCTGCTGCCCGCGTCCCTCCCGTACTTCTTTATGCATACCCTGCCTACTTCTATCAGTGCCATTCGCTCACTCGTTTTCGTTTTTCTATTTTTTATGAACTCTATAAGTATGTCCGCGACCTTGTCGGCGTCTATGTTGTCCGTGTCGATGTTGATGTCGAAGGGCGCGAGGTCCTTCCCGAACTCTATGCCGTACAGGCTCTTGTAGAGCTTGTAGTTCTTCTCGTCGCGCTGCTTGACTATCTCGATGCACGCGTCAAGAGATGTCTTGTCCCTCTCCGACATTCTTTCGGCCCTCTTCTCCGCGCTCCCGGAGAGCCAGACCTTTATGCCGTAATCGCAGATCCACGGCATCGTGTAGCTTGTTATCACGACGTCGCCGATCTTCGCCTTCTTTATCAGCAGCGCATCCGCCCTCTTGTCGAAGTCGCTTATCTGCTTGCGGCGTTCCATGAACTTCATGCCTTCAGGAGTGTCCCACCAGCCCTCGCCGGTGACCTTGAAGCCAAGCTCCTCCGCCATCTCCTTGAGTACGTCCCCTCCGCCGACAACCTTGAGGCCCAGCTTCTTGGCTACTATGCCCCCTACGGTCGTCTTACCAGCGGCTGGCAGCCCCGAGATGATTATGGCGTCCATGAAAACAGATCAATGAGCTACCAATTGTAGCACGAAAGTCCTCTGCTTTATGCTTATGTCGTCGAGCTTCATGTCCCCCTGCTCTATGCGGCTGCCCATCTTTATCACGTCGGCAGTGCACTTCGCGCAAAGGGTGCCTCCGAACAGCCTGCTCGTGGTCTTCCTCGACTTGCCGCCCTTCAGGCTTATCCCGCTCAGCTCCTTCCTGCATATCGCGCAGTGCGGCATCGAGCTCTTGGCTCTCCTGTAGTGCACCACGTTCCTGCCCGTCGGGGTGACCCTGCTCATTCTCTTGAAGCTTGTTGACCTGTGCATTGGTTTTGGCATATAAGCACCTACGCGTGGGCTTTTGCGCCCAGCTCTCCCTTCTCTGCCTTCTCAAGGTTCTGTTCATCGGCCTGCAGCAATTTCTCTTCCTTCTTCGTCATTGCCCGGTCGTAGAGAAGTATAATCATCGATGAAACGAGGCCCAGTATGAGCACCGTGTAGAAGAATATGGACTGGCCGTTCTTCGCGGTCATGCCTATCGCCAAAAGCAGCGCTGGCAGTACCAGGTAATAGACCACCAGGAAGACCGGCATGACAACAAGCATGGGCTTCATCGAAGTCCTCATGCTCTCGCTCATGAGCTTCATGACCTCACTCTGCTTCGCGGCCTGCTGGTCCTTCGAGGCGTTGTTCCTGACCATCGTGTTGAGCTCGTTGGTCATCGTCTTTATCTGCGACTGTATCTGCCGCATGCGCTTCGGGTTCGTGAGCTTCCTCTGGAGCAGCACCGAAGCTACCGTGTAGAGCGCGCCTATGATTATGACTATGATCTCGGCCCCGTAAGGAAGCGAGATCGCAAGAATGCCCATCATTGTTCACCGAATATCTCCTTGAGGCAGGCCTTCATCCTCTCCTTGCTGTCCTCAAGCATGTTCTGCCTGTTGAATATTACGTACAACGGGATATTTAAGCAGGAAGAATAGTACGAGAGCGCCGAGATGTTCACCAGCCTCTGCGTGTCTATGTAGACCGGATCCTCCTCGCTCCTCTTTCGGGTGCCGTCCGTCCTCCTCCTCTCGAGGATTCGGTCCGTGTGCGCATCGACGTAGATGAAGCCCTTCAGGTCCTTTATCAACCGAAGCGATTCCATCGGCAGCCCCGGCACGTACCTCCCGGTGCCCTCCGCCTCTATGGAACCGTGCGTGTCAACCACGACGTTGCCCTTCAGCGCGCCTATCTTCGCGAACGCCTTGTTCCTGAGTTCCGAGTACTGCTCCGCGTTGCTCTTGTGCCTCAGGTCGTCGCGGCCCGCCGCGAACTTGTCCTTCGATGCGAACTCCAGCATTATCGTGCCGACGCTCACAAGGGTGAAGTTCTTGTCTTCGGCTATGCTGCTCAATAGCGTCGACTTGCCTGCTCCCGGCGTCCCTGTTACGATTACGGTTCCTGGCACTAACAACATCTTTAATCCTCTCCGCCCGGCATGCCGCCTCCCATTCCGCCCGGGCCGCCGCTTGGTGCCCTGCTCCTGGAGCTTATCATGTCGTCGATCCTCAGTATTATCTCAGCGGCCTCGCTGGCGCTCGTTATCGCCTGCTTCTTCACGCTCATCGGCTCGAAGACCCCGAGCTTGCTCATGTCGCCTATCGCGTTGCTGAATATGTTCACGCCGTAGACGTAGCCGTCCTTCGCCTTGTGCTTCGTCCTCAGGCTCACGAGCGTGTCTATCGCGTCCATCCCCGCGCTCTCCGAGAGCGTCTTCGGCACAATTTCGACAGCGTCTGCGAACTTCTGTATTGCGAGCTGCTCCCTTCCGCCTACGTCGCTCGAGTAGTTCCTCAGCCCGTTCGCTATGTCAACCTCTATGCTGCCCCCTCCGACGACGTAGCGCCCGTTCTCGACCACGCTCGAAATCGCGCCTATCACGTCAGTTATGGACCTCTCTGCCTCATCCACGACCTGCTGCGTGCCTCCCCTTACGAATATGGTCACGCTCTTCGGGTCCTTGCACTTCTCGACGAACACCATGTGTTCGCCGCTTATCTTCCTTTCCTCGACCATTCCGGCCCAGCCGAGATCGTCAGCCTTAAGGTCATCGAGGCTCGTGGTTATCTTGGCCTTGGTGGCCCTCGCCAGCTTCTCGATATCGCTCTTCTTTATGCGCCTTATCGCTATTATTCCGGCCTTTGCCAGGAAGTGCTGCGCCACGTCGTCTATGCCCTTCTGCGTGAAGACGACAGTCGCTCCGCTCTTCTTTATCTTCTCGACCATCTCCCTGAGCGTCCTCTCCTCCTGTTGGAGGAAGGCCTGCATCTGCTCCGGCGACGTGATCTCTATCCTCGCATCTGTCTCCGTCTTCTCTATCTCCAGAGCGACGTCGAGCAGCGCTATCTTCGCGTTGGCCATCGACTTCGGCATGCCCGGATGCGCTATCTCCTTGTCTATCAGGACGCCGTTTATGAACTGCGTGTCGCTGACGGAGCCTCCCGACTTCTTCTCGAGCTTTATGAAATCATGGTCGATTATGGTCTTGCCGTCCGCGCTCTTGTCCATGACCTGCTTTACCGCCCTTATGACGAGCTTTCCCAATTCGAGCTTCGTCTTGTCGTCGCCGACGTTCTTCGAGCCCATCGAGACGGCCGCGATCCTCTGCAGCGTCTGCTCGTCGCTCACGTCGAGCTTCATCGACTTCTCCTCAAGTATCTCTCCGGCCTTCTCCGCGGCCATCTTGTAGCCCTTTACTATGGTCGTCGGGTGTATGCCCTGCTCCAGCAGGTCTCCCGCTCCCTTGAGGAGCTCTCCAGCCATTATCACGACCGTGGTGGTGCCGTCGCCGACCTCCTTGTCCTGCGTCTTCGCTATGTCGACCATTATCTTCGCGACCGGGTGCTCGACGTTCATCTCCTGGAGTATCGTCGCCCCGTCGTTCGTTATCACTATGTCTCCGAGGTCGCTGACCATCATCTTGTCCATGCCCTTCGGGCCGAGTGTGGTCTTGACCGCACTTGCAACCGCCACTGCGACCGCTATGTTGGTCCTCTGTGCATCCCTGCCCAGAAGCCTTGTAGCCCCTTCCGGAAGCAAAAGAACCTGTTGTCCGCCTAATTGGTTTTCAGCCATAATACTCACTTTTTAAACAGGATAGTAATAGTCAAGCGACTCAAAAACTGACAGCATCGCGCATGCAATATAGAGTTTACACGCTCACTAATAAATTAGCAAAGAAAACTATATATAGGTTACCTTGCCGACGGTCTCTTTTCGCTCCGCCGACGGGGAAGCATTCCATCAAAGCGAAAATTTGAAGAAGAGTTAAATAGCTTTCCAATTATAATATCTTAAAATAGGAACTCTATTTGTATAAGGTGTATGAATGAAAATAAGCGATTTGAAGGTAGGAGCTAGTAACGTCACTGTCCAGGCAAAGGTAGTGAACAAGGAGGACCCGAGGGAAGTCATAACCAAGTACGGGAAGAGGCTGAGCGTTGCAAACATAACGCTTCAGGACGACTCAGGATCGATACCGATGTCACTCTGGGGCAACGACATAAGCACGGTAGACGTCGGCGACACCATAGAGGTGGCGAACGGCTACGTCAACGAATTCAGGGGTGCGCCTCAACTATCAACGGGCAAGTTCGGCAAGATAAAGGTCGTGGAAAAGGGCTCGGGCGCAAGCGCCGAGGCCTACTCCGCGGACGAGCCGACAGAGGAAGACGCATAATTCTCTAGTCCTTTCTTTTATTTCCTTTTGTGTTCCAGTAGCGTACAGTGTAAGCCAGGAACGCCGCTCCCAAGATGACTCCGAACCAGAGCGTGGCCATCCTCGACATTATCGTCGCAGCTGAGCTGACGGCAGTGCTCAGGCCGTACACCGAATGCAGCAATGCCACCATTGTGCCGTCAGTCACTCCTATGCCTCCGGGCAGGCTTGAGACCATGCCGAAGACCAGCGTGGTCGAGTAGGCAAAGATGCTCTCGGTGAGGCTCGGCATCACCCCTATGGATTTCAGCGTGAAGTAGAGTGCCATGGAATTGAGCAATTCGGCGGGCAGGGTGAAGAGTATCGAAGTGAGATAAATCTTCGAATTATTCAGCACGCTCTGCGATGCGTAGTACTGGTCTCCGTATATCGAGAACAGGCGGAGCAGCCTGCCCTCCTTCATGTGCTTTTTTATGATATTGTACAACCAATCGTCTATTATGAAAACGAATGGGATCAGCAGCAGGATGTCCACCACCGTTACGTAGACCACGTACCTGTTCAGGTAAAGTGACGCGACCAATGCCAGTATCGCTGTGCCGAGGAAATCCGTGAATATGTCCATCGTCACTATCGGCACTATCTGCGCGAACTTTATGCTCGTTATCCTGTTCAGCGTGTAAGCCGCCACGATCCTGCCTATCCTTGCCGGGGTTATGTCCATGGAATAAACCGACATGTAGACCGCGAAGTTCTTCCGCGCCGGCACCTTCAAGCCAAGCTCTTTTATGTAATAAGTCCACTTGCAGTACTTCAACAGGAATCCGGCGAAGACTGCAACGAACGCAAGCAAATATATCCAGAGGTTGGCGGTCGACGCTACCTTGAGTACCTCGGAGAAATTTCCCAAAAGGGCTATCGCCATGAACACTATGACGCTCACAACGAACGCTGCCACCGCGAAAATGCCTATCTTCTTTATCAGGGCTGTGTACCCCTTCTTGTCGAGCTTCTTGACTCCGATGATCCCGAACCACATCATCTTCTTCTTTGCCATCCGATCAACGTCATCAGTAGCGTATTGTGTCCAAGAACAGTTGCTCGTATTTCTTGGCTATCTTGTCCCAATTGTGCCTATTCATCACGAACTTCCTACCTCTCCTAGCCATCTCCGCCATCTTTCTGCGATTATCAAGCGCGTATCTTATCCTATCAGCCAGCTGGTCCACGTTCTCCGGTTCAGCGTACAATCCATAACCGTCCATCATCTCCGGTATGCCTCCCACCTTTGAGGCTACGGATGGCATCTCGCAGGCCAGCGCCTCCAGTATGACGAGGCCCGCCGGCTCGTAAAGTGACGGCAGTGCGAACGCGTTCCCAAAATTGTAATAATACGGCAGATTCTTCTCAGCTATTCCATTCCTTATCCAGAATCTGTCACCAATTCCGAGCGTTTCAGCCTCTGCATAGAGGTCATCTTCCAAAGGCCCTTTGCCTATGGTGAGCAGGCCAAGATGGTATCCCTCTTTTTCAAGTTCGGCAATCGCCCTCATCAGATAAACCTGCCCTTTCTGGTCAATCAACCGGCCGTTAGTGACTATATTTGCGTCATTCGATTCGCATTCATTCCCGAGCTCTTTGACAATGTGCTTCACGCCGGCATCTCTTTTGCCGATTGGCCGGAAAAGTTTGTAGTCGACACCGTTGTAGACGAGGTGTGCCTTGGCCATGTCCTTTTTCGGCACAGTAGTGGCTATCGTGTTCCTCGAAACGCCAGTAAGGAGGTCCGATTCGTGCATAAGTATGCGCCCCCAGGTGATGTCATAGACGAGTCCGAGAGAGTCAGTTGTAGGGTCTATTCCAAGCGGCAGGGAGTTGTGGATCGTCAGGGCTATCTTGCCTCCGATCTTCCTTATGGCTGCGACATTGTCGCCAAAATATTGATACCTATTGTTTATGTGGTAAAGATCGCAATGCACCTTCTTTATTGCGTGATTTAGCCCCCTCATTGTGATGAACGGCAACGGTGCCACAGGTATGTCTACGTGCGTCGATCTCAATCGGTGTACCGTAATGCCCTCTATCTCTTCCACAATGCTCTTCGATCTGGGAGGTGCGGAAGTGATAACCGTGATGTTATGGTGTTTGGCCATCCTTCGGTATATCTCAAACAACACCTTTTCAGTACCCCCATTGTATGGGTAGAAAAACTGGTTGAGCACGCATATATCCATGGGTAACACTTACGAATAATATCAAGTCCATGAATGATGGTCGGACCCAAAATAAAAAGCTTTGCACACGAATTTTGGCACTGAACTGGCGCGTGCGGGGCCGTGAATATTAGGTATCCGGCTCTGGCTACTGGTCCGGAATGACAAAATGTCCGCGTTTTTTAAGTTTTTTTCTGAAGAATAATGGTGTGAAACCGTTTCACCTATACGTATAAATAGGGTTTCAGCCACTGGGTAGTGATGAAAAATATAGTCGTCCTGCTAGTAGACACTATCAGGGCTGGAGATACCAGTGCAAATTCGCATATCAGTACCATGAACTATCTGGCGCGCAACGGCACCAACTACACGAACGCCATATCTCCTGGCACATGGACAGCACCGACCCACGCGTCCCTCTTCGTAAACCAGCCGGTCTCAAAAATAAGCAATGTTTCGAAGGACTTCTTCAACAACGGCGCGTACAAGATAGATCCGTGGATGGTAAAGACAAAATTCCTCGAAAGCGATGCCACCACCATAGTGCAGAAGATGCACGACCTCGGCTATTATTCCATGTTGTTCTCAAACAATCCCTTCCTGTCTAGTTACACGAACTTGGCATTGGGATTCGACAGGATCTACGACCTATGGATGAACTCCAACCTGAAGTACAACAAGTCGCTGGTAAACAAACTGTCCGCGATAATCAATGGCGGTGCAACGGCAAGGATGGCGATGTACCGAACGAGCCATCTGATGACATCAATGCTGCCCAAGCATGTGCTTGACGGGCTTTACATGAACCTGAGGAACCGGCTTGCAGACGGCGTGGCCGATGCGGACGGCAGCTTCAGGCTTGACAGGGGCGCCAGGGACGCGAACAAGGCCCTGGAGAGGCACCTTACCTACGAGTACAACTACAAGCCGAGCTTCATATTCGTCAACTACATAGAAGGTCATGAGAACTATCCGATAAGCAGGAGGTCCAACCTGCGCCAGGACAAGTGGATCTACCTGAGCGGCATCGAGGAGATGACGCCAGAGGTGATGGGCAAGTTCCACAACGGGTATCTTAAGAGATTGAGCTACCTCGATGGCAGGGTGAAGGATGCGATAAGTATTCTCAAGAGTAAGGGTCTCCTCGAAGACGCCACTGTCGTCGTCACGTCAGATCACGGACAGTCCTTCGGCGAGCACGGGATGCTGTACCATTCAATGTTCCCTTACCAGGAGATATCGCACGTGCCCCTGATAGCTGCCAACTACGAGAACGGCAAAATCGTGAAGGTGAGAGACAGGGTCGAGGAGCCGGTCAGCATACTGGCGCTGCACAGATCGCTGCTGGATCTCGCTACGGGCAAGGAGGAATACCTTAACGGAAACATGCGAAGGGGGAAATGCCTGATAAGCGAGCACACCGGCATATGCGAAGGCTGGGACGAGAACTTCCTGCGCATGCTGAAGCCGAGGGCGAAGAGTGCGGAATTGATATACAACGCCAAGAGCAGGTTCAACATGAAAGTGACTGCGGTCTACAAGGATAACATGAAGCTGCTTCACTATTTCGGAAAGAAGAAGGACGAGTTGTACGATCTGGCAAGAGATCCTGGCGAGTCGGAGAACCTCATAGTCAGCAAGCGCGAAGTGGCGAGCGAGCTGCTTCACTCAACAGCGTCGTAAGCACCCATCATCACGCACCGTTGATACTCTTCACGTAGGTCTGCTGGCACGCGCCTGCGTTGCCTATACTGGCAAGCCCCGTCCTGCAGATGTAAGCGGTGAATATGTTCGCGCTTCCTATCAGCGCCTGTGATACCGGCGAGTTCGTATCGTTCAGTTGCGCTATTATCTGCGCCCAGTTGCTGCTCTGTATGGACTGCGGCGTAGCCATTGGGCCGACCAGTATGCTCTTATTCCCAAAAACGGTGAATGGTATGTTGCCGCTCTTGTCGTATTCTTTCATCAACGCCATCTGCAGCGGATCAGGGGTGCTCAGTACATTGCCATTGATGTCTGCCGTTTCGACTGGGTCAAAATAAACGCTGTCGCTGACATAGCTTGAATTCTCGAAGGTGAAGGTAGCTGTGCTCGCATACACATCGTGGGCACCAGACTGCATGTACTTCAATCCGGTGAAGTTCCCGAACCGCATGAGTGCTATTACGAGGCCCCACCGGTTTATGGCGCAATATGGGCAGAAGTCCGCGCCGATGTACACGACCCCGACCTTTCCGTTGACGACCAGCGCAGTGGAGTTGTTTATCGACAGTGGATAATTGGGATTGCCGCCATTGGCAGTGCTGCCGACGCCGACGTTGTCAGCCAGCACATCGTTCATCGCTATTGTCTTCAGCTGCGAGAGTTGCGCGTTGCTAACCGGAGTGCCGATCTGACCGCTGACGGGCATGCTCCCGGACGACATGAACACGTAACCAATCGCTATTACGACGATTATGACTACCACTATTATCGCATACCTGATGTTTTTTTCCACAATCTCTACCCCTATAATCAGACAAAATAATTTTGATAGCAAAATATAATAACGCCCGTCTCGTATAACAATCCAGGCAAAGAGGGGTTGTAGCGTAACCTGGCAGCGCGGCGGGCTCCAGATGTTTAAAAAATTTGAGCTAACGCGATGATGAGGATCTGGAATTACAATACATGAAGTAACCTGCAAGTCTGGGTTCAAATCCCAGCAACCCCAGACAGTATATCTTACGACGACAGAAGTGAGCCTGTCGTGTATGTATGAGATATGAACTCCAGGTCGGAATTGGGGACATGATGAATAGCAGATAGTCGAATCCTTACGTCTACTTAATGTTTTGCATAATTCTGAATAAAGTTAACACAGTTTTTTTATAATATCTTATACAAGAATAAAATGAACTTGGTGGGATTATGGCTAAAGGCAAGTCTGATTTAATGGGATCTAGCAAGGCGGCTGCGTATATAGCAAAATGCCCGAAGGACGTACAAGGTAAACTAAGAAGAATTAGAGCCGCGATACGGAAAGTAGCGCCTGATGCTACTGAACGCACGGATTATTTTCAAATACCTGGATACTCCTATGAAGGTTATGATTACGATGGAATGTTTGTCTGGTTCAGCTTTAAGGAACCGTATATACGCCTACACTTACGTCCCCCAGTAATACAAGACTATAAAAAGGAACTTGCAGGTTATGCTACAACAAAAGGTATTCTTAGTTTCCCAGCAGGCGGAGAGATACCAATAGCACTAGTGAAGAAGCTTGTGAAGGCAAGTTTAAAGGTAATGAAAGACAAGTCCAAGTAACGCTTGTGGATCGCGCTGCGCAGTATTATTTTATATATTTAATCATACAAAGCCCAATTGCAAGTAAAGGCCACTATCTCCAACCCCAAAGCATATTCCTATATCAATTTTTGGTTCGAAAGATAGTGAGGAAGCAGACATATGATCTAGTATGGGTGATTTATTGCAACCAGATCCGAATAACGAATACTTAAAAAAAGAACAATATACTGATGACAAGTTAACGGACATAGTGGAATATATAGAAAATCAGGAATTTCTTAGGGTTATAGCACGCTACCAAATACTGATAAGCGTATTGCTCGCCATGTTCGCCTTCTTCTTGGGGGCTGGTGATTACTATATTGCAGGTACTTTTGTTGTCCTCGCAATTATTACCTTTTGGATATACGAGAAAGAATGGGACAAAATTAAGGAAAAGCACCGGAAGATGGTGTACGAGCAGAACAAACGAAGGACAAATAGGTCGTACAAAAATGAACAGCGAATAAAAAGGAATGACAGCCTAAAATAAAGTTACTTGAAAGAATATAAGGGATATTAGAAAAGAACAGAAGAGGCGACTACACTTCTGAATTATGTAGTCACCCACTTTTACCATCAAACAAACGTTTATACTCCTGTTTCCCCTACCAAAGTAAATAAGGCTACCCAATAATATACTTGCAATCTAAATCCTCTTCTATTTCTATTCGTTCCGGATTTCTTATATTCGGTGCTATCTAAGTCTTAGTTCTTAAGGCAATACTTTTTATCCTAACTTTTTTAGACTCGGTATCAAACTCAGAAACCATCACGGTTTTTACAACAAAATTTCTAGCAAAAGCAAAATTCCTATACTCTTTGATGGTACGACAAAAGTCCTTTTTATTCAACTCACCATGCGTTATGGTGATATGCGGGACAAATCTTCTACCTTCTTGTTCTGCCGATTCTGGGAATTCCCTATCCACCAAACCCTTAAGTGCGGTTAGTCTTCCACTAGCTTTAACTTTTAAGTATATCACAAAATTGCGCTTTCGTGATGCATCCAATTTCATAAAATATCCTACTCCCTCCACATCCAACGCAAATGGCGCGGTTTTGGCTGCCAAATTTTCTACTCTATCTATTACTGTTTTAAAATTTTCTTTACGGCTGCGTACCTCCAAGATTGTGATATGCGGGCCCTTATATCCCTTCAAGTCGCGGTAGACTTTGTATTTCTTAGAAAAATTCTTAATAATCTGAAAAATCTCATCCTGCACTTTTTTATCTGGTTGCAACCAAAGTGAAATTACTTTTTCCATGACGAGGATCAACCCATAATAGTTTAATGCGAGTTGAAGTGCATCTCAACAAATCCAGCAATAAAAAGTACTATGGCAACCACTAATAGCAGCCATCTAGCTTGGGGAGATATGTTGATCAAAAAGCAGATAAAGAAGACAGTGCCTGCGATGACCGCCCCCATCCCCAATTCTCCCATGAAAGTGATTGTCACCCAAACTATAAAATAACGGTGTTAACGGCTCTTATCATCTAATGGGTGCTCATACCCCTCATTTTCCCCTGCGAGAGCAAACCTTAAATATCTAATAACACACGACAATAATCTACCGATTCGCCTAATAAGATAAAATCAGCCAATCGATTTTACCGGATTTTATGATAACCAATAGTTCAAACGAGCATGTCCTCTCAAAGGCCATGATAACCGACTACTATCTTTCTAACCCCCCGCTTCAACCGAAAAGTGCCATTGCACATTATGTAAGGGATAATGGCATACTAGTACCAACCATATACGAAAGTCTGAAAGAAGCCATGAAAGCTCTCCGCCGGGGCGAGAGATTTATTGCAAGAAGCGAACATCCTGGAGACTACGCTAACAAATCCAACGCATCCGGGCTTCTTCCCAGCGAAAACCTGGGCAGATACGAATCAACGCTCTTCGAAAAAAGAAATACTCTAGAACGGTATCTCAACATCATTCTCAAGAAAAATAGCCGCTTTGATGGTGCGGACCTGAAAGAGCTCATAATATTTGACCCGAAAAACGATTCCTCGTTGGCCGAAATGAATCAGTATTGTGCGCTATCAAATCGTGATTTTGCTGAATTCGTGAACGAGATTACCTTCTCATTCTGGAAGCTGCTCGACGGATTCAATTGGAGAGTCATTGCAGACTCTTCCATCAAAGGAAAGTACCACATATTCACGACGTGGGGCATTCCTGGTGGAAAAAGCTCAAATTACACCATATTCCAGGATGGAAAGCAGACCACGTACTCTGATACACTGCCACAAGAGATGAGCAATAACATCCCTAAGATGATATCCTTCTACGAGATGGTAAGAACTCTGGAACGGTTTGATCCATTCAACTGCCCTACTATCGAAGGGCAGACCTTCGAGGGCAAAAACTATTTCCTGCAGTACCTTCTCGGGCGGAAATTCAATCCCCCAAAATTTGTACTTGATAGAGCACCAGAAAAAGATGAAAGGGAGGCACTTTTCATAAGGGGCGCTACCCCCGAGTCAGGCATACACTGCAATATCGTGTACCACTATGCCTGGTTCTTTGGCTTTGGCAAACCAGATATCAACAAACATGAGGACGGCTCATTCGATCTTCACACAAATTCGTCATTCTCTGAACTTATGGTCCGAAACAGAACAATGCAACTGATTGATGCCCATGGATCCCCTCTTGAGGACGTACTAAAGATGGTGGCAGACGGACACCACTCCTATTCAAAGATTTTCAAGCCAGAGATCTATGCAGTAATAAGGCTGGGCGACTATTATCCAAGGAATGAGCGCAGCATAATGCTAAAAAACATTTACGAAACCAAATCAGACGCCATGGTGCAGTTGTACGCCATATCCGATGGAAATCGGGCGTACCTCAGAAGAGACTGAATGGGGCGCATGGCAACTGGTTTCCTGTTTGCTTTTGCCTTCTACCCGTTCCAATTGGGCAAGAAGTAAATAACCTTCCAGACATATTGTAAATCGCGGTTTGCATGCTAGAAAAATTAATAAGTCTCCTTGTTCTTTCCGTGACGCTCTCACAGCAGGCAATTTACGGTGTAGCTCTCGGGGCGGTGCAAGGCATCTCAGAATGGCTGCCGATAAGCAGCAAGACCCAGATAATAATACTCGCAACGTACCTGCTACACCTGTCATTCAACGACGCCTACACCTTCGGGCTCTTCATGGAGATTGGCACGATATTTGCCGCGATAATCTACTTCCGCAAGGAAGTCGTCTCGATGATAATGAGCGTATTCGGCAAGGGTGGCAAAGAGGCAAGGTTCCTGCTCAAGTATGTCGTGATATCGACAATATTCACGGGAATCGTAGGCAGCGTGCTCTATCTGTATGTCAAATCGTTGCAAGGCACGTACAACGTCGGCATACCGATGCTCATCCTCGGGGTAATACTGATCGGCGATGCGATTTTCATAAAATACTCCAGATCGAAGTATGCAAAGAACGCCAACAGAAGGACCGTGGAACAGATGGGCTTCAAGGATTATGCGATAGTCGGCATCGTACAGGGCATAGCAGCGTTGCCGGGAGTCAGCAGATCCGGAACAACAACCAGCGCGCTTTTGCTCCTCAACGTGGAAACTGACGAGGCGTTCAGGCTTTCATTCATAAACATGATATTAGCAACAAGCGGCGCGGTTCTGCTCACACTGGTTGTGAGCAAGGCCTCGGTATACTCGAGCATAGCTGCGTTAGGCATCTACGGGCTGCTGATATCAATAGTGGTTGCGACGCTCATAAGCCTGGCCTTCATAGGATTTCTGTTAAAAATTGCGAAGAAATCCAGCATAATCTACCTGATATCTGCGCTGGGCATAATCGCAATCCTAGGCGGCGTGCTCGCCGCGTTGTACGGGGCCGCATAATGCCGAACTTCAGACTGGCATACCCTTAATTATTAACAAGATCGAACGGTACCGCCGGCGGCCTTTCCCTCCTTTTTACAAGCGCGTATACCACTACAATTATCACAATGCCAATCACTACGTATGGCAAGATGCTGCCTACGGAGAAAGAGCTGTTCGTTGATGCTATTGTCGTTGTTGCGAGAACCGTCGTGGAAGCCGCTGCTGTTGTCGTGAGCACCGTCGCAATAGTGGTGCCCGGCGCTGTCGTAGTAGAGACCGGAATCGTCGTTGTATTTAAACTTCCGGCCTTGATAACATCAAAAGTCAAAATCGCCAGAAGCGCGGTGTTGGATGCGGCATCTGATTGATTTAAGAATAAGCCCAATCTGAAATCATTGCCCAATAATGCGGCCGGGCTTGCATTGATCGTAAGTACACCCGAAAAAGGCGCGGTCCCCGAAGCTTTGCTCAGGTTGATTGTCAGACCTTTTTTCATAAATCCAATATGGTGAACCCAAACCGTGACATTCGAGGTATTTTTATCAAAACTGTTGTTGATTGTGTAATCTACATTCGCACTGCCCCCTGCAATAATTTTTAGGTAGTCCCTTGAGAACGTTGTGTTTTGCGCCATCGGTATTCCTACCGTCGATATTGTTGTCGTAGTAGTAATAACGGTGGTACTTGACTGGGTCGTTGTCAGAGGGGCGCTTGAAATTGTTGTGGTAGGCGCCGCCATAACGGCATGCGTATTGGAAGCCAGCATCATCAATGCGAAAAGCAATATTGCCGCACAGAATAGCTCACGTAATGCCACCGTCTCACTAAGATTTCTTAACTGCAAAGGAATATAACTCTTTTTTAAGGCCGGTTACCTGGAAAACCATAGAAAGCCTTGGAAAGGCAAATGCATATCAAGGTTTGATCTTCAAATCAGACCATGCGAATAAACGTTACGGTAACCCCGAATGCCCGGATTCCCGTCATCGTGAAAGGAGAAGACGGCAGCTACCGGGTGAAGGTAAATGCTCGTGCATCGGACGGCAAAGCGAACATCCGCCTGATAGAAATGCTTGCAGACCACTTCAACGTCTCAAAATCACACGTGCGGATACTAAAAGGCCTTAGCAGCAGAAGCAAGATCGTGGAGGTCATTGATGCCTAATCAATCATCCCAGCACACTTTTCACTCTGCCAGCGGCGAATATCCTCGGCATCGCTTTCCTTATGAGCAGCACCTCCGTTCCCACCTCTGCCGGCAGCTTCGCTTTGAGATCAAGCTCAACCACATTGCCATCGACCTTGGTCACCGCACAATCGCTGAATCCGAAGCCCATGACGAGCCTGTACTGCGCGCCCTCCACCATCTTTTCCACAGCCATCTTGCTAGTCGTGAATTCGACGGAAATCCTACTGGCCCTACCGACCGGCGTCGCAGTCAGCAGATCACCTTTTCCGATGTCCTCATGCGATATGTCCTTAAGCGAGACCCCGACCCGCGTGCCCCTGTCGGCAGAAGTGATATCCACATCCTGGCTCTGAAGGCCCCTAACCACCACGAGCTTGCCTGACGTGTGGTAAAGCTTGTCGTGCTGCCTTATCACGCCCCTGGTAACTATTCCAAGTGCGACGGTGCCCACGCCCTTGACCGGGAAGCCCTTGTCTATGTCAACTCTTATCGTCCCTTCGCCTGCCGGCTGCGCGCTCTTCCGCACTGCATCCAGCAGTTCGGCCCTCGATACCACACGGTAGCCGGACAGGCCCGAACCCTTCAATATCCCTTCCGCGTCGCTGTCATCGGTCAGCAGCAGCGGCCGCCCGAGCAGCGACGCCGCTATCAGGGCCTCCCCGAATCTCCTATCCATTGCCAAGGTGCTCAGAACGACCTGGGTGGAAAGCAGCAGGGACTGCGCAAGCGCGTAAACCTTCTCGTCCTCCTGGTTGGGATAGAGCACCACAACGACGTCATTCTCAAGCTTCCTGTTGTAGAAGGTTATGCTATTCTCCGAGCCCTTCTTGCCTATGAATGATGCGAGGTTTTCATCGACCGGCACTGATATTACTATGTTCATAAAATCCTTTGCAAATCTCAATGCGATTTCACGGTATGAGCGAAGTGAGCACGTATATCAGCAGGACGCCAAGCCCCATGAACAGCATCATCTTCCAATAGGTGTGCTTGTGGGTCTCCGGCAGCAGGTGCGACGCGCCGATGTAGAGGAACTCCCCTACGAAGAAGGCGAGCAGCAGCGCCAGCGCCCCCTCGCCTATGTTGACCGCAGAGGTGAACACCACTCCGACGACCGGGGCAAGCGCGTCCATGATCAGGAAGAGCTGCGTCCGAAGCAGTTTCTGCTTGTTCTTGAGCATGAGCGTGACGGTGTTTATCCCATCAGTGAAATCGTGGAATATGACCGCAAAAGCGACTATGAGACCCACCGAAGGGTTCACGGCATAGGCTGTGCCTATCGCAACTCCGTCAAGGAAGCTGTGGATAACAAGGCTGCTAGCGCCTATGGGGCCCATGATGTGCCCGTGCTCGTCATTCTCATCGTAATGGTGCGTCAGCAGTACCTTCTCCAGGAAGCTGTAGATCAGATAGGATATCACGACAACGGTGAGAACCGTCCTCACCGGTAGGTCTATCGAGCTCGCTATGCTCAGGCTCTCGGGAAGTATGTCAAAAAACGCGATTGAGATGAGGCTGCCAGATGCAAAGGCGAAGAAGTAGGGCAGGACTCTCCTGTACTTGACTGCCACTATGCCCCCGATCATGGTCGAAAAGAAAGTTATTGTCGCCAGAACAATCAAGATAGCCATCATGCATACCACACATAAAAGATTTCCTTGCTCCCCGGCAAGATCAGACCTTTATCACCGGAGACAGATCAGTGACCCCAAGCTTCTTGCAGGTTTCGTCCGGATTATCATAATAGTTCTTTACCATCTCGTTTATGCTCTTCATGTCCCTCTTGCCGAGCTGGTTCATCTTTTCAAGAATAACCGCGCGCACCTTCTCCTCGCCGAGTATGTCCGAAGGCGGAACCCCTAGAAGCTTGGCCACCGTGTCCCTGTAGGTGACGCTGGGCAGTATCGGGGATCCCTTGAATGTGCGGTAATCAAACTTGTAAAGATCGGATAGGAGCACCTGTGTTTCAATGCCCGATACCTCTGACACCTGCGTTACCGCCCTGAACGGCTTGCCACCCGTGTAGACGAGCGACACTATGACGAGCGCGTCTATCACCGGTATTATGTCCCTCGGCACGTTCATCGGCGTGTGCAGCAGCCTGTTCACCATGTCCCTCGTGGATGACGCGTGTATGGTGCCCATCGATATCTTTCCGACATTCATTGCTGTTATCATGTCGTTCGCTTCTGCGCCTCGTATCTCCCCTATTATTATCATGTCAGGCCTCATCCTGAGGGCGTTCTTCACGAGGTCCTCCATGGGCATGTCTTCGGTCGTTTCAAGCCTGACGCAGTTCTCCTGCGTTTCGGTGTCCAGCTCGTAGGTCTCCTCTATGGTGACTATGCGCTGCTCCGGCCTGAAGAAGGAGAACATCGCGTTGAGCAGCGTCGTCTTTCCCGCCGCGGGCATTCCGCCGATGAGCATGTTAGCCGGCCTTACCTTCAACCCGTCGACATAGAGCCAGAGCCTGGCCGCCATGTCGTAGTTCAGTTCGTTCCTGTTTACCAGGTCAAGTATGCTGAACGGCGATTTCTTGAAATTCCTAACCGTCACGTCATAGCCCAACGGCGAGGATATTATGTTGACCCTGCTGCCTGTCGGCAGGTGCACGTCAAGTATGTTGCCCTTGGACGCCTCATTGGTCGCGTAGAGCTTGAGCTTGTCCACGAAGCGGTCCAACTCCTCGGTGTTGTTCATGGTCTTGTCAAGCTTCTTGCACCCCTCGCTAGAGGTCTGCACGAATATGTTGCTGGTGTTGTTTATCATTATGTCCTCGACGTCATCGCTCACCAGCATCTCATTTATGGGCGAAAGATCGCTCATGTCGGTTATTATCTCCTGAACTTGTTCATTGGTCACTTCAATAGAAAGAGCCTTCACGACCGAAGTTATCAGGTAGTTCCTTTCCTCGACGGAGCGCAAATTCACGAACCTGCCCTTCAGCCTTGCCAATACGGCATTCTCCAAACGGCGTAGTTCCTTGTCCATGCCATCAAGCTAGATAATAAAACAAGGCAAACTATAAAGATGTTGCATCATGTGCTGGGGAGTATGGCGTCTATGACGAAGTTCGGGTCATAGGGCACGAGCGCGTCATAGCCTTCGCCTGTGCCGAAGAACAGCACGGGCCTGCCCGTCGTGTGCGCGATGGAGAGAGCGCCGCCGCCCTTCGCATCGCAATCAAGCTTCGTGAGTATTATCCCGTCGATGTTCATGAACTTGCCGAACTCCCTTACCTGTTCGGATATCATGTTGCCTGCCGTGCTTTCGCCGACGAATATTATGAGATCGGGCTTCGCCACCCGCACCATCTTCTTCATCTCGTCTATGAGGCTCTTGTTGGTCTCCTGCCTGCCCGCGCTGTCTATCAGCACCGCATCGATGCCGTGCGCGGTGGCGTAGGCTATCGCGTCGAATGCAACGCTGGCCGGGTCCGAACCGTAGCTGCTCCTTATGACCGGCACGCCTATCTTGTTCGCGTGGTGTTCTATCTGCTCTATTGCTGCGGCCCTGAAAGTGTCGCTTGCGGACAGGACGTTGCTTATCCCCGCGTTCTTGAATCTGTAGGCGAGCTTCGCTATGGTGGTGGTCTTCCCGGTCCCGTTAGGCCCCAGGAAGAGTATCTTTACCGGCTTGCGGCCTTCCGATATCCTGTCCTTCATCAATTGCATCATATCAAAGTTCTTTGTGCTTGTCAGCACGGAGAGCAGGGAGTTCCTTATCATGCCGGTGACCTCGCCCTCTATGTTCCTGGAGCTGACCGGCGTCTCTTTAAACCGTTTCTGGAGATCTGCCAAGAAATACTCTGTTGTCTCGTAAGAGACGTCTGACTGCAGCATCGAGACCTTCATCGCATCCAGAAACTTGTCTATGTCGGAGTCGCTCAGCTTTACCGTACCCACGAAGACGCTTTTTATCTTCGTCTTGAGCGACAGATTGATCAGGCTATCCTTGCGCTTCTCTGCCGGTTCCGCGGTTTTTGCCTGCGTTGCCGGAGACGGCTGCGCCTTTTCAACGAGTTTCTCGACAACCTTCTCGGTTTCAGGAGCAGCGACTTTTATCTCTTCTATCTTGACCGGTTTTTCGACTTTTACCGGAGCCACCTTGACCTCCGGGGCGATCTCGGGCGTCTTCTCGGCCACAACCTGCGGCTTCGCCTCTATCTCCGCTTTCTCGGTTTTTATGAAGGAACTGACTGCGTTTTTCAGCTTCTTTTTCAGTTCATCAAACATGGATATACCTACCTGATGGCCTTCTCCATCTTGTACGATATGTCGATAAGCGCGTTCTGCAGGTCCTTCCTGTTCTTGGCCAGGCCGTTGAGCAATTCCGTCCTTTTTGTCATCACTCTGCTGATGTAACCCTTCGCCTCTTCGATGTTCTTCTCGACGAGGTAACCCCCGCCTATGCTCACTATCACCGCGCCGGCGTTCTTCACCTCAGTCTTCATGTACACGCTGGCGCCGACGTGCATCAGCGTCTCCTTGCCCTTCATCATCTCGCTGTTCTCCAGGGTGTTCTGCACCGCGCTCAGCATCTGTACCTCCTGCAGGCGCATGTTCATCGTGTTGTTAAGCACAGCGTACTGGTTCTGGTAGATCTGCTGCATGTACCTGAGCTCTTCGATACCTTCCGCATTTTCTCTCTCTTCATTTTCGGCCATGAACGCACCCTTACTAATTCCACGCTTGCATTTAAGTGTTTACCGCACTATTCCGAACCCAACCCGTCCATTATCCGCTGCAGCTCGTAGCCCGTCGTCTCCTCCCCGGCAATCACTGCCTTCGAGTTCGCTATCACCGAAAGCCCCACGTAAAGGGAACCCATGTTCGCGGTCGTCTTCTCCGACCGGAATCCGCACCAGTTCTCGATCTTTTCCTTCTCCTGATCGGTGCACCTGTTGCTCACGACCAGGCCCTTGTTCGTGAGTATGTTGTTCGCGCCCACGGTCCTGAAACCTCCTATCTTTGCCTCGATGACCTCGACGCCGAGCGTGTCCCCTATCTGCTGCTTCGCTCTCAGGTCGTAATCGGAATTGACTATCGCTATCTTGTCGTTGCACAGCACGTTGCTGCCTATCGCGTTGAGGTCGCTTTCTATGGTGCCTATGTTGATGCCCAGGCCCGATCTCTTCAGCACCTCGACCTCATCATCCATCATCAGGCTCGACACCACTATGCCGTTGGAATTCGCCCTTGCGAACAATCCAACAAGGTCGGAGCCGGACACGGACATCTCGACGACCTTCGCTCCAAGCACTTCGGACATGATCTTCTTGTTGTTGTCGGTCAGCCCGCTGCCCACGAAGACCAGGTTGTCGGACGCAGTTGCAAAAACACCAACGTAGCCGCTACCCTTGATATTGTACTTGACCGATTCCATAAAAAACGCTTTTAACATTACTTCTTGACTTCCACAGCCTTCTTGGCCGGCTCCTTCGCTGCTGCGGCCTTAGATTCCTCCTTCTTGGCAGCCTTCTCGACGAACTGCGTCACCGTAGCGACGCCGTTGTCTATGTTGACGTTGACCTTCATCGGCGCCATTGTTTTCGAGTACTTCTTGAAAATCAGCGTGTTGAGGCCCTGGTCTATCCTGACGTTCCCAGGCTCTGTCTTCGTAAGGTGCGCCACGCGCTCTATCAGGAACTTGACGTTCTTGTTTATCCTCTTGGTTCTCGGCTGCGTCGAGAGATACCTTCGTATGTTTATCGTTATCAATCGGTTTTGCATTTAATTCACGTCAAGCTTTAGCTTGTTCCTCCTCCAGTCCCTGCCGAACAGGTTCGATTGAAGCCTCCTGTGCGTCCTCAGCGATGCAAGAAGCGGCAGCCTCCTGGCACGCTTGTTCCTGTTTCCCAGCGTCATCTTGAAACTCCTTGATTTCTTCGACATACAACACACTACTTATGCTTAAACGCAATTGTCGGTTCCTTCTTGTATGATATTTTTTCAAGTATCGACTTCAACTGTGCCTCCGATACCTTCCCTGTCACTCTGTTGGTCTGCACGAGGTTCACGATCAGGCCAACAAGCTGATCGTACAGCTCCGGGTTCGAGACCCTTATGTTCATCATACGCTCGTAAGCGTTGGGTTCGAGGAACTGCCTCATTATCTCCTTCTTCTGCTGATCTATCTGCTGCTTCCTCATTGCTTCTGCTACTCTCTTGCGCATCTCCTTTTGGTACCTCTGCTCCTCGTCTTCTTCAGCCATCGCAAGTACCTCCTTACTGCTTGCTGCTGACCTCCTTGCATATCTTGTCCATGAAGGACTTGCCTGCGGGCGTTATCACTCTTCCCGCCTTTGTGTTTTTCACATAGCCAGCCTTCTCAAGCTCAATCATCGAATCCCTTATGATGCTGCCTCCAGCCCTGACATGATGCTTCTTGTGCACCACATGCTCCTGCTTCTTTCCGTACTTGGTCCTAAGGCGCGACACGCCGACAGGGCCGTTCATGTAGACCTGCCTGAGTATCGAGGCGCTCCTCACATACCAGAAGTTCGGGTCGCTCGGAAGTCTTTCCCTTCCAGAGCCCGACTTGACGAAATCCATGTAGGCAGGCTTCTTCAGCTTGTCGTGCAGCCTCTCAGCTGCAAGGATTATAACGTCTGAAGCCTTCACATCGTAAACGGTTACCATAAGCTCACAAGCATAAAAGCAGTGACAAACAGCGATACTATTTAGTCGAAAAATCTATTAATACCTTTGTCTTTGTTCTGGAGCATTACCGGCACTGAGATACCGATTGGAAACGCCCGAAACGCGCCTAATTCCTGAAACGCTTAAAATTGCTGCGCCTTTCATGGGGCTTGAACCTTGCTGACGGGCCTCTTTGTGACGGCGGCCTGTCGCTCCAGGTGCTCTTCCTGTTCTTATCGCCGCTCCACTCCTTCCTTGGTGCGGCTGGCGGCCTGTTGTCCTTTACGGGAGCTGCCGGCTTGCTCTTGCCGGTCTTCATGTTCCTCATGCTCTTGTCAATGGCCTCCTTCAGCTCCTTGGCTATGAACCTCTTTGAGAATGCATCCGCCCTTGAGGCGATGCTTATCTTCGTGGCGTATATCCTGGCTATCCTGCCCCTAAGTTCGCGCTTGGCGCCGCCTATCTGCGTCAGTTTGAACAGAACACCGTACTTCGGCGCCTTGCTACCGAACTTGAGGTGCTTGAACAGCGCCTTCTCTGCTCCTAGCAATTGCAGCGTGCTCGCAGGCATCGTCGCAAGCCTTTCCAATGAACCAGCTTTGCTCAGCAGCTCAGCCGCCACCTTCTCGTCCGTCAGATAAGTGATGTTCGGCATCACCCTGTTCGATGCACCTTTCATGTAACTGTCAAGCTCGTCCAGGGCCTCCTTCGCGTCCTTTCCTAACCTGGCGAATCCCACCAGCGCCCTCCTCTCATTCTCGTTCATCTGCCTCCCCATAGATGAGGATGCCTTTTCGAATATCTCTGCGCTCTTCCTGTCGTCCTTCAAAACAGCGTTGATTGCTTCTTTGCTAAGCTTGCTCCTGTCGTTGAGCACAAGCGCAAGCTCTGCAAGCTTCTCCTGGTCAGCGACCTTCACCTCGGGGTAGTATATGCCGTACCACTCAGAAAGGCGCTCGTACATCAGATTGTAGGATTTCGAGGTCTCAAGGTAGGCGTTTATCGCCTGCATGAGCGCGTACTCCTCATTAGCGTAGGCTTCCTTTATCTCGCTCTTTGTCTTGCTGAAGGCCTTTTCCCTCTGCTGCTCGAACGTCATTTCTGCCAGAATAGCACCGATAATGAATAGTGCACACAATTATAATAAACTCTTTGATGATAACTATACCGGTCTAGTTTTCACCAAGACTGAAGGTATTCTTATGAACATTGATGATCTGTTTGCATTGGCAAAAAGCAGGGGTCTCTTCTGGCAGAGCGCCGAGATATACGGCGGTCTCGCCGGCATATACGATTACGGCCATCTGGGGACGCTCATTAAGAGGCGGTTCGAGAACACCTGGCTCTCATTCTTCGTGGAATCGAGCGACAACTACTACCTGATTGAGGGATCAACAATACTCCCAGAAAAGCCGCTTGTCTCATCCGGTCATGCGGAGAGATTCAACGACGTGATAATAAGCTGTATGAAGTGCCATTCGTATTACCGCGCTGACGTCCTGCTTGCGGATCTCAAAGTTGAGGTGTCGGAGGGCGCGACCCCCGAAGAGATAGACAAGGCAGTGCAGCAGAGCGGTGCAAAGTGCCCAAAGTGCAAGGGGCAACTGTCAAAATCCAAGGCATTCAACATGATGATGGATCTGTACCTCGGTCCGGAGAAGACCGACAAGAGCTACCTAAGGCCCGAGACTGCGCAATCCGCTTATCTTAACTTCTTCAGGGAGTTCAACATCCGAAGGAGAGCACTGCCCATGGGCATAGCGCTGATAGGGAAGGCTTACCGCAACGAGATATCGCCAAGGCAGGGCCTTTACAGGATGAGAGAGCTGACGCAGGCAGAGCTCCAGATATTCTTCGACCCGAACTCGTGGAAAGTCGACACCGATTACCTGGGCAATCCGGCAGTCAACGTCGTAACCTACAAGAAGGGGACGATGGAGAAGAAAAAGATTGGCGAGCTGGTCAGTGATGGCACGGTGCCCGAATTCTACGGATACCACATGGCGCTCATACACACGTTCTATACGAAAGTTCTCAAGGTTCCCGAAGAGAAGTTCAGGTTTTTCGAGAAAGGCGGCGAGGACAAGGCATTCTACAACAAGATACACATGGATCTCGAGGTCGACATCGAAAGCTGGGGCGGCTTCAAGGAAGTTGGCGGTCTTCACTACAGAGGCGACTACGACCTCACATCGCACACGAAGGGCTCCAATCAGGACCTGTCGGTATCGATCGATGGCAAGAGGATAATGCCGAACGTACTGGAGCTCAGTTTCGGCGTTGACAGGAACGTGTGGATGCTCATCGACGTGTTCTACAAGAAGGACGGCGAGAGGTCGCTGCTCAGCCTGCCTCCGATCATGGCGCCCTACCAAGCCGCGGTGTTTTCGCTGCAAAAGGATCCAGAGATCGAGAAAGCAACAGCTAAGTTGCGCATCATACTAAAATCGCGCTTCAAGATATTCGCCGACGAATCCGGTTCGATCGGAAAGAAGTATGCCAGAATGGACGAGGTCGGCACGCCCTACTGCATAACCGTGGATTTTGATTCCGTGAACAAGGAATCGAAGGATTACGGTACGGTGACCGTGCGCAGCAGAGACGACAGATCTCAGGTGCGCATGCCTCTAGAAAAGGTACTGCCGTTCATGGAAGAAAAATTCGCGTTCAATCCCATGGAATTCATGAAGGCATAAGGTAGATGAGTTGGCACGTGAGCGCATCAGCCAAATAGCAACCTCGCACTTCGATCTGCGGCACACCTTCGAATCGGCCAATCCTCTGACATTCTTCGGCGAATACAACCCCAAAGAAAAGAGTCTCGCTTATCCTGCAGGCCGCAATCTGGTGAAAGTAAGGTTTGTCGGAGATTCGGTGAAGGGGAAGCTCATCCTAGATGGCGACAACCCGCATCTGAAGAAAGAGGTAATCACTAGGCTGAGGCTCAATGATGACCTAAAAAAGATATACGCAGCCATTGCAACCGATGACTTCATGGAGCGCGCAATCAAAAAATATGACGGGATGCATGTCACGCTCAATGATCCGTGGGAGACGACCGTATGCTTCATAATCTCGCAGTATAACAACGTGAAACGCATAAGAAGGATAACAAAAAGCATCGTCGAAAGATTCGGGCAAGACATACTGGGCAGAAATGGCTATGTTGTGGCAAAGAGTTTTCCCAAAACCGCAGATCTGGCTGAAGTTACTATCAAAGAATTCATGGAATGCGGTGCGGGTTTTCGGGCAAGATACCTGAAAGAGGCTGCAGAATATTGTTCAAGCAGCATGAATCTGAACAAAATAGGCAGACTCGATTACGATTCGTTGAAAGAGGAATTGATGGAGATAAAAGGGGTGGGCGACAAGGTGGCTGACTGCATAGCCCTCATGGGATACGGAAAACTCGAGGCTTTCCCGATAGATGTTTGGGTTAAAAGGACTATGGAGAGGGTATACTTCAAAGGAAATGATATGAAGATAGAGGACCTGCGCAAGTTCGCCAACGAAAGATTCGGCGACTATTGTGGGTACGCGCAGCAGTATATTTTTCATACCTCAAGAATTAATAATTTGTATAAATAAAAATTATTCATGATAAGCGGTTGTTGCAAAAATTGTGGGAGAACCTTTTTCACTTTTCCCTCTGATATAAATAAAGGTGGAGGCAAATTTTGCAGCACAGATTGTTTTAACAAATATCGCATAGAGACGAACGGTTGGTTCAGCGGCGCAGAAAAAATGAGATGCCTTTCATGTGGCAAAGAGTTTTTAGTTGCTAAATGGTTTGTAATTAAAAGAGGGCGAAAATTCTGTAGTATAAAATGTGTTGGTAAATACTACTCTGGGAAAAACAGTCCGTTTTGGAAGGGAGGAAAAATAGAAAGAAAATGTCTAAATTGCGGTAAAATATTTGCAGTTAGAAAATATACAGTCGCTGAAAATCACGGCAAATTTTGTGGCAGATACTGTATGGGCAAGTATAATAGTAAACATTATTCTGGGAAAAACAGTTTTAACTACAGAGAGGATTCCGGTCCAAACATAACCGTAATATGTAAATTTTGTCATAAATCATACAAAGTCTACCCTTCCCAAATGAGGCGCACAAAATTTTGTTCGAAGCATTGCTTAAATCTTCACAACTATATTAATGCGCCATCAAAAGATACTAACATAGAAAAAGAAGTTAGCCTGTGGCTAAATGAATTACATATTAAATACGAACAACAAAAACTACTCCTAAATACTACCTTTGCGGATTTCTTTTTAGAGCCCAATATTGCAATATACTGTGATGGGAAATACTGGCATTCAAAATCTTATACTAAAAATAGAGACAAATTCGTAAACAAGCTTTTGAAAGACAATGGTTATAAAGTCCTACGACTTAAAGAAAAAGAAATAAAGAATCAATCTGGCAAAATCAAACTGAATAATATCATAAAAATTAACAAAGGCGACAAATTTGAGGGAACTGATTAACGACGTACGTAAAACAGGCAAGTATCTGTCGAATAAGCAGAAGGAGTTCGACAGCGTGACGGACGTGAGCAGGGAGATCATACGCGATTCCGCGAGCGCGATAACCATGCTGCACAACAACGATCCAAAAGGCGCGGCCAAGACGATAAAAGCGGCATACACAGGCGTTAAAAAGCTGAACAAGTCAGACACGAGATTCGAGTACTACTCAAGGCAGGCATACCAGGAATACGCGGAAGCCACGATATTCTACGGGATAAAGACGAAGAGGGTGGTGCCATCGATCAAGGAAGTCGGCGTGGAGGCGGAAGCCTACCTGCTCGGCCTCATGGATGTGATGGGCGAGCTCAAGCGGGAGATACTGGAGGAATTGCGGAACGGCAACGTAGAAAAGGCCGAGTTCTATTTCGGCAAGATGAGGCTGATATACGACAGCACAAGAAGCCTTAGATTTGCAGAGGCGATACTCAACGGATTCAGGAGGAAGCAGGACGTGGCAAGAATACAGCTGGAGGGTGCGGGAAGCGAGATGCTCTCGTCAAAGTCGAAAAAAGAATGACATCAGCGGCGCCTTGCGCGCGCGTCGACCGTCTTTATCGCGTCCTCGAATATGTCCAAGCCCTTTTTCAGATCCGCTTCGGTCGAAGTGACTGGGGGGATTATCCTTATGGCCGATTTGCCGCACGGAAGCAGTAACAGGCCGTTCCTGAACGCCTCGACAAGCACATCATCGCTCTCCTTGATTGCCGGAGTCTTGCTCTCCTTGTCCTTAACCAGCTCTACCCCTATCATCATGCCCATGCCCCTTACGTCGCCGACAATCTCGTAGTCATCCTTCATCTCGTTGAGCCTGTCCATGATCATTTTGCCGTTCTTCTTGACCTTTGCCTGCAGGCTCTTCATATTCTTTTTTACGTAATCAAGAGCTGCCTCAGCAGAAGCCACCTCGGGCAGGTTGCCGCCGAACGTAGTGCCGTGTGCGCCCCTTGGAATGTCCCCCAAAGAGCTCCTCGCGATAGTGGCGCCTAGTGGAAGTCCCCCTCCCAGCGCCTTTGCCATCGTGTAGATGTCGGCCTCGACGCCGAAGTTGTCAAGGGCCAAGAACTTCCCGGTTCTCATGTATCCGGACTGCACCTCATCGGCGATGAGCAGTATGCCGTGCTCGCTCGCAAGCTTCCTCAACTCCTTCATGAACAGCTTGGGCGGCACTACATACCCTCCCTCTCCCTGTATCGGCTCTATCATTATCGCAGCCACTTCCTCGGGATCAACATCCCTTTCAAGTATCGTGTCCCTCAGGTAAGAGATGCAGAACCTTGCGCACTCGTTGGCGTCTCCGTACGGAAACCTGTACGGATACGGATAAGGAGCATGAATCACAGAATTGAACGGTCCGAAGTGCGCCCTCTGTGTCTTGCTTGATGCAGTCACGCCCAACGAGCCGTAACTTCTTCCATGGAACGCGCCGTAGAAGCCTATCACATACTGTCTTTTCGTGAATATCTTTGCGAATTTAATGGCCGCCTCGTTCGCTTCGGTGCCGGAATTGGAGAAGAAGACGCGACCGAAGCCCTTCGGGAACATCGTCACCAGCTTCTCCGCATAGCGCACTGGCAGTTCGGCGTAGAAGTCTGTGAATGCGGCGTGCATCATCTTGTCGATCTGCGCCTTGGCAGCCTTCCTAGAAGCTACGCGGCCATCCTCCCCCAGATTGTAAACGGAAATGAAGCTTGTGAAATCTATGAACTTGTTTCCTGCTATGTCGTAGACGTAGTCGCCGTCGCCGTGGTCGGCAACGAACGGGTATGGCACCCTCTTCATCGAGAATATTACTTTCCCATCCCTCTCCATCACTTTCTCTATGCTCTTGGTGATCTTTATCATAAGATCTTGCCTCTGTACTTCGAATAGTCTATCAGCGCCGCCATGGAGCTTGCGGCCTCAGAAGGGGAACTGTAGACCGGCACGCCGGAGCTCTCCATCATCGCCCTGTGCGCCTGCGTGTAGCTGCCACCCATGCTTATAACGACCAACGGCTTCTTCATCTGTGTGCCGAAATGTATCAGGCTCGCGGCAAGCTTCGAATCGGCTCCAGGCGTCTGGAACAGGGCTATCACAACAATTGCGTCAACATTGTCGTCGCTCTCCACCGCGTTGAGCGCATCGCCGAACCTTTTTTCATCGGCATCTCCGGCAAGGTCCAAGGGCAACCTGATGTTCACTATCGATGGCATGACCTTCTTCAGCGACGTCTCTGAATCCTTCGACAGCGTTGCCAATTTCAGGCCGCTCTTGTAAAGCGCGTCCGTGGTGAGCACTCCCGTCCCTCCGCCGTTAGTGATTATCGCGATCCTGTTGCCCGTAGCCAAGGGCTGCGTGCTGAGCACCTTTGCGAAGTTCAGCAGGTCCTTCAGGTCGCTCGCGATCGAGAATCCACACTGCCTGAAGACCGCCTCATAGGCCTGATAGCTGCCGGTCAGTGCAGCAGTGTGCGAATGCGCAGCTCCCGCGCCCGCCTCGGTTATGCCGCCCTTTATTATCACGACCGGCTTTACCTTCGTAACCTCCTTTGCTATCTCTATGAACTCCTTGCCCCTCTTCACGCCTTCTATGTAGAAAATTATGACCTTCGTCTCCTTGTCGTGCAGCAGATAGTGCAGTATGTCGACCTCGTCGACAACAGCCGCATTGCCGTAGGATATGAAGCGCGCAAGCCCGAAACCCTCGTTGTTTATCATGTCCAGCACCGAGCTTCCTACGGCGCCGCTCTGCGACACGAAACTGATGCCTCCGACCTTTGCCTTGTCGATCTTGAACGAGGGCAGGAACAAGGTGTTGTTCCTTGATCTCGGATCCATCACCCCCAAGCAGTTCGGCCCTATCACCGGCATCGAGTACTTCTTCGCGACCTTTTCGAGCTGGTTCTGCAGATCAACATTGCCGACCTCCGCAAAGCCGCCGCTCACAACCACTACTCCCTTGACTTTTGCCTTGCCGCATTCCTCGAGCACGCTGGGCACTATCATCGCGGGCACCGCTATCACCGCAAGGTCTATCTCATCCTTCACGTCAAGAACGCTCTTGTAGGACTTGATCCCCATTATGGTGCCAGTGCTGTTGATGTTTATGGGATAAAGCTTGCCGGAATATCCCTCCTCAACGTAATTGCTCATGATTATGTGCCCGACCTTGTCCGGATTGTCAGACGCGCCTATTATCGCTACCGATCTCGGGTGCACTATGGCCTCAATGTCTGCGTAGTTCTTGTTTTCGGGCATAGGATCATGCATTCTATTCTATCATGCGCAGGTCGACCGCCTCATAGCCGGTCTCGTTTATTATGATCGGGTTCAAGTCGAGCTCGCTTATCTTCGTGTCATAGAACATCCTCGACGCCTTCATCAGAAGATCCACGACCCTCTTTTCCGCTTCCGGATTCGGCGCGATGACATTGTGCGACTTGAGCTGGAGCAGCATCTCCTTTGCGTCGTAGGTGCTTATGGGGCAGACCCTGCTGGCCGCGTCCTTGAACGTCTCGACGTATATGCCTCCAAGTCCTATCAGTATCAGCTTGCCGAACTGCGGGTCGGTGTTGCCGCCGATTATTATCTCGATGCCCTTCTTTGCCATGACCTGCGCGAGTATCTCAAACGGCGCGAACTCCTGCGCCTTCTTCTCCAAATCGGCATAGGCCTTCGTTATCTTCTCCTTCGAATTCAGGTCAAGCGCCACGAGGCCGCTCTTTGACTTGTGCATCGCCTTCTGCGCTATCACCTTCAGCACTATGCTCCGGTTCCTGGAGAAATTCACCGCTTCATCCGCGCTCTTGACATAAGTGCTCTCGATGCTGCGTATCCCGTACTTCTCCAGGATTCGATAAGCTTCCATGTAGTCTAAAAGTGCCATTCACTCACCCATACGCAGTTGCTGTCCGCTAGAACTTGATCAAATTCATCATGTACGCCAGCACGGCGACGATCACGATTATCCCGATAGCCGCAATCACATAATACATCCTCTTCATCTTCGCCTTCTTTATGTTGGCTTCCAGCTGGTTTATGTCAAGCGGGGGTTTCTGCTGCGCAGCCGCAGCTGTTGCTGCTTGGCCGGTTCCTCCCATTGGCTGTGCACCCGCCGCTCCAGATTGCTGCTGGGCCGGCTGCTGCCCCTCCTGCGACATCGGATTCGCCGCCTGCTGCTGTGCATCCGCTGCAGCCTGTGCGGTCTTCTCCTCCTGCGTCTGAGGCATGCCACTTCTCGCCTGGACGAAGCCCTTCTCGGTAAGCGTTATGGTCACCAACCCGTTCCTGAACTCGTACGTGAGGTACTGCTGCTGCCCCAGTTTGTAGAGATGCATAGCAAGGTCGGTCGGCCTGATGTTGATGGCGCCGCTCAGATCCTGTATGGTCCGCTTGCCGTTAGAAAGCTGCGTAAGTATGGCATAATCCAGGTGCCCGAATTCCGCAGCGGTGCCTGCAATCGCATCGGCCATGACCTTCTTGCCCAGCTCCGTCACGGTCACCGCGCTCTGTCCCGGGAACGAGGTCGTGAAATCGACGAGCCCCTTCTGCCTCAGAGTGGCCAGTATGTTGGAGGCATCGAAGAAGGACGAGTTTATCATGCCGCCGAATTTTTCGGCGTAGGTGTCCGGTGTTATCCTGCTAAGCGCGACAATATCAACAAAATTTACCTCGTCAGGCATTGAATCACTACTACTAAGAAACAAACATATTTATTAGCTTTATCGCCTTTTGAGCATCTCCGGGGCGATGTCTGCCGGTTCAAGGCAAACCGCGCACGAGAAACTGCCATAGAAAGTATTTTAGTTTTTGGATTCGAAGCCAATGCACTAGGCGGCAGTCAAATCTTCATTTTAACACGACGAATGGTAATCATTGATGCTACTAAATTTTCTGGGAGGCGCAAGAGAGGTTGGAAGGTCTGCCGTGCTACTGCAGGACGGCGGCAAGAGCCTGATGCTCGACCACGGGGTGAAAGTGGGTGACAAGCCGGAATACCCGCTCCCTGCCTCGCACGTCGACGGAGTGGTGCTGAGCCACGCGCATCTTGACCACAGCGGCTCCGTCCCCGTAATCTACAACAACGAGCTGGTACCGACCTTCGGCACCGCGCCCACACTCAAGCTGTCCGAGCTGCTTCTGGACGACTCGCTTGAGATAGCGAGGAAGGAGCACATGCAGCCCAGGTTCCACAAGCGCCAGATATCGAGCTTCATGAACCGGTACATAAGCCTGAATTACCACGCGAGAAGCGAGCTCGGCAATTTCGGGATAGAGATGCACGATGCAGGCCACGTGAGCGGCAGTGCGGTAACGCTGATAGAAAGGACGAAAGCCAAGGAGAACCGGCGCGTGGTCTACACCGGAGACTTCAAGATGGAGGCGCAGTACCTCCACAAGGGGGCCGAGGTCGTCAAGTCGGATGTGCTGATAACCGAATCGACCTACGCCACAAGGGAGCACCCCGACCGGAACAAGCTGATAAAGGATTTCGTCGAGAACGTGCGAAGCACTCTGGATGACGGCGGAACGGCGCTGGTACCAGTGTTTGCCGTGGGGAGGAGCCAGGAGATACTCTCAATCCTTTACAGACACAGGCTCACACCTGCAACGTACGTGGATGGCATGGCCAGGGCCGCCACGACCATAATACTGAAGCACCCGGATTTCATAAGGCACGACGGCGTCCTGTCAAAGGCGGTCGAGGAGTGCATGATGATAAAGGACAAGCGCCACAGGAAGGACGTGCTGAACGAGCCGTCAATAATCCTGACCACCGCGGGAATGCTGAACGGCGGCCCTGTCCTGAATTATATAACAAAGCTGAACAAGAAGTCGAAGATACTCATAACCGGTTACCAGGTTGCCGGCACGAACGGCCGCACTCTTCTGGATCGGGGCGTTGTGATCATCGACGAGAACCCGGTGAAGATAAGCACACCGACCTTCTACTACGACCTGTCCGCGCATGCCGGCAAGGACGACCTGTACAAGTACGTCAGGCAGTCCGCGCCTCGGATTGTCATCTGCATGCACGGCGACGAGAACAACACTACGGATTTCGCAGAGAATCTTAAAATGGAGGGATACGAAGCCTACTCCCCAAAAATCGGAGAGACCATCAAGCTGGAATGATTCTTAAAATCAGAAGACGACCTGATTCTGCCGTCCTGCCGCTCCTCCACCAACCTGCGAACCGAAGTATATCGACTGCTCTGAGAGCACCTGCTCCGGCACCTCGTAGGAGACCTTCGAATATGCCAGCAGCATCAGCGCTACAAGCCCGATGGCGCTTATGATTCCCATGTACAGCAGTCCGCTGCTCAGGAACTGGTAGCTGAACAGCACGGTCTCCGCAAGCCCGGTGATGAGGCCTATGGCGAAGCCCTTGTCCGACTGTATGAGTATGAAAATGGCTGCGAAGAGGCCGACTCCGGTCACCACCAGCCCGAGCAGCGCGCTCCCGTAGCTGTAGTTCAGATTTGCCAGGAAGTTGGGCAACCCAGACGAAGAGACGGCCTGGAATATGTACGCCAGCTGGCCGCTCGCAAAATACACGAAAGCGATGAACGCGAACAGGAACAGTCCCGCCGATATGAGGCTGATGCCGCTGTAGCTTGCGTACATCTCCTGGGCAAAGTTCTCCGACACCTTGTCTATGTCCTCAAGGCAGTAGTAACCGTGGCTGAATTCGACAGTATCCTCGTAGCAGAACGGCCTGTGGCAGTAGTCGCACACGGCATAGGCCGGCCTCCAGGGATGCCATTCGCAGAACTTGCCCTTTGCCTCGTCGCGCTCCTTGCCCGCATTCCTTTCAACCCTTTCGGGCATCGTCGAGGGCTGTGGCGCGGGCAAAGGGTGCACCTGCGTTTCAACTGGCGGCTCAACCTCGAAACGGCCTGCAGCCACGATCGGCTGCGCCGCCTGCGCTTTTTCCGGCTGGACCAACTCTCTCTTCTTGCCTCCGAAAATACCAGATAGTAAACCTTCGCCTTTTGGGGTCGCGGGCTTCTGCACGGGCTCCGCGGCCTTTGCCGGTGCTGCCGCTTCTGCCGCCGGCTCGACCCTCGCCGCTTCAACGGTCTGTGGCTTTTCGACTGCGGAGGTGCTCTTGCCTTTCCCTCTTAGCTTGAAGATCAAAAGATCCTCCGCCTCTACCATCAGATCATCTTATTGGATTTCTCGATAGCCTTCCTCTTGAGCTTCTCGAAAATGCCCCTGTGCTTTGCGCAGCTTATGCAGTAGTAAACCTTCCTCCTCTCAAAGAACCTCACGTCCTGTGGCGTGTGGGTGTCCGTGCTGAAGGTGGTCGACCTCTCGTCTATAACGGCCTTGTTCCTTGGAACCTTCCTGCCGCAAGACTCGCATGTTGTTAGCGCGTCTCTTCCTCTCATAAAACCTCGATATAATCTCAAAACGAGAAGATTAATAACCCTTTACTAGCGGAAGAGCCTTTTCATGCCCGCGATCGCAGCCAACGGCAGAAGATATAAATACTCAAAATCGGTAATAAAGACAGCCAAAGGTGGATGCTACGAAAGCCTACATTCTAAGCGAGAACGAATCCCATGGAATAGCTCTGGCGAACGTCGTGAACGCCGCGGGCAACACCGCAATAATGGAGGAGCACGAGTCCGAGAGCTACACGGACCTGATTGACGATGCGGTGGAGAGCCTTGGCAACGACTATGACCTCACCATACTTGTCACCAGAAAGCCCTTCGAGGCGAGCATAGCCGCGAACAAGACCAACAAGCTCAGGGCCGTGGTGTGCCGGACTCAGGCAGACGCATCAAAGGCAAGGCAGGCCAGGGCGAACATCGTGATCATGGACGACGGCGAGTTCACCAAGACGAGCGCCTCTGGGATAATGCGCGGCTGGATAGGCTCCGCGCCAGACTCTTCGGAAGAAGAGGAAGAGCCGGAGAAGGGCATCAGCATAACCGAGATGGGGCAGAGCGCAATCAGCGCGCTCAATTCGAAGATTGGCATGATAAAAAAGCCGTCGCGCCAGAAGGCCAGGGCCAAGTCCGAAAGCAAGGACGAAGACGATGACGACATCCAGAAGCCCAAGGGCGGCGGGCTGATAAAGAACATCAAGTACATGTTCGGCATCGAGTGAGCGGATACTCGCCCGGGCAATGCGAATTTAATATCTCCCCGCGCATGTTAACTACGAAAAGTGGGCAATTGTCACCTCAAAAAAACCTAAAGGAAGTGTCGATAGCAGGATGCAGGGACGAAATAACCGATTACACCATATACACAAGGCTCTCGAACATAGGCAAAGACAAAAAACTTGCCGGCATCTTCTCAAGATTGGCGGCCACAGAACACAAGCATTACCTGTTCTGGAGCCGGTACTGCAAAGGTGTGGAAGTCCATCCGGACACCCCCAAAATCTACTTCATGCTTTTCCTGCGGCATGTGCTCGGCGCTGCTTTCGTCGTAAAATACCTCGAAAGCACTGAGGCGACCGCGGTCAGAAACTACAACTCCATAAGATCTCTGATACCAAAGAAGGACGAGAAACTGCTCGACGCAATCATCAAAGACGAAGAGGAGCACGAGAAGGCGATCGCGGACCAGATCCAGGGATCATACATAAAATACATCTCGTTCATCGTGCTCGGCCTTGCGGATGCGCTGGTCGAGGTCACAGCCATATTCACCGGATCACTGGGCGTTTACCACTCTACAACGCTGACCGGCCTTGCCGGAATAATAGCCGGGGCGGCAGCATCAATCTCGATGGCCTCTGCAGCATACCTACAGGCGAAGCAGGGGTTCAAGGGCTCACCGTTCATAGCCGCGGCGTACACCGGCTCGTCGTACTTCCTTAGCACTCTCGTTCTTGCGATGCCCTACTTCCTGACCAGCACCATGTACAACGCAATGGCGATATCAATAGCGCTCTGCGTCCTGATAATCGCCTCGGTGAGCTGGTACAACTCCATACTCACGGGAAGCAACTTCAAGAAGGATTTCACCGAGCTGGCCGGCATAATGTTCGTGACCGCCATAATACTCTTCATCATCGGCCTGCTGATACGCAACGCCTTCGGCATAGTGGTATGAGAAATCCACGATGGACGTGCAATTTCCGAATGAAAGTAAAAAACAGGGCAGATAGGTTTAAAATACTTTCAAATCGCAAAATTACCTTAGTGCAAGTGATGAGCAGCCAGGACAGTGTGTATGCTGAAGGGGTGAAAGACGATTCAACCAGCCAGAAGTCTGCGTCTTCGAACAACCCTGCTTCTACCGATCCGGCGCTCGCCCCGTACCACAGGACCATCGAAGAGATAGAGCGCATGCCCATAGTGGACCGGACCACAACCATCTGCCCGGAGTGCAAGCTGCTCATAGAGGGCATACTCTACAAGGACGAAGAGAACGTCATGATAAGGAAGCGATGCCCGGAACACGGGTGGACCATCGAGAAGTACTGGGAAGACTACGACATGTACATGAAGATGAGGAATTACGGCTATTCTGGAAGGGGATTCGACAATCCAAACTACACCACCGACACGAAGGGCGCGAACTGCCCGTTCGACTGCGGCATGTGTGAGCGCCACAAGACGCACACTGGACTGGCCAACGTCGTCGTGACCAACAGGTGCCACATGTCCTGCTGGTACTGCTTCTTCTTCGCAAAGGAGGGCGAGCCGATATACGAGCCGAACCTCGACGAGATAAGGAAGATGTTCAAGAACCTGAAAAACCAGAAGCCCATCTCGACAAATGCGATACAGATAACCGGCGGCGAGCCGACGATGCACCCGCAGATACTCGACATAGTGCGGATGGCAAAAGAGGAGGGGTTCGACCAGGTGCAGCTCAACACCACCGGAATAAACATCGGGCTCAATCCCGACCTTGCATACCAGCTGAAGCATGCTGGCACGAGCACGCTCTACATGAGCTTCGACGGCGTGTCGAAGAGGACAAACCCGAAGAACCATTGGGAGATACCGATGATTCTCGATGCCGCGAAGAAATCCAAGCTCGGCGTGGTGCTTGTACCCGCAGTCATAAGGACCGTGAACGAGCACGAGCTGGGGGCTATGATAAATTTCGCGCTCAACAATCTGGATGTGGTAAGGGCTGTAAACTTCCAGCCCGTCTCTCTGGTGGGCAGGATGCCGACCGGGATGAGGGAGAAGCAGAGAATAACGATACCCGGCGCGATAAAGCTGATAGAGCAGCAGACGAACGGTGTGATAAAGAGGCAGGACTGGTTCACGGTGCCCTACGTGGGCAGCGTAAACATGTTCATCGAGGCACTCACGGGCGAATACAAGTACGACCTGTCGGTGCATTTCGCGTGCGGCGCGGGCTGCTACCTCTTCCTGGATTCAGACAACAAGATCATACCCCTGACGGAGTTCGTCGACGCCCCGGGGCTCTTCGAGTACATCAACAACGCCACCAAGGAGATGGAGGGGAAGGGCAAGCTCGCAAGAAAGGCCATAGCCATGAAGGCGCTGCTCGGCCTCGGCAAGTTCATAGACCGGACGAAGCAGCCGAAGAGCGTCAACTTCACCGAACTGCTAAAGTCCATATTCCTGAAGCATGACTTCTCGGCCATGGGCAAGTTCCACATGAAGAGCCTGTTCCTCGGCATGATGCACTTCCAGGACGAGTACAACTATGACGTGCACCGGGTGGAGAAATGCGGCGTCCATTACGCGATGCCCGACGGCGAGGTGCTTCCATTCTGCACATTCAACATCTTCCCCGAAATCTACAGGGACAAGATACAAAAGCAGTACAGCACTCCTGCTGGCGAGTGGCAGAAAACCCACCCGGGCTGGTCCTACTCGAAGGACAAGTACATCAGGAACATCAAGCAACTTGAGTCATCAAGGGCTTACCGGAAGACTTACGGCAGCAAGCTCGAAGATTATTTCGCACTGCCGATAAACGGCGGAAAGCCCGTGGCGAACTTCATGCTGGGCAAGCTGGAAGGACAGAAAAGCGGTGACAAATGATGGACAGGAGAGACGCACCCATGGCAACGGGCCCCAACGAAGCCGCACAAGGATCCAATCTCGGCCCCTACGTGATCGAGGACGGGAAGCAGTACCGCATGCCATACGGGATCGTGAGGAAGGCGACCTTCTCAAACCTAAAGAAGGCCGAGCTTATGGACACACCGCACTCGGCGAGGCTCCAGTACCGGCTTATGCTTCTCGGAGCGGTGATAAAAGCCGCAGTTGATTTCGACGACGCGCGAATAACAATAATCTACAATCCAAGCAACGCGGACAACAGGAGCGATAAGACGACTCTGGGCGAATTGATAGGTGCGCTCTCAAAGGAAGGGGTCAAAACTGATCAAGCCAGCACCAGCGACACCGATTACGACTACTACAAGGACATCTACACCTACTCCTACAACCCGAAGACCATAAAGGAGAGCCCGCCCTACGGCTACACCGAAACTGAGTGGTCCAAGATGCGCGCAAAGTGGCAGAAAAAGATGGAAGAATCCAAGATCAAGAAGCAGGCGAAGTTCAGGCTCTGGCAGGAAAACTATCTAAACTCGAAATCGGGCATCACGCAGAAGATAGCCGAAGAGCATGCGAACGAAGCCGCGAGCACGACCGACTGAGGTCAGTTCTTGCGCATGTGGCCCATCCTCATCTCCGCCGCGACCACCGGTTCCTCCAGCTTGAAATTCTCCAGCACCTGCGGGGCTATCTCACCGAAGTAACCCACGACATCATTGCCTATGCTCATTCTTGCGCACCGGCCTTTTATGAAAGCGGGGTCGTCGAAGTCCTCTATCGAGTATTTGCCGCCGCCGATGTGCCTCATTATCGCCTCGACCACGGATTTGATCTCCGCGAAATTGGCCTTCGAATGCTCGCTGACAATGCCCATGAGGTGGGTCTCCTTCACCTTGCCCTTCTCGACGCTGAACGCGCTTCCGATCTCGAAAAGCCTTTGCGGCATGCGCTCGTGCGCGGACTGGCCGAGGTTCTGCAGCAGCTGCGGCAGGATCGATGTCCTGAGCATTGTCGTGACCTCGGTCTTCGCGTAGGCCACGCTGACAACAGATTCCGGATTGGACTTCCGCGCGACGCTGTCGAAGTTCAGCCTCTCGCTTGTAAGGTAGGTGTTCATGGCCTCGGAGAAGCCGAGCCCCACCATGAGCCGCGATGTGCTGTTGAAATACTCCTGGTAGTCTTCTGGCACGCCTGTCGAGAAGCCTCCGACCGGCAGCGGCTGGATCTTGCCATAGCCGTACGCGATCGCGATGTCCTCTATCACATCCTGCTCGTTGAGCACGTCGAGCCTGTAGGGCGGCACGTCGATCAGTATGTAATTCCCGTATTTCACCGCGGTGTTGCCCATCCTGTTGGCAAGGCCTATCATCATGCCGTCATCTATCATCGCGCCTATGGTCTTGTCCACCGAGAACTTCCTGATGCGGAACTCCTTGTAAGACAGTTGGGGGGTGAGCATGATCCTGTTCTTGTACACTATCTCGCACGGCAGCACCTCGGCTCCGGCGTCGATGAAGGAGCAGGCAATCATGCCCAGCGCATCCACGACCGCGTTTATGGAAGTTCCGGTCAATTCGACCAGCAGATTCCTTGTGCTGCCCATGACCCTTGTCAGATTGGAGTTTGTTATCGGTATCAGCGAGAGCACGTCCTTCGAATCGGACAGGAACGGATAGAGCGCCTTCGGGTTGTTTGCCGTGACGATGTCGCCGTATTCGACGCCCTTGCCGTGGTTCTTTATGACCTCCTCGAACGTCATCTTCCTGCTGTCCCCGAGCGGGACGAACTCCCCTTTGTGCGCCGCGTCGTAGACCAGCGGGCCCTTGATGACATCAAGATTGTGGAGGCCTATGGCAAGCTTCCTCCTCCTCCTGCCGTAAGTGTCGCAGAGCTTCTCGGTGAAATTTATCAGGTACTTCAGCTTGTCGCCGCTCAGGTCCGCGTTCCTGACCACCATCGCCGCTATGTACGGCCTCAGGGACTTGACCGCCTTCCCCACGGTTACCCGCATTGCGGGCTCTTTGCCTATGCTGTAAACATTCTCTTTTGGAGTGCTCCTTTCGGAGAAGGACATGAGTGCCCTCCTGAACCCGACAATGTCGAGCAGGTCGGGCCTGTTGGGCGTTATGTCCATCGTCACCTCCCCGTCCTTGATGTCCTCCACCTCCATTCCCAAAGATTCCACTAGCTTTGTCAGCCTGTCCGCATCGGCGCCAAAATCGCCGAGGTCCTTCATCGAATAGGTTATCGTAGCCATGCGAACACTATATCTCAATCTTGGGCCTGCTCCTCAGCCACCCAATGTCATTCCTGTAGATGTCCGTTATCGATTCGACGCCGGAAAAGTTCATGAGCAGCCTTTCCAGGCCCGCGCCCCACGCCAGCACCGTCTTGCTCGTGCCCATCGCCTTCGTTATCTCCTTCCTTATTATGCCAGCGCCGCAGAGCTCCATCGTGTTCTTGCGCTTTTCATCATAGCGATAGATCTCCAGGCCCGGCTCCACGAATGGGAAATAGGCTGGTTTTACCCGTATGTCGTCAAAGCCGAACTGCGAGTAGAAGCGCTTCAGCGTGTCTATCAGATTGGCGAAGGTCAGGTTGTTCCCTATTATTATCCCATCGGTGTGGTAGAACTCGGCCAGGTGCCTGTAGTCTATGCTCTCGTTCCTGTACACCCTGCCCACGGAAAAGAGCTTTATCGGATAGCTGCTCTCCACCGCATTGGCGAATTTCCTTATGTGCCTTGCCGATACGCTGGTGGTGTGCGTCCTCAGCAGCGCCTGTTTTGCGAGATCCTCCCGCCATTCCTCCTTCCATCCCCCCTCATGGGCCTTCTTGACCCTGCCCAGCATCTCAACGTCCTCTATGTCGATCTGCTTGGGGTTCGAAAGGAAGAAGGTGTCCTGCATGTCCCTGGTCGGATGGTCCTGCGGCGAGAAGAGGGCGTCAAAGACCCAGAAGGCGCTCTCGACTATCGGCCCCTCCATCTCAGAGAAGCCCATGTTAAGCCACGCGCTCCTCACAATGTCTATGAACTCGTGCATCATGTGCTGCCTGGCCGGATAGAACGTCTCAGAACTTGCGTTAACATCATACTTTTTGAATTCCTTCCCGACCCAGCTCCTGCTGAGTATCATCTCCCTTGTCAGCTCGCCCATGCCCCCTTCGGGTTTTGTGCCGCTGAGCTTTATGCCGATATCAGTGATCTCTATGCTGCTTATCCTCTCGCGCTCCTTGACGCGCAACAATCCTCTCTTCACGAGCGTGTCCGCATCCGCCTTGTTCTTCTCCAGCAACGGTCCGACCTTCCCTTCGTCCGCTTTCGCTATGCTCTCCAGCAACTTCCTCTGCGGGTATTCCGTGCCGCCCGCAGCCACACTCTCTCCAGTTTTGGTGAGCTTTGCATAGCCCTCGCGCATCTCTATCCAATTGTTCTTCTTTGCCCACAGGAGCGCTACGTTGTCCTTTATGTCGCCAATCCTTTCACGGCCCTTCTTGCCGATTGATTTCGCCAGCGCCTCTTCCGGGAACGATTCCAGATACTCCTTGCCCTCGTTGACGATGTCGACCTGGTAGGTCCTGACCTTCGATACCTTGACCGCTCCGCTCTTCGACAGCCCGTCAAGGGCCCACAGGGTCGCATCGGCGTCCAGGCCGAGATCCTCCTCGACCTCCTCAAGGCTGGATATTCTCTTCTCCTTGAGCAGTTTCAATATCCTGGTCTCATGCTCGTGCAACGCAGCACCCTATTTTCCCGCCTTCAGGTACGTGTAAAGGATGAACGCCACTATGGCCGCGGCTATTATCACATACACAAATATGCCAAGCGTTTTGTATATCCCAAGGAAGAAGTTCGTGACCTCCGTCTGTACGCCCTCGGTCATCACGAACGCCAGCGTGAACTTCGACAGCGGCTCCCCGGAAGACCACGACATGCTGGTCGTGTTCGCGTAGTTGTTGGTGAACGCGGAAGTCGGGTAATCCGGAAGCGGGTACACGGTCTTCACGACTGCTCCGCCAGGCAGGTTTATCGTCAGGGTCGTGTTGCGGTTCAGGAACTCGCCGTTGGATCCGTGCTGAAAATTGAAGACCTTGGGCTGCAGCGTGTACAGGAAGGTTCTCGGAGCCGTCTGGTTGACCGTTGTCACGTTGCCTATGGTGTAGCTGAGGAGCACGTAGGCGATGTTCTGGTTGTTCATGTTCACAACCGGTCCGGGGAAGAACCTGAAATTGTATATTCCGCCGTTCGGGTTTATTATGTGCTCCACGAGCGATGAGCCTATTATGGACTGCCAGTTGCTGAGCGTTAGATTCAGCGCGACCCTGCTGGTCGAGTACTGATTGACGGAATCGTTGCTTATTATGACGGTGAGCATCTCGTTGACCTGCGCGCTTGTGTTCCGGTTCAGGTTCATCGTAACGTTGAGATGGCTGACTGTGTAGGTCGCATTTGCAACCGGAAGAAAAAGCGCAGCAAGGGCAAAGAACAGAAGGATATTCGCTCTCATCAAAACGCACCATAAATTTGATATACCTATTGATGCGCACCTTTATTAAATAGCTTTTGTCCCTTTTTCCGCCTCCCAGCAAAGCAGTTAAATATCTTGTAGGAGATAAAAATACGTGATTGAATGATAACAGGATTCAACATCTTAGGCGTAGAGGGACACATCGACTCCTCAAATGCACTGCTAAAGCAGAGATTCCCAAGGCTCAACGTGAACCTCGAAAAGGTCGAGATGAGCGGGGACAAGCTGAACGTCGGCTATTCGTTCGATGCGGACTACCTTGACGGCGAAGGCAAGGACGCGAAGAAGGTCGGCCACATAAAGCTTTCCGGCACGGTGGAAGTCACTGAATCGAAGGACTCCATCGCGAGCATAATGAAGAAATGGAACGACACGCACATGCTCCCGGTCCAGATGGCCGAGGAGATCGTGAACGGCCTGAACTTCAGGTGCGGAGCCACCGGAACGCTGGTTGCATACTCGTTGGGGCTGATACCGCCATTGGTAATAAGCACCACAAAGATACAGGAGCAGAAGTGATGGCGCCTCGCACCTTTTGGTGTGGACCATCCTTTTCCTTGAAAGCAGCCAGTTTCGGCTGCAATTTTTAATTCCCTGCCTGACGAGAGGCTGTGTATTAATAATTTCGCAGGCAATAGGCTATCATGAGCCCTTATCCTGAACCGCAGGCGAAGGCCGCGGAGACAAAAAGCATTGACGACTCTCGGATAGAAGGCATGCTGATCGACGCCGACTACCTCAACAAGGGAGACGACGCGTTCATGAGGCTCACGATAAAAGGGAAGGACGGCAAGGCCTACGAAGTCTTCGACACGACCTTCAAGCCCTACTTCTACCTGGTGCCGAACAAGGGAGTGCTGATAATCGACATAGAGAACATAACCGCCTTTGACAACAACGGAAGAAGCATAAAAGCAACCGGCATTGTCAAGGGAGAACGCATGCTGCTCGGCAAGACAGTGACCGTTTACCAGGTCTTCGTCAAGAACCCCTCTCACGTGCCGAAGCTCAGCGCAGCGATGACACAGTACGGCACGCCCTACGAGAACGACATACCTTTTGCGAAGCGGTACACGATAGACAGGGATGTCACCCCGTTGACGAACTACTCAATCAACGTCAGGAAGGAGAAGAACATGCTTGTTGTTGACTCTTTCAGCAACAAATCGGAAGAGCTGTCACTCGATCTCAACGTTCTCTGCTTCGACATAGAGGTCTACAACCCGCTGCAGATGCCAAGGGCCGAGAAGGACCCGATAATAATGATAAGCTACTCCTTCGTCAAGAACGGCAAGGTAAATCACGGTGTCATAACCTTCAAGAAGATAGACCAGCCGTTCGTCGAGGTGGCGAAGGACGAGATCGACATGATAAAGAGGTTCGTGGCGAAAGTGAACGAGTTCGACATAGACGTGATCGTAGGATACAACTCCGCAAACTTCGACATACGCTACATGCTCGAAAGGGCAAAAGTCCTCAAGATGGATTTCGACCTCAGCAGGTTCGAAGGAGACACAAGAATAGAGAAACACGGCTTGATAGACAAGGTGAAGTTTGGCGGCAGAGTCCACGTTGACATGTACCCTGTCGTCAGGTTCGTAGCCACAGTGGGCACGGCGGAATACATACTGAAGCTCAACAGATATACGTTGAAGGACGTCTACGAGGCGATAAGCCCGAACAAGAAGTTCGTGGTCGAAAAGGCTAAGATATACCAGATGTGGGACGGTCCAACAGAAGATCTCGAGGAACTTGCTACGTACAATCTCAATGACGCAGACGCGCTGCAGAAGGTCTACGACTCGTTCGTAACGATAATGATCGAGCTCTCAAGGATAACGCGCAACGTGCTCAGCGACGTCTGCGTTTCGACCACAGGCCAGCTTGTGGAATTCATGCTGATGCACAACTCCACGATGTTCAATGAGCTAATACCCAACAAACCGTCAGAACGGGATATCCGCTTAAGATCAATGGATCCGATAGAGGGCGCTTACGTCAAGACCCCAGAACCAGGTGTGTACGACAAACTCGTAACATTCGACTTTCGCGGGCTGTACCCATCGATCATAATCTCCCACAATATAGATCCATCGTCAATAAACATGGAGTGCAAGGACTACTACGAATCGCCCAACGGGATTCGCTTCGACAAGAATAGGAAGAGCATAACTCCTCTTATTTTGAAATACCTTATCGACCAGAGGGCAGCAGTAAAGAAGGCTTACAAGAAGGATCCGGACAACATTTTCCTCGGCTCCAGGTCGCAGGCGTTCAAAATACTTTCCAATTCGTTCTACGGCTATCTTGGCTATGCGAGATCAAGATGGTACTCAAAAGAATGCGCAGCAAGCGTTACGGCTTACGGCAGGCAGTACATAAAACAAACCATTGAAAAAGCGGAAAACTCCGGATTTAACGTGATTTACGGCGACACAGATAGTCTCTTTTTGTTAATGGGCAACAAGACAAAGGAAGAGGTAATCGCCTTCCTGAAGGAGATAAACACCGCGTTGCCGAACGAGATGGAACTTGAACTTGAGGACTTCTATACGCGCGGCGTTTTTGTGGGGAAGAGGACTGCGACCGGGCTCAAAGGCACAAAGAAAAAGTATGCACTCATATCTGAAACAGGAAAGGTAAAGATACGCGGCTTTGAGCTCGTCAGAAGGGACTGGTCAAGGATAGCGAGGGACACGCAGCGCAAGGTTCTCGAGATAATACTAAAGGAAGGAAAGCCGCAGAAGGCTGCAGATGTGGTAAGGGGGGTCATAAACGACCTAAAAGAGGGCAAGGTTCCACTGAGCGAGCTTGTCATAAGCACGCAGCTCAGGAAAGGTATGGACAGCTACGACATTAAGTCCCCGGAGCTCGCAGCGGCCGAAAAGGCGGTTAAGCAGGGCTTCAAGACGAAGGAAGAGGTGGAGCACAGCGTTATCGGCTACATAATAACGAAGCACGGCACCTCCGTATCAGAGCGCGCTGAATTAGAGGGCATGGCAAAGGATTATGATGCTGATTACTACATAAACAACCAAGTTATACCCGCAACGATGAGGATACTCAAGGAGCTCAACTTCAACGAGGACGAGCTCAAGAATCTGGGGAGCCAGAAAAAACTTTAGTGTGTTTGAATGACGAACGTAGACAAGGAGAAATTGAGAGGAGTGGGCAAGGTGCTGAGCGAGGCGCTTCTGATGTCAAAGGGCATGGTTAAGCCCGGCGTGAAGCTGATAACCGTCGCCGAAGCCGGAGAGAAATTCGTCAGGGACAAAGGCTATGGGCTCGCCTTCCCGATGAACATATCAATCAACGAGCAGGCGGCGCACTACACCCCCTGCCTAGACGACGACAAGGTCTTCACAAGCAACGATCTAGTGAAGCTGGATTTCGGGACAGAGAAGGACGGATATCTGGGAGACTGTGCGGTGACCGTTGACCTGACTGGAAAATACTCTGGATTGGTCAGCGCCGCGAACGAAGCGATGGCAAAAGCCATATCTGTGGTGAAGGCAGGTGTCAAGGTCAACGAGATAGGTAAAGTCATAGCGGAATCCATAGAGTCTAAGGGATTCTTCCCGATAAAGAACCTCGGCGGTCACGGCGTGAACGAACACGAATTGCATGCTGAGCCGTTCATACCGAACTACGACAACGGCGATGAGACCGAACTGGAAGAGGGTCAGGTCATAGCTCTCGAGCCGTTCGCCACAAACGGAAAAGGGTTTGTTGCGGACAGCGACATTCACGAGATATTCAGCTATGTCGACGAAAGCACCACCAGGTCCGCGGATTCGAGGCTGCTTCTCAAGGAGATTGCGGCAAAGTACAAAACTGAACCGTTTGCCGCGAGATGGCTTTCGAACAAAATAAACTCACGTTTCAGACTCTATGCTGCGATGGGAGAACTGATGCGGGCTGGGGCCATCACGCCACACTCAACCCTTGTTGAGGTCAGCAACGGAATGGTTTCGCAGTCTGAGGCGCAGTTGATAGTAGAAAAGGACGGCTGCGAGGTACTGGCAAAAGTGTGAATCAAATGCAGGCAGGCGCAGGCAACATTGCAGTAACCGTTGCATTCTTCTGCAATGATGGCAAGGGCAACTTCGTGCTGCACAAACGCAGCGAGGCCTGCCGCGACGAGCGTGGCAAATGGGATTGCGGCGGCGGCAAGTTGGAATTCGGCGAAGAACCCAAAGATGCTGTCCTGCGTGAGGTCAAAGAAGAGTATGGCGTCGACGGGTCTGTTCAGGAACAATTTCCAGCCTACTCTTTAATACGCGAACAAGATGGGGTGAAGACACACTGGCTTGTACTTCCATTCCTGATTAAAATAGACGTCAAAAAGGCAAAGATAATGGAACCACATAAAGCGACAGAGATCGGAATATTCAATGTGGACAACCTGCCGCAGCCGCTGCATCCCGGTCTTCAAAAGCTATTGCTGCTGTACAAAGACAGTTTAAAGAAGACGTAACTGCGGAACGCGCTACTTCTTGGCGTGCTTGAAATACTCTACCTGCCGCAATCTTTTCTCCGCTTCCTCTCTCGTCTTATAAGGTCCGCCCATGTTCTTCCCCTTCTCGGAAAGAACGTGGTATCCATCCTTTCTTTTCACGATCATTATCCACATCTTGTGTAGCCACACGCTTTGCAGGTCACGCATCCGCTCTCGTTCATGAGCGTGCGCTCGCCGCAGCTGGGGCAGCTCTCCATCTTTGTGCCATCGCTTCCTGCAGCCTCGCTAGGCTTCTCATCCTGCGCCTGCTTCACATGGTCCTTGAGCGTGATCGGCTCGTTGTGTGCCGACATGCTCTCCTGCCCTGTCGCAAGCTCAAGCGCCTTGGCTATCGCATCTGGTACGCTGTAGACCCTAAGCCCGTGGTCCCACATCACCGTGCTTGAGCGTATGCCCTTGAGGCTGGATATGACCTCCTTTATGTCGCCGCCGACCTGCAGGTACCTGCTGATCAGCTTGCCCATCGCCTCGCAGTAGCTCTTCTCGTCGCTTCCCGCCTTGCCCAATGTTATGAACACCTCTCTTATCGATTCCTTGTCGAAGTTGGCCGTCAGGTAGAGCGTGCCCTGCATGACCTTGAGCTTTATCGTCTTGCCCACGAGCACGTCAGGCCTGTTCCAGTTCGGCTGCGCCTCCTTCAATTTAAGTTCTTCATCGGTTATGAGCACTCCTTCCCTCGAGCCCTCCCTGTAGACGGTTATGCCCTTGCACCCGGCCTTCCAGGCCTGCATGTATATCTGCTCGACCTGTTCGACCGTCGTGTCCTTCGGCAGGTTGACCGTCGAGGATATGGCGCTGTCCACATGCTTCTGTATTATGCCCTGCATCTTGACCCTGAACTCCGGAAGTATCTTGTGCGAAGGCACGAAGAATTCCGGCAGGTCCTTCTCGTCGTTTATGCCGGCGAGCTTCATGTACTCGCTGACGAGCGGGTCGTACATCTTGAAGTACTGCTGGCTCAACGATTCGGATCTCCTGGTGTAACTGAATGCGAATATCGGCTCCACGCCGCTTGAGGTGCCAACGAGCACCGAGCCGCTGCCGACCGGCGCTATGGTCAGGATTGCGACGTTCCTCAGGCCGTCCTTGGCTATCCTGTTCCTCGTCTCTTCATCAAGGGTCTTTATGAACGGCATGCTCAGGTGCTTGTCCTTGTCGAACGACAGGAACGAGCCCTTATCCTTCGCTATCGCGCAGCTCTCATCGTAGGCCGTCCTCTTTATCATGTTGAAGAGGTTGTCCGCGAACGCCAGAGCCTTGTCGCTGTCGTACTTTATCTTGAGCTTCACGAACATGTCCGCCAGCCCGGTCACGCCGATGCCGATGCGCCTGCTGTTCCTCGACGCCTCTCTCTGCGCCGGCAGTGCGTGCTTCTCCATGTTGTAATCAAGGACATCGTCCAGGAACCTCACGGAATACCTGACCGCCTGTTCAAGCATCTTCCAGTCTATGGTTGCGCTGTCGCTGAACTTGTCTATCACGAATGCCGGCAGGTTTATGCTGCCCAGGTCGCATGCGCCATAGGGCTGCAGCGGCTGCTCGCTGCATGGATTGGTCGTTATCACCTCCATGCCGTTGTACTCGCTCGGCGAGAACCTCTTTATCGTGTCCCAGAACATCAAACCAGGCTCGGCCCAGTCCCTAGCGGACTTGACGATCTCGTCCCACAGGAAACGCGCGCTCACCTTGCGTTCTATCCTGCCGGTGACCCCGCTGCCGTACCTGAGCGCAAACTCCTCATTAGCCTCGACCGCGCGCATGAACTCGTCGGTTATCCTGACGCTTATGTTCGCATACTTGACGGTGCTGAGGTTTCTCTTCACCTTTATGAATTCAAGAATGTCCGGGTGATCAACGCTCATCGTTATCATGAGCGCGCCCCTCCTTCCAGCCTGGCCTATGGTGTGCGTCGTCTCGCTCATTATGTTCATGAACGACACCGAGCCTGAAGAATATATCGCAGAATTGTTCACCGGCGCTCCCCGCGGCCTGAGCACGCTGATGTCCGTGCCGACCCCTCCGCCGAGGCTGTAGACCCTTGCGGATTCCTTGCACCAGTCGAATATCGCCTCTATGGAGTCCTCCTTTATGGGAACCACGTAGCAATTTATCAGGCTGGCCCTCCTTCCCTGGCCTGCGCCGAACATTATCCTGCCGCCCGGCACGAACCTGAAATCATAAAGCAGCCACTTGAACTTCTCGCCCCACTCCTTCCTCCTCTCATCGGTTGTTTCTGCGCTGGCTATCTCGCTTGAAACGCGGTCCCACATCTCTTTCGGCGTGTTCTCAACCTGTTTGCCTGTCTTGTCCCTGAGCGCGTACTTCTCGTAGAACACCCTCGATCTTATCTCGTCGTTCCCGAAGAACTCCAGCGTCTCCCTTGGAATCTCGATCGGCCCCTTCGTCTCAACAGCGAGCTGCAGCTCCTTTTCCATTTCTTTGCCTTCCACCACACCACCATCCATAGCAACACCAAGCCGAAGAACCCATGCCGGCGAAGTCCGATATCGGGCGGGGCACGCCCTCATCTCGATATCAAAACCAATAGTTACAAGCAGGATCCAAAAGGCAATTGAAACTTATTCAAGCAAGGTATAAATACCTGCCCAAGATTTTCACCTAAAAGAGTAAACAAATCAGTATCGGCATAAAATTTTCGACGTCAAGCCCTGACTTGTTCGGCCCCAACGCCATCGCAGGACTCGCTGAACTTGGTCCTGAGGCTGCCCCAGGCTTTCTTGTACAGCTCCTGCTCGCTCTTGTCAACGTTGTAATGGAGCCACTGGTAGAAAGCGTTGTCCTTTATGTTCATGCCGGCGACCTCCTGCACGTCAAGGTTCCTCAACTGCTTCCATTTTGATTCGCGCGCATGCCTGTGCTCCTCCCTCACGGAATCGCTGCCAAGGTCGAAGACCGCGCCGTCGGCCATGCTCTTTGACGTCTGATAGGAATAGGCAGAGCAGAGCGCGGCGATGATCACTGCCTCCATTTTTATTATCGTCTCCTCTTCAGTGAACTGATAGTCGCCTGGATTGCACTGGTTCTCCTTCGCCGCAACAGTCTGTATTCGTTCAGCAATCTTGTCAAATTTTGTTAGATTGTATTTTATCGGCATCAAGTGCGCCCGAGTCTGACCGGAACACTGCCTGAACGATATACATATACAACACTTAAATTTATAAGCATTAATTCATAAGTAAAACAAAGGCGATATCATGACTGGAATATTCAACATCTTCGGAAAGCGGGACGCGAGCAACGATCTGATGAAAAACCCGCCCTTCCGACTCTCGACAGAACTGATTCCGTACAAACTGTACGCGAACAAGAGCAGCTCAGCATCATTGATGGTCAAGGTGAAGAACATGACCAACGAGGTGCTGCTCACATCCGTGGTCGCAGAGCTCCCGAGCCAGCTCGGCTTCGACGAAGTCGGAGTTTCGAAGCAGAGGGAGATAAGGGTCGGAGAGATAGCGCCGCACGACGAGAAGGAAGTGCGGTTCGATGTCTTCGGCAGCGTCACTGCCGACGCAGGAGAATACACAATCATGCTCACCGCCATAGCCCATTACCGCGACTATGGCCATGTGATAAACGCCGTAAAGAAGAGATCAACGCTCAACGTTGTGTGATCACTTTGCCGGCAGCTCCGGCTGAGGCTTTGGCGCGAGCTCCACCTCTTTCTCCATAACATTCATCATCGCGTAGGCGTTGGAGAGCATCTCCGCAAGCTTTATCCCCTTCTCTGTGAGCTTTATCAGCTTTATCTTGCCGTGCTTCTCGCTGCTCGTTATCCCAAGCTGCTCGCACGCCACAAGGAAGTTGCAGGTGTGCACGTAGGTGGTGTTGGATGCCTTTGCGAGGCTGGTGATGTGCCAGCTTTGCGAGGTGTCCCTCAACGCGAGCAGTATCTTGAGATGCTTGTCTTTGAACAGGAGCAAACCCTTCATGTCCTCGATACATTATCCGCAGGCAAAAGATATAAATCCCTTCGAGGGCCTGATATACATCTATGGCGCAGGCAACCGATGCGATGCGGTCGCGGCATTTTCCCCTGTTGACAACATCCATGGGAGCCGTCCTGATCGTGATGTCGCTGATCGGCGGCGCGACCGTGTTCACCTCCACGACCAGGGCGAACGTGCTGAGAATAGTTTTCTACTTCATACTCCCGCTGGTAGGGGGCGTGCTGCTGTTGCTGTCCGGGATGGCGCTGATGGACATAAGCGCCAGTTCGCTGCACAGAACCTACGCCGCGAACGGCAGGAAAAAGGTGGAGAAGGAAAGGAGCAAGATGCTGAACGTGATGCTCAACGGCGACGAGCGAAAGGTCCTTGACCTGATAAAAGAGCGCCCGAACGGCGCGCTGCAGTCGGAACTCGTAATAAAGAGCGGCTTTTCGAAGGTAAAGATGCACCGGATGCTGAAGAAACTGGAGGCGAAGGAACTGATAACTAGGGGCAGGTTCGGCATAACCAACAAAGTTTTCTTGAACTAGATTACCCCGTCGTAAAGCATAAGGATATTAATTAGTTTCTGTTAATAATATATTGAGTTCTATAGGCGATTGGATGGTAAAGTTCGTAATAGCAAAACAGCTCGTCGGGAAGAAGGTTGTAACAAACGACGGCTTCGACGTAGGCAGATTTGTCGATGCTGAAGTGAGTGAGGTCACTGGAAAGATGAACACGCTTATAATTGAGCCGAATCTTGACAGCTCCCTTGCAAACAAGATCAAGGCAGATGACGGCAACGTAAGGATAAAGTACGATGCGGTCATGGCTGTCAACGACTACATAGTCCTTGACAGGAAACTGCTCTGATTGCTTTCGCGCTTAACCGGTTTGGGTGGTCCCATCATAGTGTGTGGAGGAGACGAAGCCGGAAGGGGCGCAATACTCGGGCCTCTTGTAATAAGCCTAGTCTCTATCAAGAAAAGCAGCCTTCCAAGGCTCTCTGAAGCAGGCGTAAGAGACTCAAAGCTGCTCACCCCGAAGAAGAGGAGCGTGCTCTACAACAAGATCAAAAAAGTGGCAGCAGACGTCAGAGTCGATTGCATCTTCCCCAGCGAGATAAACGACGCAATGAAGAACGGCATATCCTTGAACGAGCTCGAGGCGGTGCACTTCGCTAGGCTCTTCGACACCATAGACCAGGACATAAGCGCGGTCTATCTCGATTCTCCCGATGTGATCGCGGAGAAGTTCGGGGTCAGATTCAACATGTCAAGCTCGAAGTCCACCAAGGTGGTGGGAGCGAAGGCGATCAAGGTCACCGAGGGCAAGAAAGTGAGGATAATCGCGGAGCACAAGGCCGATTCAAGATACGCGGTCGTATCCGCTGCAAGCATAATAGCCAAGGTCACGCGCGACCACGAAGTGAAGAAGCTGGAACGCACCCTGGGCATCACCATCGGCTCAGGCTACCCCTCTGACGACACGACGATAGACGCGATAAAGGAGAACATGGACAACGCGCTGCTTTTCGAAAACACCAGGAAGTACTGGCGAACGATGGACAGGATAAAGCAGACGAGGCTAACGAGCTTCTGATTCTAAATCGTTTTATTCCTTCTCTTGCATAGCTAATCGGACCTGTGGCGCAACTTGGATAGCGCTCTTGGCTTCGGACCAAGTGGTTGCGGGTTCAAAGTAGACTTTTGGCTCATTGCCAAACGTTTATGGAAATCCCGCCAGGTCCGCACACTCTCTCCATCAGACGTAAAGATGCAGAATCAGCTTTCCGGATCCGCCTTGCCAGCGTTCTTCTTTCCCATGACCTCCATTATCTTGAGGACGAAAGGCGCCATGCCGAAGAACACCACTCCGCTGTCGCCGGCTATCACCGCCGGAGCCTTTATCATCACGCCGTATGTGATCCAATTGAATTCGGCCGAAAGGCACACCAGCATCGAGTGCAATGATATGTCCTTGACCGAGCGCGTCCTCAGCGACTGTATCGCCTGTGGTATGCCTATGCCCCCGCACACTGCTGCCGTGAAGCTTCCTACGATGTTGGGGTTACCAGTCGCTATCGAGCCCGCCATCGTCCCTGCGGCAACAACAATCGGCGCGGCCGCAGCAGAGAGGCCCACTATCGGGTTAGAGATCCTGTCCTTCACGCCTCGCATGAATCTGCCCCATGCCTTGGCGCTGTCAATCGTAACATCCTTATCCTTCTCAGTATCGGCGCACTTGGCCTCATTTTTCGCTTTCATGTCGCCAATGACCTCGCGCACTTTTATCGCGAGCGGCACCGAATTGAATGCAAAGCAGAAAGCATCGGAAACTATCAGCGGTATCGAATGGAGCATGAAGCCGTACGTGGTGAAGCCGGCCACTGTCGCAGCATTCAGCGTCAAGAACCCCAACGATATGTCCCTGGTGCACTTGGTCCTGAACGATTGGATCGCCTGTGGAAGGCCCTCAATGCCTGTGCCTATCCCTGCTATAGTGCCCGAAATGTTTGGCTCCTTCAATAAAACGGCGCAGGCGACGCTGGCAACTGTGAAACCCGCCGCTCCGTAAAGCTGCACTGTCGGATTAGCCAATGTCTTTTTGGTGGCCCTTCCGGCACCCCTTAGGAATCCCATCATGTTTCTGCTCTCGCCTGCCTTCGGAAGAGCGTCGTTTGCTGCAATGGGCCTCCCCTCAATCGCCTTTTGGGCAGGAAGAGCCTGTTTGGGCTGGATTCCCATGCATATGTCTATGGCTTCAATAATATTTATACACCACCATGTCTCTCGTCAATCGTCGATGTCGCCTCGTATTGCCGCTAATTTCCCGGTCCGTGCAGCAAGGTTCTTAAACCCTTGCGACATAATATCTACACTGCTTTTCCCGCAGGCACTGCAATTTGCAGGAGGGATTTCATGGATCAAGAACAGTTAACCAAATTCGGCGCTTTCGTCGAAGAAAACCGGGGCAAGAGAAAGTTCAACCAGAGCGTAGAGCTTGCGATAAACTTCACCGGGATGGATTTCAGCAAGCAGGACAACAAGCTGAACATGGAGGTGAGGCTGCCGAACGGAAAGGGCAGGGAGAGCAAGACGATGGTGTTCGCAGACGACGTGAAGATGTCCGAGAAGGCCGCGCAGCTGGGCGCGAAGGTCGTACCAAGCAACCAGATAGCCACCGTCTCAAGCGACAAGATAAAGCTGAAGGAGCTCCTCGAATACGAGCTTTTCGCGCAGCCCAGCCTGATGCCGGTGCTCGCAAGGACATTCGGTCAGTTCCTGGGCCCCAGGAACAAGATGCCCAGGCCGATGGTCGGGGACATAGGCAACATGATAAGCAATGCCACCAAATCGATATACATAAGGAGCAAGGGCAAGTACCTGCCGACGGTCCATTGCATGGTCGGCACGGAGAAGATGAAGCCGGAGGAGCTGGCTGCTAACATCGACGAGGTTCTCGCCTCGGTCCTGAAGAAGGTCGGGAAAGAGCATCTGAAGTCAGTTTACGTGAAGTTTACCATGGGCAAGCCGCTCAAGTTGGTGTGATATCATGCTTACAAAGAATGAAAAAAGGAAATTCGTCGAGGACGGCAAGAAGAGCGTAGCAAAGCACAGCGTCGTCGGCATAGTCCCGCTGTCAGGGATACCAGACCGGCTTCTGCAGTCCACGAAGAACGGGATGAAGAAGGATGTCACTTTCCTGCTCGGCAGGAAGACGCTGCTGAAGAAGATTCTCGAGGGCAGCGACAAGACCAAGGGCATAGCGGACAAACTTGAAGCCACATCGGCGATAATACTCAGCAATGAAGACCCGTTCGAACTGTACGGGAAGTTCAAGGCAGGGACGATAAAGCTGGCGGCAAAGCCGAACCAGATAGCTCCGGACGACGTGTCGGTCACCGCGGGCGAGACCAGCATAATGCCCGGCCAGGCGGTCACGGACCTGAAATCCGCAGGCATAGACGTCCAGATACAGAAAGGCAAGGTCGTCATAGCGAAGGACAAGGTCATAACGAAGAAGGGCGAGGTGATAACCGCCTCGGTCGCGAAGGCGCTTCACACGCTCGACATAAACCCGTTCAGCGCGACCATAGAGCCGTCATTGATGCTATCGGGCGCAATCATATTCAACAGGTCGATACTGGGCATAGACGCGAAGAAGACCGCATCGGACATCGCGCTGGCGTTCAACTCGGCGATGATGCTGAGCATGGAGGTCGGCATAGTCAACGCCTACACCATAAAGACCATGATAACGAAGGCGTACAGGATCGCCTACCATCTGGGCATGGAGGCAAAGCTTCCAGACGCCGGAATAATAGAGGGACTTGTGTCGAGGGCTGCCAACCAAGCGGCAGCATTAAATTCCTTGACCGATAAAAAATAATGATAAAGAAGGTGTAAACATGGAATACGTATATGCAGCATTGCTCCTTGACGCTGCTGGAAAGGAGGTAAACGAGAAGAACATTCTTGAGGTTGTAAAAGCTGCAGGGCTTCAACCGGACGAAGCGCAGGCAAAGGCCGTGGCCGCATCCCTTAAGGGCGTCAACATAAAGGACGTCATAAAGAATGCATCGACCATGTCGGTCGCTGCGCCAGCCGCCGCTGCGCCATCCGCAAAGGAGGGCGAGGGCAAGAAGGCAAAAGAGCCGAAGGAAGAGCAGAAGTCCGAGGCTGAGGCCGCAAGCGGTCTTGCAAGCCTGTTCGGAGGTTAATAGCTCCGAAGCACCTGCGGATTGCCGGCGCACGCCGCAATCCCCAGGAATCAGATTCAAGAAGGTGTACCCATGGATGTTTACGTCAACAAATCGAGATGCACAGGATGCCAGCACTGCAAGGATGTGTGCCCTGTGGCGGTCTACGAGATGAGGGGACGCGGGGCACCAGATAATCCTAACGCAGAGGGCGCGAACGGCGATTCCGCGCCTGCTGAAGCCAAGTGGACCGGCAAGATCGACCAGGGCGACTTCGACAAGTGGTCAAAGGTTCAGGACGGCCACAAGCACTTCGCCAAGGACAACGACGGGAACAGCGGCGGGCTGTCCGTCGCGGTGAACGGCTCCTCATGCATACTCTGCCAGGCATGCCTGATACAGTGCGAGGGAGAATGCATACACATAACCGACGACACCGGCACGAAGTACGTGTCGATATACAAATGACTGACTTTCTTTGTGAAAGTTCATTCCTATTTTTAGTAGTTAGGGCGTGCGGCCCTACTCAGAAGTTTTACGCTTTGCGCAGTTGATGCGACATGATGACACACACGGAAAAGCCGTTCAGCGACGAGGAGAGCCTTTCCTCGCTGAACACGTACGTCAGGAAGTGGTTCACCAGCAGGTTCACCGAGCTTACGCCGCCGCAGCAGTACACCTTCAAGCTGATAACCGACAAGGTGAACACGCTTGTCACCGCGCCGACCGGCAGCGGCAAGACACTGTCCGGATTCCTTTCCATAATCAGCAAGCTTTTCGACTACAGCCTGAGCGGCAGGCTCGAGGACCGCGTTTATTGCATCTACGTATCCCCTCTCAGGGCGCTGAACAACGACGTCCACAGGAACCTCATGACGCCCTTGGATGAGATCTACAAGATGATAACGAAGGACAAGGGGCTGGAGATGCTGAAAAGCAACATAAAGCAGGTCACGATAGCCGTAAGGACGGGCGACACGCCACAATCCGAGAGGCGGAAGCAGCTGATCAAGCCACCGAACATACTTGTCACCACCCCGGAGAGCCTGGCCATAATGATAAACTCCGAGAAGTTCGTTGAGAACCTCAAGGGCGTCGAGTACTTCATAATAGACGAGATCCACGAGCTCGCGAGCAACAAGCGCGGAGTGCACCTGTCGCTTTCGGTAATGCGGCTGCAGGAGATAGCAGGCCATGAGATAACAAAGATAGGGTTGGGCGCAACACTCTATCCCTTGGACGAGGCCGCGCGTTTTCTTGTCGGCTACAAGGACGGCAAGGAGGCGGACTGCACCATAGTGGATGCATCATGGAGCAAGCGCCTCGAGATAAAGACCATAAGCCCGGTGGCTGATCTCGTCTACACACCAGACGAGGTGGTGGAGGACGAGACGTACAAGATAGTCAACGACATAATAACCAAGTCAAAATCGACGTTGATATTCACAAACACGAGAAGCGGCACCGAGAGGGTTGTTTTCAACCTAAAACGCAGGTTCGGCTACGGCGACGAGGACGTCGCGGCGCACCACGGCTCACTGTCAAGGGAATCCAGGCTGGACGTGGAAGAGATGCTAAAGAAGGGCAAGCTGAAGTGCGCGGTCTCGTCAACAAGCCTCGAATTAGGCGTGGACATAGGGGCGATAGAGAACGTCATACAACTCGGATCGCCGAAGAGCGTGACCCGGGCGATACAACGCATAGGGCGATCGGGGCACTCATTCAAGTCGGTCGCGAAGGGCGAGGTAATGGTGCTCAACCGCGACGATCTTGTAGAATGCGCGATAATGATGGATTCGGTGCTGAAGAAGCACCTCGACTCTTTCGTGGTGCCGAAGAACGCGCTTGACGTGCTCGCACAACACATAATAGGCATGTCCCTGACGAAAAAGTGGAACATCGACGAAGCGTACAACCTCATCAGAAGCGTTTATGCCTACCACGACCTTGAGAAGAGCGACTTCATGAGCCTGATCAACTACCTCGCAGGCAACTACGTGAGCCTCGAGAGCAGAAGGGTGTACGGCAAGATATGGTACGATGAGAAGGAACAGGCCTTCGGCAAGAGGGGCATGCTCGCAAAGGTCATCTACATGCTCAATCTGGGCACGATACCCGACGAGGTCGCCATTGGCGTCTACGGGCCCAACAAGAAATGGATTGGCAACATAGAAGAGGAATTCCTCACAAAGCTGAAGCAGGGCGACATATTCGCGCTTGGGGGCAAGCTCTACCAATACGAATACTCGAGAGGCATGACCTGCTACGTGACTGACGCGAAGAGCAGCACGCCGACAATACCACCTTGGTTCTCCGAACAACTGCCGCTGAGCTTCGAGCTCGCGGAGCAGATAGGCGAATTCAGGGAGAAGTTCTCGGGAATACTCAAAAAATACATAAAAAGCAAGAAGCTGAAGCTGCTTTCAGGAGCAGGGAAGATGCCAAAAGAGGTCGACGAATATCTGAGCACTCTCCCTGTCGACGAGAACTCGAAGAAGGCCCTTTTCGGCTATTTCATGGAACAGCTTTTGTTCGCGAAGGAGGTCCCGAGCAACAAACTAATACTGATAGAAGTCACATCGGAGCCGTCATCCGAGCTGAACTTCGTGGTCTTCCATTCGCTGTTCGGCAGGCGCGTGAATGACGCGCTGTCAAGGGTCTTCGCCGTCGAGTTAGCAGAGATGACTGATAATGACATCGGCATCATGGTGAACGACAACGGTTTCGTCCTGACGAGCGAGGAAGATCTGAGCATAACCGAGCGAACGATAAGGGACATGGTCTCAGACATAACCGCGATGGGCCTGTCAGAAATGCTGAAGAAAAACATAAGGAAGACCGAACTGATGAAAAGGAAATTCAGGCAGGTCGCAGCTAGGAGTTTCATGATACTCCGGAACTACAAGGGCTACAAGATACCTGTAGGAAGGCAACAGGTTAGCGCACAGATGCTCATCAAGGCTGCGGAGGAGGTCGATCCGAACTTTCCGGTGATAAAAGAGACCTACCGAGAGATACTCAACGAGACCATGGATCTTCCAAGGGCCGAAGCGATACTCTCCGGGCTTACCGCTGGCGCAATAAAATTCAAGATAATAAAGACGCAAACCCCATCGCCATTCTCGCACAACATGCTCACCTTCGGAAGTGCTGACGTCATAATGATGCGGGAGCGGCACAAGCATCTCCAGGCGTTGCACAAGATGGTCATGGAGAAAATTGGAGAAAAGTAATGGCATGATGCTCACAGACGATATAGAACTCCTCGATGGAATGCCAATCGCATTCATAAAGAGCCTGAACTCGATAGTGGCATCGGATTTCCATCTTGGCTACGAAGGCGCAATGACAAAGAGCGGCGTGTTCGCGCCCAAGGTAAACCTCAACAAGATAATGGAAATCCTCGAAAAGGCCATCTCGCGCACCGGCGCGGACAGACTGATAATCGTCGGAGACCTGAAGCACGATTTCTCAAACATCGAATCTGACGAATTCAACGAACTGTACGATCTGATGGCCTTTCTGAAACGGAAGAAGGTCTCTCCGGTCCTGATAAAAGGAAACCACGATAACTTCGTGGAGCGGTATCGGGAACCGTTCAATCTCCTCGTCCATGCGAAAGAAGCGGAGATCGGCGGTTATCTGTTCTTTCACGGCGATGAACTGCCGAAGATACCGTCAAAGGATCCGACAATGCTCATAATGGGGCAGGAGCATCCCGCCATAAGCATAACCAACAAGGTCGGCAAGCGGGAAAAATTGAAATGCTTCCTTTACGGCGAATACAAGCGTCTGCCCCTCCTAGTCCTCCCGGCGATGGGCTATTTCTCCACGGGCACGGACATGAACACGAGCCGCAAGCAACAACTGCTCTCCCCAGTATTCAAGCACGCCGACATGGACAAAATGCATGCGATAGTCGTTGGCTACGGCTCGACCATGGATTTCGGCGAGGTATCGAAACTGCGAGGCGTCTAGGATCAGATGTAGAACAACCACGGCAGCGCATTTATTACGATCCCGGCGACTATCAGTGCGATGAGGAGCGAAACAAATTTCTTGTTCTTTATATTCACGACGTATATCCGATATCCGTCAAGCCCCGGTATCGGCAGCAGGTTCACGACGGCAACTAGAAAGTTCAAGAGCATCGACAGCGCGACAAGCGTGTAAACGAAATAGACGGCTTTTGCATAAGGCGTCTCTATTATCGGCTGATAGCCCAAAGAGACTCCGATCACTCCCCTTGAGGAATTTCCCGCCTCGGGCACAGCTGTGAACACAAAGGTGCCCGCATTCGTCCTGACGGCAACCGAGCTCCCGGGGCTGGTCTGTATGCCAGCTTTCTCAAGGTCGCTGATGTTATTGATGGCGATACCCTTCCATTCCAAGATCTGCATTCCGCTTTTAAGCACGCCGTTCGCCGGGTATCCGGGAGTCGTTCCCGTGACGAACACCCCGTAAGGATACGCGCTCGGCACCACGTAATTCAGCATCAGGAACAGAAGCACGAAAAAGAACAACGTCGCAATGAAGTTTGCCGAGATCCCGGCGGAGAATATTTTAGTCTGCTTCAGGCTGTCCAGCTTTTTGACCATTCGCTCGTCAGGCTCAACGTACCCGCCGATCGGTATTATACCAAAGACCAGGAGGCCTATCGATTTCAGTTTTACCTTCGCCATCCTCGAAAGCACGCCGTGGGAAAACTCGTGTATCACCAAGAGTATTACCAGTGACACCAGCCCCGCTACGAGCGGTATGTTCCAACCAGGTATTATCGGAGCCACACCCGGAACCTGATTGGTCAGCGTGGACGTGTTTATCGCCCCAGAAAAATAGCTTATCAGAAATTGCGCTATGCCCACAAGTATCGAAGCGGCGTTCGCCAATACGGACACGAATATGTATCCGGAGAACCCGAAGACGACCGTGAGCGCCAGCAGTGCATAAGACAGAAGGTTGGCTTCCGGCTGCAGGGACGAAGCCTGGCTGGAAACGGCGCCCTGAAGCTTCGGCATGTTTATGAATTGGAACGCGACCGAGAGATACGGCTGGACGAAAATAACCATGAACACCAAAGACAGAATCCCGAAAACCAGCACCCGTTTGTCCATCCTGCCTTTCAGCAGCGGGTACGCCATCAATCCAAAGCCGAGCGTCAGGCCCCATATCGCCATTGCATCCCAGAACTTCCTGTTGTTCTTTGATACGGCGTCTATGGTCTTCAGCCCTCTCTTGCTGCCTATCATGTACAGCCCGTCGACGCCTTCGAGCCCCATCACCCTCTGTATCGCCAAGCCCGAAACTACCAGCGCCGCAAAAGCCAGCCCTACGCGTATGTAGATGGAAACGGAACTGGCGGAGTAAAGAAGGGCAAACACCCCGACGGTAGCAAGAAATACCCCAGCAACGCCTGCACGGCTGTTTAGTTTCCCCATGGCCACCCCTAATAATTCTAAAGTTGTATTATAAATAACGTGCGGGGCGGGACTTGGCAGTTTGACGAACCCCCCAGTCAGATATAAAAAGTCAAAAACCCAAATAATATGGGGGTTACATTAACGGAGAATGATAGTGAAACAGGGCAGCTGCTTTCAGAACAGGCAAGGGCAATCATGGCTGCCCTCCCAAAGGATCTCCAGGACGAATTCTACGATTTCCTCCTAAACATAAAAGGCACAAAGTTTTTCAAGCCAGACGGGAGGCCAAATCCGGAATGGAAGGTCTTCTACGGCAGCACCATTGCAGAAGCCTGGGAAACCGCGCTTGACGCTGCACGGGCGGAGGCATGGGATGCTGCGAAGAACACTGCACTGGTCACCGTAAGAGATGCCGCATGGACCTCCGCATTCGGCGCAGCCCGCGATGCCGCGCATGACGCATCAAGAAGCAGGGCATGGAGCGTCGCCTGGGATACCGTCCGCGACATCGTGTGGGCAACTGCATCTGACGCCGCAAGGGTCGCGGCGGGCGATGCGGTGCTCGATGCGGCCCTGATGGCTCAATTGATAGTCGTGAAAGACCTGGATTTTGACGAAAAGGAGAGCCACCTGAGGCACACCGCCGAAAGAATAGAAGCATGGCGGAAGGGGTATGGCGTCGCCGCGGATGTCAACGGCATCCTTTATGTTTACTGCGTCAGGTAGATCCGGCATGAATTAAACGAAACACCGTGAAAGTATTTTAGCTTTGCTTGACCAAATATGAATGTGGTATCATGGAGGAGTGCGAGCTCTGTGGGGCGCAGACCAAAAGTGCGTACGTCGTCAATGTCGAGGACGTAGAGCTGAGGGTGTGCGCAAAATGCGCGCAGGGGAAGCGCGTAATATCAAATCCAGGCTACAAACTTGATACTGGCAAAAGCCCTTCGCGCCCAAAGCGCGAAGAGGACCTGCCGCTCGTGGAGGATTACGGTAAGGTCATCCGCGCGGCCAGGGACCGCATGGACCTGCCAATGAAGGTGCTCGCGGAGCTGCTGAACGAGAAGGAAACTCTGCTCTCAAGGGTGGAGCAGCAGAGCACCCTGCCTACAGTGAAGCTCACGAAGAAGCTTGAAAAAGCGTTGGGCATAAAGCTGATCGATGTCACCGCCGATACAGAGACCGGATCCTCTTCATCGGCAAGGAAGAGCGGCATCACGCTGGGAGACTTTGTAAATTCAAAATAGGATCAAATGTCAGTGGATCTGAGCAAGCTAGTCTCCAAACGGAAGCTGGACCTGGCCGAGCTCAATGGGAAGTCGATAGCGATCGACGCGTACAACGTCCTCTACCAGTTCCTATCGATAATAAGGCAGCCTGACGGCACCCCGCTGATGGACACGCACGGCAACGTGACGAGCCACCTGTCCGGCATACTGTATCGTACCGTAGAGATACTGGGCTATGGGATAAAGCCGATCTACGTGTTCGACGGCATACCATCCATGCTGAAGCAGAGGACCATAGAGGCCAGAATGCAGCGCAGGAAAGAAGCCTTCGATGCATGGCAAGAGGCGAAGCAGGCTGGCGACATCGAAGCCGCAAAGTCCCACGCGCAGGCAAGCACAAGGGTCGACAAGAACATAGTCGCAAGCTCAAAGAAATTGCTGGAGCTGATGGGCATACCCTACATAAACGCGCCGAGCGAAGGGGAGGCGCAGGCGAGCTGCATGTGCAAAGATGGTCTGGTCTACGCCGCAGCCAGCCAGGACTACGATACGATGCTGTTCGGCTCCACCTACGTCGTGAGGAACCTGACTTTCAGCGGCAGGAGGAAGCTCCCCGGCAAGAACGTTTACGTGAACGTGGAGCCCGAGATAATGAGCTTTGAGGATACGCTAAAGGCGCTGGGGCTCAACCAGCGGCAGCTGATATGGCTCGGAATACTTCTCGGCACTGATTTCAACATGGGGATAAAGGGCGTAGGCCCAAAGACCGCACTGAAGATCGCTGGCGCATCGAAGAGCATAGAGGACGTCGAGAAGCAGGTGCAAGCGAAGTTCAAGATGGGATTCGAGACGAACATAAAGGAGGTCGAGGACCTGTTCCTGCATCCCGAAGTGAGCAAGATAAACAGCACCGAGTTGACATCAATGTTCGACGCGTCGTACGATCGGAACGGCATACTCGAATTCATGTGCAAGGAGCACGACTTCTCGAACGAAAGGATAGAAAAGTCGGTGGACAAGCTCGCCAGTTTCAAGAACCAATCCAGGCAGAAGGGAATGGACAAGTGGCTATAACGTCATGATATGTCCAGGTACGCCTGGTTGTTGAATTCATAGACCGTCGTGTCGTCATCTATGCTCAACGAGGCTATCAAAGACTCCTTGCTGCTGAATTCCCTGATCCCGCTACCCATGTCATACCTGTAGATCTTGTCATCGAAAGTGCAATAAACGAAGGTGCTGAAGTTCTCGTCCTTCATCCTGACAAGCACTTTGGCAGATGGGTTTCCCAACGCGACGAGGATGCTGCACAGCAATATGTTCTTGTCTATCATGTCGCCCATGCCATAGGTGAGCGTGTCTTTTGGCGAGAGCCAGAACTCCAGAGGCAGCACTGCATCCTCTATGCTCCTTCTCACAAACGAGAACGCGGTGCTGGAAGCCTGGTAGAAGTCCCTTTCATAGGTGTAGCCCTCAAAACCCGCCTTTATCTCCGCGGCCTTTTTCACCACCGCCTCGTCCTTCGGCGTCACGAGCGTGGGCAGTTCGGCAACGGACAGGCCCTCCTTCTCCTGAATGTACTCCTTGTACCGGGATATGATCGCGAGGTACAGCTGGTTGAGCTTTTCCAGCCTTTCCACCTCGTTTCCATCCCCTCGAACCGCCATTTTCCCCTCCGATTAGTTATCGCAGCAAAGCGATAAAATATCTCCCATTGATATAAAGACGGGGTTGCCAAAGCGTGTTCACCGATGGAGAACAAGGAGATAGCGGATCTGTTCAACGAGATAGCGGCGATGCTCAGCATCGAGGAGACTCCGAGCTCGAAGTTCGAGATAAGGGCCTACCAGAAAGCAGCACTCACCATAGGCACGCTGCAGGAAGCTGTGGAGGACATCTACAAGAAAGGCGGCCTCACCGCGCTCATGGAGCTGCCCGGAATAGGGAAAGGGCTTGCGGCGAAGATCGAAGAGTACGTAAAGACCGGAAAAATCAGGAAGTACGAAGAGCTGAAGAAAAAATACCCGATAGACATAAAGCAGCTCACGAGCATTGCCGGCCTGGGCGCGAAGAAGGCGGCCAGACTTTACAAGGAGCTCAAGGTAAAGGACATCGCCACGCTCAAGAAGGCGATAGACCAGCACAAGATAAGCAAGCTGGAAGGCTTCGGCATCAAAAGCGAGGAGGTGCTGGGCAAGGGAATAACCCTCCTCGAAGCCGGCAAGGGCAGGCTTCTGCTCGGAGACGCATTGCCCATGGCCGAGGAGATTGTCTCGCAATTGAAGAAGAGCAGTCTGGTCGAAAGGGCAGTGATCGCGGGCTCCGCAAGGCGCATGCGAGAGACCGTTGGCGATCTTGACATACTTGCGCTGTCCGACAAGGGCGAGGCGGTGATAGACCTCTTCACCAAGCTCCCGGAGGTGTCGAACATCGTGGTGAAGGGCCCCACAAAGGCGACCGTGTGGCTGAAGATGGGCATCAGCTGCGACCTGCGCGTCATAGCTCCAGAAAGCTTCGGCGCTGCGCTGCAGTACTTCACCGGAAACAAGGACCACAACATACAAGTCAGAAAGATAGCGATAGGCAAGGGCTACAAGCTGAACGAGTACGGTCTGTTCGACAAGAAGAACAGGATACTCCCGACCAAGAACGAGGAAGAGATCTACGAAAGGCTCGGCATGCAGTACATGCCTCCCGAGATGCGCGAGTCAAGGGGCGAGGTGAAGCTTGCGCTGGAGCACAGAATACCTAAGATTGTCGAACTCGATGACCTAAGGGGGGACATGCACCTCCACTCAAACGAATCCACAGATGCCTCAAGTACGATCGAGGAGATGGTTCAGGCGGCAATCAAGGCAAAGTTAGAATATTTCGCAAGCACGAACCACACGAAAAGCCTCCGAATCGTAAACGGCATGGACGATAAGAAGTTTGCCGAGTTCTTCAAAAAGGTCGACAGGCTGAACGATTCGATGGGGGGAAAGTTCAGGATATTGAAAGGAGCGGAGGTCGATATACTGAAAGACGGGTCCCTTGATCTCAGCAAAGAAACGCTCAAGGGAATGGACTATGCGCTAGGAGCTGTGCACTCATCATTCAACATGACCGAAGACGAGATGACATCCAGAATAACGAAGGCCATGGATTCCGGACTCATAAACGCGCTCGCGCATCCCACTGGCAGGGAGATTGGGATAAGAGAAGCGTATCCGCTTAACATGGAAAAGGTTTTCGAGGCCGCAGAGCGCAACAATGTAGCCCTCGAAATAAATTCCCAGCCCCTCCGGCTCGATCTGAACGACACAAATATAATGAAAGCTTCTCAGTACAAGGTCAAATTCTCGATAGGCAGCGATTCCCACATAACCTCACAGATAGGTTTCCTGAAGTACGGCGTTGCCACCGCAAGAAGAGGCTGGCTTACAAAAGATAGGATAGTGAACACCATGCCGCTGAAGGAAATAACAAAATTGCTTTCGAAATAACTTCTTTTACCCGTGCTTCGTCTTCAGGTGCAGCATGTACATAGCCATCGTCAGGGCAACGAGGTTGGTGAAGATCAACGGATAAGAAAGTATGACAAGTCCGTATATTTCCCACAAGAACAGGCCCGCTACCGATATCGAGATCCACCAAAGCGAGATGTCCTTTGTCGATTTCGAGTGCCTACTCTTTATGACCTGCGGAACGTAGGCAAAAGCCGTAAAACAGCCCGCAACGAAACCGACAATATCAATATAACCCAACAAACCATCACCAAATAACATACTAGACAAATCTCGCAAGGTTGAACTGCTTCGTGTGCGCCTGCTCGCCTATGGCCGCGCCGAACACGTTCTCTATTTCATCCTTCGCCAACAAAAGCCTTTGCTTTATGTAAGCCTCGAGGTTGTACCTGTTCGTCAGGTCTATCGCCATGTTCAGGTACTTCTCTATGCTGCCCTTCGATATGGTCAGGACGAGTTTGCCTTCGCACTTCGTGCACTTGCCTATCAGCGGCACTCTCCTGTACTTCGCATTGCACCCCACACACCTGAAGCTCTGGCTGGAGAACGAGTGCATGTTCCCTATCAGGTCGGGTATGAAGTGGCTCAATATCACCCTTCTCGCGGTGTCCGCCTTGTCGACGCTGCCCAGCCTGTCCATAAGCTTGAACTGCATGTCTATCTTCTCCTGCATCGTCTCGATCGTGGTGTAAGAACTGCTCTTCGGCGCGTCAGCTATCGCGGTTATGCCGCTTAGCTGCGTGAAGTTCAGCCCCTCAAAAGCGCCATCGCTCTTGAGCCTGTTTCTGACCAGTTCCAAGCTTACCTCACCGGGCTGCACGTATTCAAGAGTCTTGTTGTAGAAGTCGATGCCGTACTCCGACACCACCTCCATGTCGTGCACCTCGTCGTCGACCTCTTCAGGATTAACGTTTATCGTGAGTATGAGGGGCGCGTCCATCGTGCCTCCTATCGTGATGGGAAGATAGCTTCTTGAGAAGTTCACCAGCGCATCAAGGAGCAACATCGTCGTGTCCTCGTCGCCGTCGCAGTTCCTTCTCCTTGCCGATATGGTGTAAGGGTGCGCAAGCCCAACTCTTGCGTCAGTGAAGCCTATCACCCTGCACAGCACTCCAGCGCTCGTGTGCGGCGCCAGGGTTATGACGAACTGGCCGACCAGTTCCTGTATGCTGTTCGCATTGTAGAACGGCTCCATCCTGTAGTACCTGACAAGCAGGTCGTCGACAAACTTGGCTATGTTGAGCATGTGCTCCGCGCAGCTCCTGTTTATCACCACATCCTGATGCCTCAATTCGACAAGCTGGGTCTCGTCCGTCAGCTCTTTGCCAGTGTAATCCTTTGTGTAGCCCATCGACCGGAGCTTTTCCACGCTCACCATCACCTCCTTCGGATAGAAGTGTGTCATGGGTATGTCGGTGGCGTCGAACCTCGACGTACCATCTTTGAATATGTGCACGTTGTGCAGGGCCCGGAGTATGCCTTTCTCAACAGGCTCTGCGGTTTTGTCCCTGTTCATCAATCCCTTGACCCCGCGCAGGCTCTTCGGCAATTCATGGATTTCCAAATTCTTCATGGCTGTTTCTGCAATCGCCGATATGTCCACGTTTGAGGTCTGGTAGCCTATCGCGGCCCCGCCGCAATTGCCGCAGGTTATGCCTTCGGTCTCCCTGCCGCAGGTGCTGCAGATTCGTACGAGCTTCGCCTTTGAGCTGTGCTTTGCGCAGTACGGGAACACGATCGTCTCCTTCCCGAAATTGCACCGATACCTCGCAATCTCTATCTCAACCGCCTTGTTGCCGAATCTTGCCTTCTCCTTGCCATAAGCCTTGGCGAAGTTTCTCTCCTTCCCTCCGTTCTCACCTATCGGGAAGAGGAAGGACGGCGCGGGCTTCATCAGCCTCTCCTTCGCCTTCTCGGGCCTTCCCATGCGCCCGCCTATCCTCGTGGATCTCTTCATGACCTTGAACGGCGCTACAGAATTTATTATCTCAAGAGGCGACATGTTTGGGTCATACTTGCCTATGGTTCCATCCCCGAAGTCGAGCTTCCCCTCCTTGGCGAAACCGAGCGATGCCAGCAGGCTTTGGGCATCCCCGCCCTTTATCACAACCGAATTGTTCGAGACATGGGGTATGCAGAGCCTCTCCATCATGTCGATCAGTTCGGCTCCGGCATTGTCGATGGTTATGTCCTCCACCCCAAAGATCCCATCGCTGCTTGACTGGACCTTCGAGCGCGCCACCGCCTTTGCCAGCGCGGCAAGTTCATCCGTCGCCAGGTCGTTGTAATCGTAAGTGTAGAGCGGATGAATCGGCACCTTGTACCTCTCGGAGAGCTCGAAAGCCTCCTTGAAAGACGCCGCCTTTGCATCCTTGCAGCCGTTCGCGGCAAGCTGCGCCAGCCAAAACTCCTCAACGTAGCTGCTGGGCAGCAACTGGGTGTTGGTTTTTTTGAAATCTCCGTACGTTATCAGTATGTCCCCAACCGCAATGATCTTCGATACCTTGCCCTTCAGCTCCCTCGCTTGTTCCGCACTGTTAACCCTGAAAGCCTCTCCGGTTGCCAGCTTCACGAACGGCCCCTCTATCGTATCGACCGGCGCCACTACGCAGCCCTTTCCTGGCTTCTCTATCTTGAGCTGGGTGCCGTACGCTATGAACTCATCGAGTATTATCATAGTTGCCGGGTTTATGCCCTTGGCCGCTATCCCGGTCAGCCTCGACCTGCCGTACCTGAGGCGGAAGGCGCCGCTGTGCTCCGGGTACGCGAATATCGGCCTTCCGGCCACCAATTCCTGCAGAAACTTGTAGTTCTCCTTGACCTTGTCCGAGCTCCTCAGCACGGGCTTCTCGACTTTTATTATGTTGTTGAGCCAGCTCCAGTCCAGGCCCGCATTCTTGGTGTGCTTGAGCACGCTCTTGGCCTTCTGCGCTATGCCTTCGCAGGAAACCAGGCACATGCCTCCGCGCACCTTGTTCGAAAGCAGCTGCTCCTTCCCTGCCCCGTCAAGCCTCTTTATGTTCCTGTTTATGTTGATGTCCACGCGCTCCGTAGGGACTCCGTCTATGCAGACCGGGCAGTTCTCGAGTATGGTCCTGAGGTTCTGCTCGCTCGGCATGTACTGTAGTCTGGCGCATTTAGAATGGTACAACTGGACCTCCTCGACATACCTGTCGACTTCAGAAGGCGTCGCGGTGTAGGCGCCTATCCCCATCAATCTCCTGCCGTAATCCGTGATCGCGACGGACAGCGCCGCGCTGGTGCCTCCCGCGCCTCTTATCGGTCCCGCATAGAGGATAGAGACATAATCGGACCGGTCCGCATTCTTGTGCAGCTCCACTCCCTGGATTCCTTCGGTAGGGGCCACAACGACCCCCTCGGTAAGTATCGCAAGTCCTATCCTTGCCACCAACGTAAGCCGCTTCTCCGCGCCGAAATCATATTTCGGGTTCGTGCACAGCTCCTTCGCTATGTCGAATGCGAGGGCCTCCCTGCTCTTGCCCTCTGAACGTTCCTTTATGAGTTTCGCCAATCCCTCCATGCCTATTATCTCCTCGACCCTGGATGCAAGATCCGGGGCCGGCCGTATCTCCACAGTTTCCTTCGGGTCATAACCCTTGCTCCTGGCCCTCGATGCGACAGCGTTCGCTCGCTCGAAGCCGTCCTGGAGCGTTTTCATGTATTCTTCTATCATGGTGCTGCACTGAAGTCTATCGTTGTGAAACTGTCATTCTTCGCTTCGTAAACCGGCACCACGCAGGGGCTCGGCATGTGCCCGAGTATGGCCTGGTATTCGGTCTTCGCCTGCCAGGTGCCGCTGTTCACTATCTTCACTCCGTGGTAGTTGCCCAGCCCGTTCTTGTGCACGTGGCCCATGTGCAGGATGTCCGGCACTTTCTCTATGACCAGGTTGTCGTTCTTGCTGGGCACCACTATGTTCCCGCCGTATATTGGAGACAGATGCCTCCTCTTCAGGAGCGCTATCATCGCCTTTTCGGGATTCGAATAGCTCATGCGCGGTATTGCGCTTATGATGGAATCAAGCGACGTTCCATGGTAGGTGAGCACGTCAAGGCCATGCAGAGTTATCATGCTGGGGTTGGGCAGCATGTGCACGTTCTCCGCCTTGAAATCACCGATCAGCTCCGGGCCAAGCTGCGGCTGCGGTTCGGCCCTCTGCACCGAATCGTGGTTGCCCGGTATGACGAAAATGTGTATGTAATCTGGTATAGCGCTTATCAGGTTGAAGAAAACCTTGTACTGCATGTAGGCGTCGGGTATCGCGAGGTCGAGGTCCTGGTTGGGATAGACGCCGATGCCATCGACGACGTCGCCGCCCACTACGACGTACTTCACCTTGCCTGCAAGATCCTGCATCCTGTCGGTTCCGCCGTTGAGCCAGCTTATGAAACTAGAGAAGTTCTTCTCGAGGAAAAGCTTGCTTCCCACCTGCAGGTCGGATATGAACGCTATCGCCACATCGTCCTTCACCTGCTTCCTCTCCTTTATCGGGACGTCGGGCCACACGAAATCCTTCGCTATTATGAGCTCTCCGGCGATCTTCCCCCTAACTGCTATCACCTCATCGGTGACGAGCGTGCCCGCCCTTTCAAAAGCCTCTTTGGAGCTGCCGAACGAGCCATTAACGAAGACGACCTTCGCGTCGGACGTCTCGTCCTCTATGACCGCCATTATGTTCCCCTTCTTCGTGGCGATTATGCTCGTGACTATGCCGAGTATCGTTATCTCCCTGCCGTCACTGTAAGACTTTATGCCATCTATGGTCGCGACAAGCCCGGTGACGTTGCTCCGGTACTCCAGCATCTTCCTCAGCTTGCCGAGCCTGCTCCTGAAATAGGACACGAACGCTCCGACATTTCCTTCGGATTTCTCCACCTCGTTGTTGCTTATGCGGTAATCCGCATCGATCTCGGAGGCAACGGGCCTGAAGCCCGCCTTGTGGATCACCTCTATGGGGTGCGGCGCCTTCTCGAGCTCCATCTCCTTGATTATGTTTATTATCTCCTCGCTGTTCACCACACCGAGCGTCGTCGAATCCTTGTGCCTGCTGGCTATCCTTTCGGCGATCACACTCACGTCAAGCCCATCGAGAACCTCTGGCTTCAAATCCGCGGCTATTAGTATGTGCTTGTCCGAAAGCTTGGCGGCCAGTTCGCCAAGCACGTTCTTAGCCATCTCATCAAATCTATGTCTTTATCGATTCGAGCATGCTCAGTATGTTCCATATGCCTGTCCTTGCCTGCGGCGGCAGGTTTATGTCCCCGCTCACCGCATCTAGGCTGTATATCGCAGACGATATCCTGACTATGTAGGCTTCTTTCGTGCTCAGCCTCGTCTTCGCATCGGATATCGCGCTCCTGACATTCTTGGGCACGCTGAAGTCGTTTACCAGCAATTCCATCTGCTTGATTATCCGTTCTATCGTTTCGTTGATCTCTTTTTCATCCATAGCAACCCCTCTAGAAATTAGACAATAGGTATTGGCTCAAAATGTATTTATAGGTATTCACGTCACGTGGAGGACCACGTGGGCAAAGATGCCTATGCACATCGTTGCCACGGCGATGCCCATCGATATGAGCAGCGATTTTACGACTCTCGCCTTCACACTGGTGTTGCTGACAATCGATATCAGTATCGACACCACGGTGAGCGCAGCGGCAGTGGCAATCACGGACAACAATATTCCGACATAACCGACAATCCCAAAGAGGTAAGGCAACAATGGGAATATGGCACCCACGACATACAGGGCGCCGGCATAGGCCGCCGCGCCTCTCGGAGATATGCGATTCGTGCGCGTGATGCTGTTCTCGTACTCCGCAGATAGGAATGAGCTCCCTGACATCGAGAGCATCCCCGAAATGGCAAATATAAGGCCTCCGAAAAGCACGAGCGTCGGATTAGTTATCGCTATGGCGAGCCCCGCAGTCGCCGCAAAAACCTCAACAAGGCCGTCGTACATCCCGAATATGACATCCCTTATGTGGTTCAGGCCGGGGCTGTGCTCGGAGATTATCTTCCACTCCAGCTTTTCCTCGTCAACCATCACGTTGCGCTCTATCTGTTTTATCACTTTCGCCTCGCTGCTTCCCAGCTTTGATGTGTCTATGACGTGCCTGAGCTTGCTGTGGATCATGGATTCTTGGTACTTCAGCGCCTTGACCGTTATTGCAAGGCCAAGCAAAATTTTCACGAACCTTATCCAAAGCAGGGTTATCTCGATTCCCACTCTCGACACTTTGATGCTCTTGGTGTCGATTATCCTACCGCACAGGTCTATGTCCTTCTGCTCAAGACCAGTAAGTTTGATGAGTATCTCCTTCAATTCACTGTCCTTCTCGTTTTTTGTAAGCACCTTGTAGACGCTCATGTGCAGTCTTTCGTTCCTGTAGAACTCCTCAAGGTACCTTCTGTTTTTTTCATCCATGCCATCACCCGAGCTCACTTGGTCGTCACTCCGATCCGGCTGAGATAGGCCCGCATCTGCAGCGCGGCCTTCACGCCGCCTGAGGCGGCGGTCACCGCCTGCATGTAGACGCCATCGGACACGTCTCCCGCGACAAAGACGCCTTCAACTTCCGTGAAGACCTCGTCCTTTGCAATCACATAGCCTCTTTCATCAAGCTTCAGCTTTCCGACAAGGAACTTGGTGCTCGGAGCGTTGCCTATCGCCATGAAAACGCCATCCGTGCGGACAACCTGCGTCTCATTCGTCTGCACGTTCTTGATCCTTGCGCCGTTGACCTTACCACCGTCTCCCAGTATCTCTTCGACAACGCTGTTCCACAGCACCTTCACCTTCTCGTTCTTCAGCAGGCGCTCCTGCATTATCTTGCTCGCCCTGAACTCGTTCCTTCTGTGTATGACCGTGACGCTTTTTGCGAATCTTGTCAGGAAATCCGCGTCCCCAACTGCAGTATCGCCCCCGCCTACAACTACGACGTCCTTGTTCTTGTAGAACGGCGCGTCGCATGTTGCACAGGTGCTCAGGCCTCCTCCCATATACTTCAATTCGGAAGGAATGCCCAGCATCCTGGCCGATGCCCCAGTCGCAATTATAACGGACATCGCCTCATAGCGGTTCGAAGCGGTCTTTACCTTGAAAGGGCGCGAAGAGAAGTCGACGCTTTCCACCTCCTCCTCTACAAACCTCGCTCCGAACTTCTCAGCCTGCTTCTTCATCTGCAGCATGAGATCCGGGCCCTGTACGCCTTCTGGGAATCCAGGATAGTTCTCAACCAATGTCGTGAGAACCAGCTGGCCGCCGTAGGCGGGTCCCGCGATGACGAGCGGCTTGAAGTTTTCCCTTGCGGCATATATCGCCGCAGAAAGCCCGGCGCACCCCGCGCCCAGTATCAGGACATTCTCTGGCAAGTCATCATCCTTTCTTTATCTCAAGCACCTTTATCGTGAAGATCAGGGTCTTGCCCGCTAAAGCGGGATTAAAATCAACTGTTACGTTCGTCGCATTTACGGCCGATACAACGCCCTCCTGCCTTGTACCATTGATCGATCTGGCGATCACCGTCCCGACCCGTATCACTGCGTTTCCGAATGTGCTGGATGATACAGACACGAACAGTGCGGGATTTATCTCACCATAGCCCTCGTTTGCCGGGATTGTTATGGTCTTTTGTTCGCCCAGGCTCATTCCGACAACGCCATCGTCGAAGCCCTTGATCAACTGACCAGAGCCGACAGTGAATTGCAGGGGCGTCTTTCCGATGTTCGAGTCAAAAACAGTCCCGTTCGTAAAAGTTCCAGTGTAACTGACGTTGATCGTATCCCCAACTGCAACTACCGGCACTGGAGCGCGGCCAATCGCCAAATAAACCACCACCGCTATCGCAACCAATGCGATGACTCCAAGAACATAGGATTGTTCAATTTTCATTGCATCACAAACACAAGGCGCCTTGGCCGGGATTCGAACCCGGGTCACAAGCGAGCTGCCACAAATTGTGTTGACAGGCTCGTATGCTGGACCACTACACTACCAAGGCATGCAATATAATTCTTGTCTAAACGCTTAAAGTGCCTTCGTTTTGAAGATTCACTTCCCGGTTATGCGCTTCTGGAGCTTTCTGAGCTTGTCGTCATCAGCCTGTGGCCCCATCAGCGTCGTCACGTAGCCAGGATAGCTTTCAAAGAAGAGGCGCTCGGCGGCGACCGCTTGCTTGAACGCTTTGTTCGTTCCCAAAGCAGGGTACAGCTTCGCGTGCAGGTGGTTGACCCCCGTGCCTTCAAGAACCATGTGAATGCGCCCTACCTTGAGCCTCTTCTCAAGAAGGTTTGCAACTTTCTTGATCGCGATTATGAATTCCCTCAGATCGCTGTCTTTCAACCCGAAGGCGTAACTCTCCAGATGCTTTTTCGGTATGACAAGCGTTTGGCCCGTTATGTTTGGGAACAGATCGAGCACTGCGATGTAGTTTTTGTCTTCGTACACCTTGTACGCCGGCATTTTCCCTGCCACTATCTTGCAGAATATACAATCGTTTGCCAATTACCCACCTGTTACATGATTTCCGTTGCAACCTATAAAAACATAGCTGTGCTTCCTGCAAGCCGCAGGCGCATAAAGCGCGCGTCCCGTTGGGGAGAGTCGAACTCCCAACCTATCGCTTTCTAACATGCCGTTAGTACCGCAGACTACAGGCGATCGCTCTGCCATTGAGCTACAACGGGTAGATATTAATAGTTCTATAGTTATTTAAATCTGAAATCCGTCTCTGTTTAAAGGCTGCAAGAGTTTATTAATCAAGTATAAAAATATAATAATGATACGATGGCAAAGCAAGGCGTCCGCGCCGGCCCTCCCAAAGCAGTTCAGAGCGAGCTGGTAAAGAGCATAATAAGGAAGCACCATCGGACTCCCATCTCCTTCTACAAGCTCAAGGACATGTCGCTGGACATCGTCTACAATCCCAACTTCCTCGACGCGGTGCTGCTGCTGATGGGCTTCATCGCGGTCAACATGGCATCGCCTTTCTACCCGGCGCTGCTGATGATCCCGCTCCTCATAATAATATTCGTCATGACGCTGCGCCACCCGTTCCTGGGATTGGTGGTGTTCATAGCGCTGATGTTCCCTGCGATAATGTTCGAGGTGCCCGCGCTCGCGTGGATCTTCATGTTCGTCATAAGCATGTCCCTCATATTCGGGTACATGCACTACCGGACTCTTGCCTTCGCGTACATACTCGTGCCGCTCGCCTTCTCACCGATGGGTTACTTCTTCGAGATACCCGTCTTCATAGCAGCAATACTGGTCATAGGATACAAACGGGCCGCGATCCTCGCGGGCATGCTCGTTCTGGCGATTGTGATGGTCTCGGGAGTCACGGGAGTGCAGAACACCGGCTACATAACCTACAATCCCAAGCCAGTACACTTGATGGTGATGAACAGCACCGCAGCGCCGTACCTATCGCCGAGCATGCATCCTCTCACGCTAATGAACTTCCTTCCCGGCTTCGCCACGGCCCTCTCTACATTCGTGAGCCAGGGCCCGATAAACGCGCTGCCGCAAACGTTCAACTACATGCTTGCCGCTCTCACCTTCCAGCCGCTGCTCTATCTCGTCGAGCTCGCCGGCCTGGTGGGCATCGCGTTCGTCATAGACATGCTTGCAGTGACGCTGCGGTCGAGCTTCAAGGGAGTCCGGTCCAGCCTGGTCGGCGTAGGCTACCCGATACTCTACATACTCATATCCTTCATCTCGAAATCGGACTTCTCGCTCATCATGCCGCTGGTGAGCTTCGCGATAGCGCCCTGCACGCTGTACATACTGGAGCTCTACAACGTCAACATAGTGCAGGCGCTCGCGGTAAAGAAGCAGGACATACGCATGAAATTCGGCGAGGCATTCGAGGACCTGCAATCGGAGAACTTCTCCGGCACATTTGCCGAAATAGGCAATTACGAAGCGACAAAAAAGGAGCTGCACGACGCCGTGATAGCGCCGATAGAGGAGCGCGGCATAAGCAGGGCATACAACGTGAAACCTGCCAAGGGCCTGCTGCTATTCGGGCCTCCCGGAACCGGAAAGACGATGCTGATGCGCGCCCTTGCCAACGACATCAAGGCGGGATTCTTCCTTGTCAAGGCCTCGAACCTCATATCCGCATTCCCCGGCGAGACCGAAAGGTCAATATCAAACATATTCGCGATCGCCAAGAAGAACGCCCCGGCAGTGCTGTTCTTCGACGAGATAGACGCTGTTGCAAAAAGCAGGGACCTCGAAGTCGACGAGACGCACAGGCAGGCGCTCTCGCAGCTGCTGGTCGAGCTCGACGGCTTCCAGAAGATAAGCAACGTGGTCGTAGTCGGAGCGACGAACGCGCCGCACCTGATAGACGCTGCGATAATGCGCCCGGGCAGGTTCGACAAGCTGATATACATGCCGCTGCCGGATTTCAACGGAAGGAAGGCGATATTCAAGATATACCTCAGCAAGCTCCCAGTGTCGAAGGACGTCGACCTGGGCGAGCTGGCCGAGAAGACCGAAAGGTATTCGGGCGCCGACATAAAGGCGTTGACGGAGAACGTCGCGCAGATCATAGCGCAAGAGGCATCGAGCCAGCACAAGGTGCTCGAGATCAATCAGGAAGACCTGCTGAACGCGATAAAGACGACCAAGCCTTCGACGTCGCTCGCGCAGCTCGAGGAATACAACAAGTTCAGGCTGGACTTCGAGAGGCGGTCGCTTTCTGAAGGGAAGGTCGAGAAGACCGAGCAGGTGGGGCTCGACGACGTGATAGGCCTGGAGGACGCGAAGAAGTCGATAGTAGAGGCGATACAGATACCGCTCATGCACCCTGACCTGATAAAGAGGTACGACATAAAGCCGATAAACGGGATGCTGCTCTTCGGCCCTCCCGGAACCGGAAAGACGATGCTGATGCGCGCCGTGAGCAACGAGATGAAGGGCGTGACCATACTCGAGCTTCGCGGGTCCGACATAGTGAATGCGGGCAAGGAGAACGCGATAGTGATGATAAGGAAGACCTTCGAACGGGCCATAGAGAACGTCCCATCCATAATATTCGTGGACGAGATAGACACCATGATACCCAAAAGGGAGGGGGCCACCGAAGCGGGTGCGCAAATCACCGGAGAGATGCTGGAGCAGATAGACGGCATAAAGAAGGCGACCGGCGTCGTCCTGATTGCCGCCACGAACAGGCCCGAGGCGCTTGACGCGGCCATACTCCGCGCAGGAAGGTTCGACAAGATGATATTCGTGAGGCCGCCCAACGCGGAAGAGAGAGCCTCGCTCTTCAGGATCTACCTGAAGAACGTGCCCGTAGCGAAAGACATCGATTTCGATAAACTCGGAGTGGAATCCGACGGATTCACCGGCGCAGACATAGCCAACGTCTGCAGGCAGGCGAAAACAAACGCGCTCGCAACCACCGTAAGGACGGGCGAAGAGATCCAGATATCCCACGACAACGTGGAATCGATACTGCGCAACCTCAGGCCTTCTGCACCGAGCCTCGTGGTCAGCGGCTACCTCACCTTCCTCGCAAGGTACGGCCAGAGATAAAAAAGGAAAAATCGGTTACTTGTTTCTCTGTATCAAGAATTCGGTCAGCTGCCTGAGTCTTTCCTTCGCTTCCGATTCCTGCAGCTTCGTCTCTATCCTGCTCCAGGCTTCCTTGACGATTCTCTCCTGTAGCTTTTCAGAGTACTCCCTTGCTTTGTACTTGGTTATTATCGCGATCGCCTCGTTTATCAGCGATCTGTCGCGCGTGTGCATGCCGAGTATCTCTGTCAATCGGCTCTTGTCCTTCGCATCGGCGCTGCGCAGCGTGTGTATGACGAGCATCGTTATCTTCCCTTCGGTTATGTCGTCTCCGACTCCGCCCTTGCTGCTCGCCACCTTGCTCTCGTACAGGTTGAGCACGTCGTCCTGAAGCTGGAAGGCGACTCCGATCGTCGCGCCGAACAGCCCAAGGTCCTCAATCATCTTGTCGTCAGCCCCACACAGAGCACCTGCCATCTGTGTTGCCATGCGCGCGAGCACCCCGGTCTTGTCATAGACCATCTCAAGGTAGTTGTCCTGCGTTATACTTGCTGAATCGACAAGGCCCCTGTGCCATGCAATGTCCGTGCCCTGGCCTATCGTTACCCTTAGCATCTCCCTGGTGTAGATCGAGAGCATCCTGTTCTTAGTCTCCATGGAAAGTTTTTTGCTGTCAAGAAGCGCCACGACCGGGAAGTAGAACAGGAAGTCTCCGAGGTTGAGCGCCACGTCAATTCCGTACTTCATGTGCACGGAAGGCGAGCCCCTTCTCGTTTCCGAGCTGTCCTCTATGTCGTCATGCACCAGAGTTGCGTTATGCACGACCTCTGGTATGACCGAAAATTCGACGTAATCGTCAGGATTCTTGCCAAGCGCCTCTATTATCAACAGCATGAGCACGGGTCTCCATCTCTTCCCTCCGAGCTCCAGCAGGTACCATGCCGGCTTGAGCACGCTCTCCGTTATGGCTTCGTTGTTGTACTTGTAGAGCGCCTTGCCGAGCAGCGTCTCTATGTACTTGTCGGATGACCGGACCTGAAGGTACTCCTTTATCTTCGTGTTGATGAACTCGGCCCTGACCTTCAGATAACTTTCAAAATCGTCTTTCGGCATAAACTCGATTAATACTCTTCAATTAAGTCTTAAAGCTTATTGACGGACTACGTCAGCGGCATGGTGCAATGCCTATTTTGATCATCTTTTGATGCCAAACTTGCAGCATGAGTGAGAGATCAGAGCTCACAATTTGTGCCTCCTCCAAGACACCCACATAGATTTATAGACTTCCCGCTCACACTCTAAATGGGTGTTAGAAATGAACACAAACGAGATAATCAAGAGCGGAGTTCTGGGGGGCATAGTGATAATAGTGCTAGAGCTTCTGGTTGGCATTGCGATTCCGAGCATGGTCTATGAATTTGCAATCGTAGCTCTGCTGATCGGTGGCTTCATATCCGGCTGGATGATAAAAGGGAAGAGCGAGGATGCAGTTGTCGCTGGCGGTGCTGCGGGTCTCGTGTATGGAATTCTCGGGATGTTGATCCTCTATCCACTGCTGTCTTCGCGTTTTAGGCACACGCCCGCGGTTTATTTCTTCGAGATCATCATAAGCATCGTAGTGGCTGCCATAGGCGGATTTGCGGGCAACTACTTCGCATCCAAGCAGGGATCGACCAGAACATCAAAGAAGAAGTAAAACCACTGCATCCAGTAGGCGTAGGATCCGAGCTTAGCATTGTGAATCCAATCTTCGATATGGGTCAGCACCGAAGCCTTTGCATAGCGGAGACCAATACCCTAGAAATAAATATCAATAAGGCGCATATGAACTTGATTCAATGAAAGTAAGCCTAATAGGTCCTTCAAACATAAAGAACCTCTCACAGATAATTGGCAAATCACAAACGCAGATAGAAAATATTGCAGCGGATCTGGGACGCACACTTGCAAAGAACAACTGCCGACTTGTGGTGATCTTCGGCTACGTCGGAATGCTTCAATTGGTCGGGAATCCTTTCAGGGAGAATGCTCCAAAATCGAGATGTTATACACCGAAAATGATTACGATTGGTATACCGATATCTACATGAAATATCTGAAAGTTGCTGATGTCAAAACCAAAAAAGACAACTGGCATGACCTACTACTAAGCCTTATCAAAGATTCGGACATCGTGATATGCGCAGGTTTGTCTGCTGGCGTATTCACGGAGATGGGATACATGAAATGGAATTTCCAAGAAGCAAAAGGTAATACAAAAGCATTAATCTGCATAAAGGAACTCCTGCCTAATGGCGAGATGCCAAAAGAGCTGACTCAAGATAAAATGGGCAAAATGATAGCAGTAATCTCTGCAAAGGACCTCGAGAAAACAATCCTAAAATTCAAGCGCGACTGAAATGGGCCCGCGGAGAGTCGAACTCCGATCTCTAGCGTGTAAGGCTGGCATCTTAACCGTTGGACTACGGGCCCGTGAATCATTTAGAGTGCCTCTTGCAGAAGGCATCAATCCTATCTATCGCGCAGTCTAATATCTCTTTTGGAGGCAGCGCGACTATCCTGAAATGGCCTGGCTCTTCGAAGCCGGAACCCCTAGTTACCTGCACATCCTCCTCCTTGAGCAGCAGGTCCACGAACTCCCTGTCGTTCTTCAGCTTCAATTTCTCCATATGTATCTTCGGGAAGACGTAGAACGCGCCGTTGGGCTCCACGACATCGAAGTAGGGGCTCTCTTTCAGGAGTTCCGTCGCGTGGTTGGCGCGCTTCTCTATCTCCTTAGTCATCAGCCTGATCGACCTGTTGTGCTCCTTGACGTTGTTTATGGCAGCAGTGACTGCATACTGCGCTGGCGTGTTGACAGACAGCCTAACCGTAGCATAGTTATAAAGCATCCTCTTCAGGCTCTTTGATCTGCGGTCATCTTCTGGCACCACCACAAAGCCTATCCTAAAGCCCGTAGAATCATAATCTTTCGAAGCGCCGTTCAGTATCGCGTGCGGCACGCCCTTCGCCACCTGGCTCATGCTCGTGAACTTCGCGCCGTTGTAGACGATCTCGTCGTATATTTCATCGCTTATTAGCATCACGCCGTACTCGTTTGCGACGTCGACCACTTCCTCCAAAACCTTCCTGTCCAAGACCGTTCCGGTTGGGTTGTTCGGATTCGTTATCATCATGTACTTTATCCTTTTTGCCAGACCTCTTGATTTTGCCTCGCTGAGCGTACTTCGAAGTACATCAAGGTGCACGCTCCATCCATCCTTTTCATCGTATTGTGCCATCAGCGCCTTCCCTCCATAGAGTTCGAGCTGCGGCATGTACATTGGATATGCCGGCCTGAGAAGAACGGCTCGGTCGCCGTCGTTTATCAGAGCACTGTTAATGAACGACAGAGCCTCGGATATGCCTGCCGTAACTATTATATCGTCGTCCTTGAACCGAAGATTGTACATTCTCTTGTATCTCTTGATTATCGCATCCTTCAGCATCTCGTCTCCATCTGCTTTGGAGTAACCGGTTTTGCCGAGCCTCAGTGCTTCGGCATAAGCATCAATTATGTACTTCGGAGTCGGGAAAAATTTCGGTGGGTCCCCCCTGTTAAGCTTTATGATCGTCTTGCCTCTCTTCTCAAGCTCAAGCGCGACCTTATCCTCCTCTTCTATCGGATTGAAAGCGTACCTGCTTCTGTTTGATAAGAACATGCGAATACCAATAATTACAACAATGAAATCCTATTATAACCTATTTCTCCTCCAGTTTCGCCTCTTCTATCACGTACTTTCCGACCGTGCCGGACCATTCCGTGTGCGCCTTTACGATATCTATCCTCTTCTTGAAAAGCGGGGCATCAAGGACGAACGATTCTGCCTCTCCGCCTTCGAAAGACATGTTTATCCTGTACTTCTCCTGGAGTTTTTTCAGCTTCGCTATCATCTTCTCGTCTATCACCGCGCCAAGATAGCTCTTGTCGAAGCCCTCTGCCGATACCTGGGTGACTATCGCCTTGAAGGTTTTCGATATCTCCAGCAACTCCTTCTCCGGCTCTATCATCCAGAGCGGCGACACGCAATCTATTGAAAGGTTCTTGCAAAGCTTCTCTATCCTGTCCTTCTGGTAGGCGCTTGCAACAGCGCCCGTCACCAGCTCATCGACGCGGTTCTCCTTCAAAGCGGCTTCTATATCCTCAAGTTCCTTCTCCTTCTCCCCCTTTGTCTTGTACATCACCTGCCTTATCCCGAGCGCCTCCGCCTGGAGCTTGGTGAATTCTATCGCCGCTTTGTGGAACATGTAGCTGAACGCATTGTCCGAAACAAAGGTGATGAGCAGTTCAACATCCTTGCCGACGTCGTGCATCCTGTGGATTGCAAGAGTCGAATCCTTGCCTCCGCTGAAAAGACATGCTCTCATGGTTTCACGGTGCTTGAAGGGCATATGTCGTTGAGCACGCACCTTTCGCAGTGTTTTGCGCGTGCAGTGCAAACCTCTCGCCCAAGAGCTATAAACAGGTGATTTATGTTGCCCCATTCGTCTTTCTGGAACAGTTTCATCAGTCGTGCCTCTATCTTTTCAGGATCCCTAGTCCTGACGAATCCCAGCCTGTTTGACACCGTGATGCAGTGTGTGTCTATCGCTATGCCGATGTTTATGCCGAAGGCGTTCGACAAGACGATGTTGGCAGTTTTTCTACCCACTCCTGGCAATGTTATAAGATCCTCCATCCTGTTCGGTACCTTCAGCCCAAAATCCCTCTTTATCATCCTTGCAGCATTGAGTATGCTCTTGGTTTTCTGTCTGTAGAGGCCTATGCTCCTCACATAAGGGTACAGGTCTCTCTGCGTCAGCGCACAATAATCGCCCACCCTGCCGTATTTTTTAAACAGACCTTTTGTCACCTTGTTGACCTGCCTGTCCTGCGCCTGAGCCGACAGAATCGTCGCGACCAGCAGCTGCCAAGGATTAGAGTGCCTGAGCTCGGTGTGCATGTACCTCTTGTAGCGCACCTTGAGCCTCTTCAACGCCTCCTTCGCCCTTTTCTGTGCTGCGTCCATCGCAAAAAATAAGCATTGATAAATATTTATACTGTGAATTCCAACCATGGCGGAATACAAACTGCTCCCGCAAAAAGAAGCTTCAGAGCTTGTAAAAATCCTCAACGGCGCTTACAAGGATTCTCATTACTACTTGAATTTCAAGACGCCGATAGACCTTCTCGTCGCCGCAGTGATCTCCGCGCAGACGCACGACGAGGTGGTCAACAAAACAACCCCCGCGCTGTTCTCAAAATACCACACCGCAAAGGATTATGCCAATGCTGACGAGGAAGAGCTGACAAACGCGATAAAAAGCGTTAGCTTCGCGGGCAACAAGGCGAAGAACATAATCGCGGCGTGCAAAATCCTCGTAGAGAAATACAATGGTAAGGTACCAGACAAGATGGAAGAGCTGATCGAGCTGCCCGGTGTGGGCCGGAAGACCGCGAACACCGTACTCATAAACGCCTACGACATAGTCGAAGGCATTCCGGTCGACACGTGGGTGATAAAGCTCTCCTACCGGCTGGGGCTGAGCCAGAACAGGAACCCTGAAAAGATAGAAAGCGACTTAAAGGAAAGAATACCAAAAGCCTACTGGAGCAAGATTGCATACGTCTTCAAGAACCACGGCAGGACGATATGCCAAACGATTCCGTACTGCAGCAAGTGCCCTATCAACAGCATATGCCCCAAGAATGATGTTTCAAAGATGAATTGAATGGTCAGATTAACGAGATTCGGCATGCTACTGGTCAAGGTCTTGATCATAATAGCAATAGCGGCAGTGATAGCTATCGTAAAGCTCTCGGGGCACTGGTTCCTGACGATATTCATATCAGGCGCGACAGTTGGCGGTGCGCTTATGTACGCTTACATGGCAACCATGGAGCTAAAGCGTTCCACCCGTCTTCCCCTGCGCAACAAGAAACGTTGGCCATACTGAGTGATCAATGATGAAAGTTATCGCGGATTTCCATACTCATTCTAGGTTCGCGATGGCGTGCAGCCAGAACATAACACTCAACGGCATGGAGGGCGCAGCAATAGAAAAAGGGATAAATCTGATAGGCACTGGAGATTTCATCCATGGCTCATGGCTGCAGGAGATAGGTGCAAATCTCGAAGAGGACGGTGGCAACGGTCTTTTCAGGCTCAAGGGCTCGAAGACTGGCGTCAAGTTCATCCTGAGCGGCGAGATATGCACAATATTCAACGCCAAGGACAGGACACTCAAGAAGGTGCATCACTGCGTTGCCATGCCGAGCATAGATTCGGTCAAGGCGCTGAGGGACGCGCTCTCGAAAAAGGGCATACTGGATTCGGATGGGCGGCCCATACTCTCCATGAGCGCGGCGGAGCTTGTGGAGATCGTCTTCAGCATAGACAAGAACGCGCTGGTCTTTCCAGCGCACGCATGGACACCGTATTTCGGCGTCCTCGGCTCGATATCCGGCTTCAATTCGATCAGGGATGCCTACGAGGACCAGGAGAAGCACATCTTCGCCTTAGAGACTGGACTCAGCAGCGATCCGCCCATGAACTGGTGCGTCTCAGAGCTCGACAAGTACACGCTCCTGTCGAACAGCGACATGCACTCGCTTCCGAAGATGGGCAGAGAGGCAAACGTCTTCGAACTAGAAGAAGGTTTCGATTACAAGACGGTCATCGGCGCAATCCACGACCGCAACGGCAAAAAGTTCAAAGGAACCATAGAGTTCTATCCCGAAGAGGGGAAGTACCACTATGACGGCCACAAGAACTGCAGCTTCTCCACCCCGCCGAACAGCGGCATAAGCGCCTGCCCGGTGTGCGGCAAGAAGCTCGTTGTCGGAGTGCTGCATCGCGTCATGGATCTCGCAGACCGGGAACTGGGCTTCAGGCCGCCAAACGCGCCCTCATTCACCTACATAGTGCCGCTCAGGGAGATACTCGCCTACGCCCTCAGGAAGAACGTCTATTCTCCGATAATCGACGAAGAATACTCGAAGTTGATAGCGCATTTCGGCACGGAGTTTAACACGCTAATCGACGCCAGCATAGACGAGATTGCGCAGCAGTCGAGCGAGGATGTGGCGCAGGCGGTGAAGAACGTGCGCGAGAACAAGATACACATAGAGCCCGGCTACGCCGGAGTCTTCGGCGAGCTGGACCTTCTCGGCAGAGACAAGAAGAACGAGAAAAAATCCGGCGGGCAGAGCATGCTAAAGCTGTAGCGCCAAGTCACGCCAATCTGGACGCCCTTCCGATGAACTTGTACCTCCTCATCCTGAACATGAGCCTGTCGAACTTCTTGGCTATGGCCTTGTAGTTCTTCAGCGTTATTATCGAAGTGAATGCCAGCGTGGCAAGGGCCACCTCTACGAATATGAGATAATCGCCCATCATCAGTACGAAGTTGTAGTAGCCTGGGCCACCCTCAACGATGAAGAGCGTCGCGACAGCCACCATGACGTCGAAGGCCATCGAAGAATACGCCAACCTCTCAAGAAACTTCTCAATCCGTTTGACTCGAACTAGTTCACTGTAGTACATCCTATTCACCTGACTGGTCGCAGAGCAACTGATGATGTGGCAATCTTTAAAAGCGTGTTCTGCACCCAGAATTAACGGAAGTTTCGCAAAGGCTCTTTCCGCGCCCAAAAGGGCAAATTAGACAAACGTCTAACCCCAAGACCATGTTTAAGTATCTGGTGCGTCGCGTATTCCTATGGTGGTGGGATGGTAAAGACAGCCGAAGTAGAAACAACGATAAACCTTGCAGGATTGCCAAGGGAGATCAACGAGGCACTGGCTAATTTCATAGCGCAGATAGAGGACAGGGAGACTCCGCTGAACAAGCCGCCTCAGCACAGGATAAATCCGATAGCCTACGGGCTGGACCTGGTCAGCGATTTCATCAACAAGACGGGGGAGGAGCGCAGCATAGACCTTCAGGAGCAGTGGGAGAGCGATTCGGCGCAGGTCAGCAGCGACATAATCCTTGCCGTGTACCTTGGCGGGAAGGAGAGGGGGAACGCGATAAACGAGCTCGACAAGAGGATACTCCTGGCGCTCGAGCGCTACAAAACCAGGATGGACCGCAGAATCGATGGCGTGGACATGACGGCAACGCTCCGGGATCTCTGCCTGATAGGGAGGGCGATAGCGGTGAAGGACCTGCACGTCACGTCGATGAACCCCAAGGAGTACGACACGCGGTTCGTGAGAGCGCTTGCGGAGCATTACGGTATAAAAGGCGCGAGGAAGCTGCTGGAGCCGCCGAAGGTTGCCACGTATCTACCGGTAATCTACGGCCTGGCGCCCAGCCAATAGCAACGCATTTATACTTAATCCCCTCTAAGATAACTACACTAGGCATTAGAGGTAACTGCTACTGCTAACTGTTCATTCGTGTTTTCATGGATGCAAAAACTCAAGCTGACAAATTGGTCGCAGTCGTAAGGATAAGGGGCCGGGTCAACGTGAGGTCCGACATAACCGAGACCCTGGAGAGGCTGAATCTGAAGTATGTAAACAACTGCGTACTTCTTACACTGACAAATTCATACAAGGGAATGCTCAACAAGTGCATAAACCACGTCGCGTACGGCGAGATAGACGAGCCTACGTTGGAGAAGCTTCTGGCGAAGAAAGCCGAGGGCCTGACCGCCAAGGAACTGTTGGCTGGCAAGTACGATCCGGCAAAGCTCAAGGAGCAGATGCCGCTCTGCCTGCACCCTCCGCGCCACGGCTACAAGAGCACCAAGTTGAGCTTCAAGCAGGGAGGCAGCCTGGGGTACCAGGGCGCAGACATAAACAAGCTGATATCAAGAATGGTGTGATCATGGTTGTAAGGCACGACAAGAAGAACAGGAAGTACTTCGGCACCCGAAGATGGGGAGTCGGCAACATAAAGAACGCAAGAGGCAAGGGCTGCCGCGGAGGTGTCGGCAACGGGGGCAAGAAGCACAAGTGGACGCGCGTGACCGCGAAGTTCCCCGAGCTGATGAAGCACAAGGGCTTCACGCCGTGGGACCAGACCAAGCTCAAGGAGATAACGCTTAACGAGATAGACAAGATGGCAAGGGCTTCAAAGGATGAGAAGTTCGCGGTGGAGCTGGACGACTACAAGGTTCTCAGCAACGGCACCATAAGCAAGCCGGTCGTTGTCAAGGCGAGCGGTTTCTCGAAGCAGGCCGCGGAGAAGATAAAGACCGCGGGCGGAGAAGCCATCGTCATATGAAGGTAATAAATCATGTCTGAGTCCCTTTGCATAACTTTTTATACTGATTCTTATCTCCCGGCTGTCGACGGGGTCGTGACCTCGCTGCTCAATTTCAGGCAGGAGCTGCTGCGGAGGGGCCATGAGGTTTACGTCTTCGCGAGCGGCGATGCCGACACGCAGAGGATAGCAAAAACCCAGAAGAACGTCTTTGCGATAAAGGGCATGAAGTTCAAGGAGTACCCCCAGTACAACATAGCTCTCTTTCCCTTCCTTTCATCGCTCAAGCTGATGAACGTCAAGGTTGACCTGATACACGCGCACACGCCGTTCAGCATGGGCTTCTACGGTATGCTCCAATCCAAGATAAACAAGACGCCGATGGCCGGATCGTTCCCGACCCTGTTCACCGACAAAGTCATACTCAACGAGTACATAACGGACGATCGCATCAGGAAGTTCGCCGAGAGGTATTCGTGGCCGTACATAAAGTTCTTCTACAACAAGTGCGACGGCGTCCTCGCGCCGAGCACCGCTATAAAATCGATGCTGGAGCGCAAGAAGATACAGAACGTCTACACGGTGCCGAACAGCGTGGACCTGAAGAGGTTCAGCCCGAAGGTCGACGGGGAGAAGGTGAGAAAGAGCCTGCTGGGTGACCGAAAAGGGAAGATCGTGATGTACGTGGGCAGGCTGAGCAAGGAGAAGCACGTCGAGACGCTCATAAAGGCAGCAAGGATGATGAAGGATGAGAAAGTCACGTTCATAATAGGGGGCACGGGCCCGGCAGCGGCGCATTACCATGAGATGGTCAAGAGCATGCACCTGGGCGATCGTGTCAAGTTCACCGGATTCATCGACGACAAGATGCTGCCGCAGTACTATGCGGCATGCGACGCGTTCTGCATACCGTCGACCTTCGAGACCCAGGGAATAGTGTCCTTGGAGGCGATGGCGTCCGGAAAGCCGGTCATCGGAGCGGACTATCTGGCGCTGCACGAGCTCATAAAAAACGGCTACAATGGTGAAAAATTCGCCCCGAACAGCGTTTCCAATTGTGCAAGAAAGATAGAAAAGGTTTTATATAATACGGATTCATATAAAGGAACGGTCGAAACGGCAAAAAGGTATTCGATTGAAAAAACGACCGATGAGCTGCTGCGTTCATACAAGGCGATCATCGAGGGTGCAGTTTTCTAAAAATGCCACCGTCAAAACAATGCTATTCTAAGGGGATTTACTGGATAATGCAACGGAAAAGGTAAAGATTGTCGAAGTGCAGGCTCAGACGGCAGAACCGGCTCCGGCACCGGTCGCGGCGCCGGCGGTCAAGGCTACTGCTACAACAACCACGGAGAGCGCGAGCGCCACGGGGAAGATATCGCTGGGAAAGCTCGTGGAGGAGTCAAAGAACCCCGAAGCGGAGCGGATAAAGAAGGAGATCGATTCGATAAGGGACCAGAGGTCAAAGCTCATCGGAAGGCTTAACGAATTCAGGAGGCGGCTGGCCTACAAGGAGAAGGAGGCCATAGCCGTCGACAAGATGCTCAAGATAGAGAGCGGCAAGGAGAGGCCAAAGGGCGGCAGGATCGGATACCTGAAAAGGATGAAGAGCCAGCTGGAGTTCAAGATCTCCACAGAGGCATCATCGCTGTCGGACGAGCGCGCTCTGGTAAGGAAGATAGACGAGATAGGCAAGCAGCTCGACGATGCCCTTGCGCTCGTAAGGCTGGAGAGGAAGCGCGAGCTCGTGAAGGGCGACATAGAGACCTTCAGGAAGGGCATAATGGATCTGGACAAGGAGATAGTGGGCATGGACGTCAAACTCGATGCGGTCTACAGCGAACTTAGGAAGGTGCTAGGCATAGGCGGCTACAAGCACGGCCCGGCTCCAGGAGCCGATGGCAAGATGCAGCACAAGAAGAGGGCGCCTGCAGCGCAGATCAAGGAGATAAACCTGGAGGACATAGCCGTGATAAAGAGGAAGGGCGCAAAGCACGTTGCAGCAGAAGGTGCATGATTTGAAGGTTTCATTTTTTGGCGCTGCCGAAGAGGTCGGCAGGAGCTGCATATTCCTACAGAGCGACAATGCCAACATACTGCTTGACGCCGGGATAAAGCTGGGCAAGCAGATCGAGTATCCCAACATACCTCCGAGCCTTATCAAGGATCTGGACGCCGTGATACTGTCGCACACCCACCTCGACCACAGCGGCTATCTGCCCCATCTTTTCGCCATGGGCTACACCGGGAAGGTCTACGCGACAAAGCCAACCATAGAATTGACGAACGTCATGCTGAGCGACTACATAAGCATCTCCGAGCCAAAGGACGTCACCAACAAGACCATGGACCTGCTTCACAAGAGCTACGAGATAGCCGAGTTCAGGGAGCCATTCAAGCTCAGGGACCTGGATGTAGAGTTCTTCCAGTCGGGCCACATACTCGGGAGCTCCATGGTGCGCATAAGCGACGGAAGGAAGTCGCTGTTCTACACCGGCGACCTGCAGCTCGCCAAGACAAGGCTTCTTGGCGGCGCGGACCTCAGGAACGTAAGTGCCGACACGCTGCTGATGGAGTGCACCTATGGCTCGAAGAAGGACGTCTTCCCGCCGGAGAGCGTCACAGTGAAGAAGATGCTGAGCAGCATAAGCGAGACGATAAAGACCGGCGGCAAGGTGATGATACCCTCGTTCGCGGTGGGCAACGCTGAGCAGGTGCTGCTGATGCTCGACGATTACATGAATTCAGGAGTGATCCCGAAGGTGCCAATATACGTCGACGGCATGATAAACAAGGCGATGCGCATACACCGTCACAACGTCATCTACGCCAGGAAGGAATTGCAGATGAGGATACTAATGAGCGATTACGATCCGTTCAGGAGCCCCAATTTCATGCCCATCGAGAACAAGGGAGCGAGGGGCGACGTCGTCAAGAAAGAAGAAGGTTGCATAATAGTCACGACGAGCGGAATGATAGTCGGAGGCCCCATACTTTTCTACTTATCAAAGCTCGCGGGAAACCCGCGGAACAAGCTGCTCCAGATCGGCTACCAGGCCGCGGGCACGACCGGCAGGGAGCTGCAGAACGGCGCAAAGGAGATAACCATAGACCGGCGCAAGGTGAAGGTCAACCTCGCCATAGAGAACTACCACCTCTCGGCGCACGGAGACAGGCCGCAGCTTGACCTGCTGCTGAAGCGCATCCACGGCCTGAAAAGGGTGTTCCTTATACACGGCGAGGCCGAAAAGCTCGCCGAGTTCAAGGGCGACATCTCCAACAGGTTCGATGTGGTCATACCAAGGCAGGGAGAACGGTACGAAGTCTAAAGCCGCAGAGTAATCTGATGCTAACATTATCGAAAGGGGGCAAGGCGAAGGGCCAGATAAAAACCAAGCCCGAGGACTTCATCGTCGAGGAGATAACAAAGAACGGCGCAGTCCTCGAGATGGGCAAGAAATATCTCCCGGAAGAGCTGGGCTTCACACCGTCACCGGAAGGCAACATATCGCTTTTCATCATGCAGAAAAAAGGGTGGAACACCCTGCAGGCGCTGAAGGAGCTTGCGAGGAAGTTGAGGCGCGGCATAAAATCCACGGGCTTCGCCGGTACCAAGGACAGGATGTCCATATCGGTGCAGCTGTGCAGCATCTTCGGAGCCACCCCGGAAGAGCTCGCAAGCGTTCACCTGAAGGACGTCTCGATAAACGGCGCATGGAAGGCTCCAGAAAAGATGAAGCTGGGCGATCTTCTGGGCAACAGGTTCACCGTGATCGCCAGAGATGTACAAGATGCAGACAACTTCGATGCGATAACGGATGAACTCAACGGGGTGTTCCCAAATTATTTCGGCGTGCAGCGCTTCGGCATACGCGACAACAACGTCGACATAGGCGTGAGCATGATGAAGGGCGATTTCGAAGGTGCGGTGAAGAACTTCCTCACAAACACGAACAACGAGACGAACGAAGAGGCCGTCGAAGCAAGAAAGAGGCTGCAGGATGACATGGACTTCAACAAGGCCCTGCAGTACTTTCCGCAGTACCTGAAGTATGAAAGGCAGGTCATCGAGCACCTCACAAGATTCCCCGGCGAATATTCGAACGCATTGAGAAGACTGCCGAGGTCGCTTGCTTTGATGTTCGTGCATTCGGTCGAAGCGCACATCTTCAACAGAGAACTAGAGTACCGCCTATCGAAAGGCGAGACTGAGCCCATGAGCGGCGACATGATATCCTATCCTAACAAGTACGGCTTCTGCGACCTCTCGACGATGGAAAGATACGAAGAAAAAAGCAGAAACGAGAAGGCGTTCATAGTCGGCAGTGTGATCGGATACGACACCAAGTACACGAGCGAATTCGGAGCCAGGATACTTGACGAATTGGGCATAAAACCAGAGTCGTTCAAGGTCAAGGGCATGAACGAGTTGAATTCGAAGGGTTCGCCAAGGGCTCTTTTCGCGCCGTGCAAAGATCTGCAGCACACCGTAAACAGCGAAGACGGATCTGCGGTTTTCAAATTCTCCCTCCAGGCGGGATCCTACGCGACCGTATTCCTCGATGAATTCATCAGCGGCGTGCAGCAGCAGAATCAAGATGCTTAAGACACGGATCAAATAAAATTCGGATCAGCCAGCTTCTTCCTGAGCTTGGTGCTTTTGAACGACCTGACGTTGTCCTTTGCCTTTATCAGCGCTATCCTTGACTTCAGGCCGTTCTCATCGAGCCATTCCTTCAAGCCTTTGAAACCTATCCGCTGATCATACCCAAGCGCTATGACATTGGGCCTGTATTCCTTCAGCACCCTGTACATATCCTCGGTGTCGGAGAGCCTGTTGCCCAGCACCACCTTGTCGACCATCTTCAATGAACCGACAATCTCGAGCCTTGCCCTCTCCTCGAGCACCGCCCTCCTGTGCTTGAACTTCTCTATGCTGCTGTCTCTTGCCACAACGACTATCAAACGGTCCCCCAGCCGCTTTGCCTTCCTCAGATAGAGAAGATGGCCCGGGTGTATCAGATCAAAGCACCCGAAAGCCATCACTACCTTTGCCCTGTGCATCCAAATCAATCCAATCAATTCGCTGGGGCTGGGATTTGAACCCAGAATTCCTTGCGGAAACCAGTTTTCGGGACTGGCGCGTTACCTGATTCTGCCACCCCAGCTTGTAGGTCGATAAACCATTTATAAGCTTTAGCGATTAATATATCTTTAAGCTTTTGCGTAAGCAATCGGCGAGATAAAAATGAAATTTGAGAACGAAGGAATAGGTGGAAGCCTCTCCCTTAGGATGTTCACCGTATTCTTATTCATCATTCTAGCGCTGAGCGGGGCCGCATTCGCGGTGTACATGCTAGTCACCTCATCTAACATAGTAACTCTTATGCTTGCGGTTGCATTCCTGATGCTCGCGATTGTGAGCGGATTCTTCAACGTGACCTCCGCGATGCTCTATTACAGGTCGTACTTCTACTACAAGCACATCAATGAGATAAGCTCCGGGCTGAAGCCGATGCGAAAATTCCCCACCGTAGCCATGGTAGTTCCCGTGTACAACGAGGATGTAGAGATGGTGAAGAGGAATCTGCTACGCCTGAAGAGGATCAACTACCCAAAAGACAGGATCAAGTTCTACCTGCTTGATGACTCGACGAAAAAGGACACCATAGCATCGCTCCAGGAGTTCAGCGTCAAGAATGGAGTAACGTTCATGCACCGCGATGACAGGTCCGGCTTCAAGGCTGGTGCGCTCAACAACCTGCTGAAATCCTCGAAAGAGGAACTCATCGCGATATTCGACGCCGACGAGTACCTCACCGACAAGCGTTTCCTACTTGAGCTGGTTCCGTACTTTGCGGACAAGCAGCTCGGATATGTGCAAACGAGGAAGAGCAGCTTCAACGGCACCTTCTTCTCCGACTCTGTGAAACTTTTCGACGATTTCTTCTACACCTTCATACAGCCGTCGCGCGCCTTCAACAACACCGCCATATTTGCGGGCTCGTGCGGTATAATAAAGCGCGAGGCATTGGACAAGGTCGGCGGCTTCCCGGAGTACGTAGTGGAGGACACCTTCTTCAGCTTCGAGGCGGACGTCAATAACTACAAGGGCCTGTACATACCGAAGATATATGCGTATGGCATGCCGATAACCACCTTCACCGCCCTGGCAAGGCAGCAATGGCGCTACAACTACGGCGACACGCAGTTCCTTGGCTATTTCTTCAACAAGGTCCTCAACAGAGAGGTCAAACTGGAATCGCGCATCTCGAAAGTGGACTACTTGACGCACGGTTTCGGCCTCAACTACCTCTCAGTAATGCTCGTGCTGATGACTCTGGTATCCGTTCTCATCGTGTTCTCGAACTTTGCGTTCACGCACATGTCCGTGTCGCAGCTGTTCATGGCATGGAACATGCAGCAGTTCGTTGAGGTGTTCGGGTTCGTCGCGTTCATACTGTCGCTCATGGTGCCAGTCATATTGACCAAGGTGTACTTCAAGTCCATAAGCCGGGGCATGATGCTCTTCGTGCTAAACTTCGCTCTCGCGATAGTCAGGTTCAAGGCCGCAATCGCCGCAGTTATCGGGATGAGCCCCGCCATGCACTGGCACAGGGCCAACGACCTCAGCAGGCACAGCGCCAGCTTCTCGATATTCAACTCTCTGGCCGAGATATGTCTCTCCTCGGTGCTCATCGGAGCGGCATGCCTCGCGCTGTACCTCAACAACATCGCGGGCAGCATATGGCTCATCTGGTACGGCGTGATGTACATGGCGGCGACGGTGCTATTCTACAGGTATGGTTGAATGATATACTTCAAAAAACACAGGACGGAGAACGGCGCGATAATAGCCATGTGCGACTCTGAGCTCATCGACAAGGTCCTGCAGGAGGGCGTGATCGAGTTAAACCTGAAGGACTACTCCTCGTTCTACAAGGGCGAACTGCTCACCGAGGTGCAGGCAAAGGCCCTGATAAATCCGAAGGAGATATTCTCCGCCAACGTGGTTGGCAGCAAGTCTGTTGAGGTCGCGATGAGCAGCGCGATAATAGAAAAGGGCCACATCAAAACGATAAACCGCGTGCCCTACGCTCAGGCATTCAAGGTAAAGTGATCGACCAGACTAAGCTTTGGCGTCGACCGTGAGGCTCAGTATTGCCCTGGCGATGTCCCCGCCCTCCTTTTCCAACGTTCCTCTTATCAACTCCCTGTCGGTTATCCCTGTCCGCTCCGCGACGAAATCTATGTCGCTGTCGGTGATCTTCACCTCGACCGCCTTTTCGGCTTCGGTAACGTTCCCACCTATCTGGAAGCTCGTATTTCCCTGCATCTCTATCCTGGTGACCTGCGGATCCTCTATTATTATGGTCTTTTCCGGGGTCTCTATGATGACCCTGCTCGCCTCTATCTCTTCAGACTTTATGCCCATCTTTGACATCATGTTCTTCATGGTCCTAGGGTCTATGTTCGGCATCATGCTATCATCAAGTTCATCCGGTTATTGAACACTTTTATATATGCTCACCAAATATAATAAAGTTGCATCATGAATCGGGAGTGCAAAGTGATTGGATTGTCCGACAAGATAAAGATATTGGGGATTGCAGGCAGCCTGAGAAAAGGCTCATACAACATGGCTGTGCTTAGATCCGCAGCGGAGCTTGTTCCGCAGAATGCCGAACTCAAGATTTTCGACCTTAATGGAATACCCGTATTCAACCAGGATATGGAAAGCCCGCTGCCCGAACGCGTGAGGGAATTCAAGATTGAGATAATGGCTGCCGATGCGATACTCATCGCAACTCCAGAATACAACCATTCCATGCCTGGTGTCCTAAAGAACGCACTGGACTGGGCATCAAGGCCATACGGAAACAACTCCTTCGAAGGGAAACCGGTCGCGATCATGAGCGCTTCAGAAGGCATGGTGGGCGGCGAGCGGGCGCAGGGGCCGCTCAGGCAGGTCTTCGTCTATCTTGACATGCATCCGATAAACAAGCCGGAAGTCCTCATAGCGAACGTGAGCAAGAAGATCGATGCGAGCGGAAAGCTCATAGACGAAGACACGAAAGAGCACGTAAAGAAGCTGCTCGACGCGCTGGTCAAATGGACTCTCAGATTGCAGGCAAGGGACTGATGCCTTCTCCTCTTTACGGCGTATCGTTCACAGTCGCATCTATCAGTGTGCTCTGGTTTACGTAAAAGGCTGGATCAGAGGTCAGTAGCGTCAATACCGTGTAATTATCCTTCCATCCTACGATTGCCTGGAAGTTCGTGGTGCCATTCTCATACCTCTCATACGTGTAATTCAACCCGTGTGCAGTTCCGTACTCTGTCTGCGGCGGAGTGCTGAAAGATTGCGATAGCGATGACGCGATGCTGCCGAAGATCTCTGGCGCATTGTAAGTCCTCATGACGTAAAACTCTATGCTCGCATTTCTCGTGGCATTCTGCCCCTGGATGAACGTGCCCCACCCCTCCGTTACGTTGTCTGCGGCCTCATTCGTAAGGCTTTCGATTATCGTTATGTTAAGCGTCGAATTCGGATTGAACAGATCGGAAGTCGTATAGTTCGAGATGGCTCCGAGCAATGCGCGTCCCTGATCATAGCCCATGTACACCGGAGTCCCATTCATCGAACCAAGCGGCGTCTGCGTTGCGGGTCCCTCAAGCGATTGAATCAACAAGTACAAACCCACCAAGACCACCACGGCCACAGCGGCAACGATTATGTAGAGTATCAACTTGCTTCCAGTTCTCTGGGCCGAACTGCTCGGTGCAATGTTGTTAGCGTTTGCAGGATTGCTCTGGTCAGTTTGTGAGTCCGTCTGTACGGGACTCGTTTTTCTAGGCATAAACGCTATTGTGCACTTCAAACATTTTAATACTTCGGTAACATTTCGGTTTTACCTAGCCGATAGCTACGCCATCCTTAAAGAAGCATTATGCGCCTTTTCCAGGATCGCTTGCTTACCCAAAAACGCGCCGTATCTTTCCGCAGCCACTGCAATAGCATCCAAACACTCTGCGCTTATCCTACCGAACGGTTTCAACTTGACATCGACATTCTCGCCATTAAACGCGCGCTTCCAAGTGCCAACCACCTGGCCATCAACCAGAACAATCGGCAAGAACATGCCATTACCTCCTGGAACCACCCTTTGTGCATGCCTGGCATTCAGCACTGCCCTCCGATCCTTGTACCCTATAAGATACTCATCAAAAGCCGGCAGCAGATGGGCGGTCGGCGACGCGCCATGCGGCTCTGCGATATCCTCGGACATCCAGTAATCGATGCCATCGATTGTTTCTTGCGACAGCTGCGAAGAGGCCATCTCAATGCCCGCTCTCGCATCAGCCACCTTCAAACCCGACCACCACACAAAATCCTTGAATGTGGCAGGTCCGTGGCCGACGAAGTATCTTTTTGCCATCGTGGCCAACGCCTCTTCGCGCTTCAATGCGCTACTTTTCGGCACCCAATCCTCAAGCAAGGTGAATGTCGGCTGCCTGCCGCTGTTTGGTCCGAAGCATATGAGCCCATCACGTGCAGCACTGAAAAGAATATGGCGCTGTACGTTGTGCTTTTTGAACGCCGCGATCCCAGAATCCTCAAAAACATGTGATATCTCATCACGAGTCAGACGTCCTTGCCGTTCAAACGCACCCAGAAGCGCCTCTCTGCCCTTCCTAAAGGTTGACTCGTTCAATCCAATGCGCCTTTGATAGTCCGGTGTTTTGCGTTCCTTCAGGAGATTCAGCATCCATCGTATATCCCTTGATGAAACGAAATGCAGAGTCCCGCGGATCGGCCAGCTTCGCACTATCTTTTTCTGGGCAATCGCCCGTTCGACCATTGCTTGGGTAGATCCGGGCAATCGAAGTCCGATAGCCCAAAGTGCGGCCAGATAATCCTGCGCCTGCATTGCACCAAGAAGAGACACAACCTCCTCCGGTCTTTTCGACCTGGTGTGCGAAATCTGCTGGCTAATCAATCTGTAGCTTGAGATATCCTGTTGCCTCATCCACAATCAGACTCTAGCTTTTTATTCCGAGCTGCCAGAATAGGAACGCGTACATATCTGCAGTTTCCTCCGCAGCCACATTGATGCTCATTCCGAAACCATGTCCCATCTTAGGCTGGGTTCTCAGAAGCACTAGATTATCCTTGTTGTAATCGATCATCTCCGCAGCCATTTTGCGCGCGTGCATTGGACCGACCCGTGTGTCATTATCCGCTGACATGAACAACACCGCCGGGTATTGCTGCTCTTTTTTCACGTTATGGTACGGGGAATATCTCAGTAGAAACCTGAATTCGCTCTCTTTTTCGGGATTGCCGTACTCCGTGATCCAGACGGGCCCACCCGCAATCTTATGGTACCTCAGCATGTCCAACAGAGGCGCAGAGCACACAACTGCCTTGAACAGATCCGGGCGCTGCACCATGCAGGCTGCCACAAGCAAACCTCCGTTGCTACCTCCAACTATTCCAAGCTTGTCCCTGTTCGTGTACTTGTTCGAGATAAGCCATTCAGCCGCAGATATAAAATCATCGAACACATTCTGCTTTTTGGCCATCATCCCTGCCCTGTGCCAATCCTCTCCGAACTCACCACCTCCCCGTAAATTCGCAATCGCGTAAACCCCTCCGTGCTCTAAAACCGTAATGATGCTTGCAGAGAAGTCTGGCAAGTACGAAAGCCCAAAACCACCATACCCGGAAAGCACAACAGGATTCTTCCCATCCAATTGCACCCCCTTCTGGCTCACTATGAACATCGGTATCTCAGTCCCATCCCTGGATTTGTACCACACCTGCTTGGTCTCGAACTTTCCAGTATCCACACCTACGTTATTCTTCTCGAGCTCTGCCAGTTTCATCTTTTCAAGGTCAAATTTATAGTGAACGCCGGGATTCGTAAATGATTCGAACATGAAAAACATATCCTTGCTGTCGAGTGCCCCACCAAAATTTGACGCGGTGCCCAATCCGGGCAGGCGCACTTCCTTCAGATGCTTGCCTTCAAGGTCGCAAACAAAAATTCTCGAATGAACGTCGCTCAGGTACCTCAAACAAAGCTTGTTGTCGATAATCCTAAAATCCTCTAAAATATCCTTGCCCTGCGGGACTATCTCCCGCCATGCCGATTCTTCGGGCTTGTTGACATCGATCTTTATTACGCGCCATTTGGGCGCTTTATAATCCGTTATCACATATGCACTTTCACCGATTATTGCCGCATAGAACTTCGCATCCTTCCCCACTATGAGGGGCCTTATGTCAGAACCAGTTTCAATGTTCTTGTAATAGACCTCGTTTTTCTCGAATCCGAGCATCTTATCTATGGTCAGATACTTCGAACCCGACTCTATGTCCACGCCAAAGTAAACGTCCGTGGGCAAATCCTTTCCAAAAACTGGGGTGTCTTCCTTAAAATTATTGCCCAGTTTGTGCAAGTATATGAGGTGGGTGTACTCTACATCACTCTTAACGCCTGGCTCGGGCCATGTCGTGTAATAAAAACCAGAACCGTCGTTAAGCCACGCGACGCTCGAGTATCTGACCGACGGTATCACGTCTTTCAGCAGCTTACCTGATTCCAGGTCCAAAACATAAAATGTCACTCTGTCGCTTCCATCCTTCGATGTCGAGTACGCAATTTTCTTACCATCCTTTGAAACATAAATGTTGAACAAAGATATGCTTCCATCCTCGCTGAATTTGTTCGGATCAATTGCGACCTTCTCCTCCCCATCAAGGCCGTCACGGCGATAGAACACGGGGAATTTCTGCCCAGGCTCCTGCTTCATCTGGAAATATCTGTACAATCCCGTTTCGGGGTTCTTTCTCACGACAGATATGTGGTGAATGCGCTTCTCATTCAGGGCAATAACGCGGTCCCGAATCTCCTCCCTGAAAGGGAGCTTGTTAAGGATCTCCCGTGCGCGTTCATTCTGCCTCTCAACAAACTGCTGCGTGCGCTTGCTGTCGGAGTCTTCCAGCCACCTGTAAGCGTCAACGATCTTCACGCCATGCAGCGTCTCGCTCACGGCCTTCTCCTTGCTCACCATGCTACCCTATTGTTTATGGTGGAAATAAACTTAAACACTTATTGTAAAAAGAAGTGGACCCTGCGGGATTCGCACCCGCGACCTTTACGTTGCGAACGTAACGCGCTACTGCTGCGCCAAGGGCCCGCGCTTGATTATAAAAGCAGCGAACTTTAAAATAATATGGGTGTATAGATAAATAACGTTTGCGTTGTGATGTTGATGAGAGAAGATGCACGTGCCCTGCCAAAAAGCAAGAAACTGAAGCTCGAAGCTGTTGTAAAGGCCGTTCTCGAAGAGGTCAAACCCTCAAAAGCGGAGCTGGAGCAGACAAAGCACGCGATCAACCTGATCATGGGAAGGCTGAAGCTGGTGACTCCGAAGAACGTCGAGATACTCCTTGCGGGATCTGTCGCGCGCGGCACTCAGGTGAGAGGAAACTTTGACATAGACATCTTCCTGCTCTTCCCACGCATCATGGAAGAGAAAGCGATGGAGAAAAAAGGGCTTGAGATAGCGAAAAAAGTGATAAAGAACAAAGACGAATCATACTCGATAAAGTACGCGGAGCATCCATACACCAAACTTGCCTTTGGCAATCTTGGCGTTGATGTCGAGATAGTGCCCGCATACAAGATAACGGACATAAAAGACAGGGGCACATCTGTGGATAGGACTCCTCTGCACAACGAGTTCATCGCCTCAAAGCTTTCAGAAAGGCAGAGGGACGACGTGCGGGTGCTCAAGACCTTCCTCAACGCGCACGGCATATACGGCGCGGAGGCAAGGATAGAGGGATTCTCCGGCTACCTCTGCGAGCTGTTGATCTGCCATTTCGGCTCGTTCATCAATCTGATGGGTGCCGCCGCAAGCATGAAGCTGCCCATGGCGATAGACGTGGCAAGCAAGAAGGAGTATGCAAGGAACTCTAAGGAGACCAAGGATCTCACCACCAAGTTCAACCACCAGTTTATCGTTCTGGACCCGACGGACTCGAACAGGAATGTCGCGGCCAATGTCTCTGACGAGTCCCTTTCAAGGCTGGCGATAGCATCAAGGGCGCTTCTCAAAGAACCCGGCAAGCGCACGTTCTACAGTGCCGGATACTCCGATGTGATGTCCAGAGACAAGCTTCTGAAGATCAGCAAAACCCTCGGCGTGGACGTGCACCTGATAAGCTTCAAGCTGCCGGACATGGCGGAGGACATAACCTGGCAGCAGCTTAAGAGGCTCAGTTCAAGGCTGGTCGAACTCCTCAAGGCAAACCGGTTCGAGCCGATGCTCACGCTGCAGAACATAGAGGGCACAGACGGAATAATCGCATTCTTCATCAATCCCATAACGACAAAATCAAGGATAGTGAGAGGCCCCAGCGTTGTGATGGGCGAGGCCTACGACAAGTTCGTGGAGTCTCACAGGAACGCAACTCTCCTGTCCCTGGACAAGGAAAGGGTCTATTCCATAGAACCGGCCAGCCACGAGACGGCTCACGCGCTCCTGCGCAGCTTCATCTCGAATCCGAAGGACCAGATGCCCTCCTATCTGAAGAGCAAGACCGCTAAGGTCTATCTCAACGAAATTCCGGAGCAGTACGCGAAAATGCTCTACAAGGCGTACATGGAGAAGAGCATAAAATCATAGGCCGTACCTATTTCCCTCATCTATCAATTCGATAAGCTCATCCATCCTCTCTATCGCATCCTTTGGCGGCTCCTTTGCTCGGATGTGCCTGGAGACGTTCGAGATGTACGCAACGATCCGCTTCTTGTCCTCTGCTGTTTCGACTTCATAAGTACTTGTGCACTTTTCCCGTGAGACTATGCCGCAATAATCCGTGGCCTCTGCCACGATGTTCTCCCTGGTCTTGCCGTCCGGATAACCCCTCTTCTCAAAACGCTTCACCAGTGTCTTGAGCTTCGCCCTCAGGACAACGGTGATGCTCTGATGCAGGTCGAGATCCGGGGCAAGATGGCCGACGACCAGCACCACCTCCTCATCAGCTTCCTTGATCTCCGCTTTCAATGCCCGATTGAGACCTCCGATATCAACGACCTTCGAGCCATACTGGTCCCTGCTGGTGTACAACCCATCCCTGTCTACGATGTCGTTTATCTCTATTATCCTGCAGGAATCGAGTTCCTTTGAAAGCCGCTTCGCAAAGGTGCTCTTGCCAGTGCCCGGAGTGCCGGTTATTGCCACGACGAGTTTTCTCAAGGTAACTACAACCCCTTTATGAAGCTAGAAGCGGACAGGAGCAGCGCGTCGATCTCTATCCTGCTCGACTCGAGCATGAGGTACGGGCTGTCGGGCACGAAAACATTGAGCACATAGTCCTTGTTGCCGCTGAAAAGCCAGCTCCCGAACTTGTAATCCTTGTAAGTAGTGCTTAGATCCGCCACCATCAGGGAAGAGGCAACGAGCTTCTCCACCAGGGCGTTCACACTGCCGTCGACGCTGTCTATGTAGATGGTCTTCTCCTTTGTGGGATCCCTATTCACCGTCAATGGCTTTATGACCGGTACATTGCTCTGCTTCGCGTTCATCGTTATGCTCCTGGTCAGTTGGCCGGTGACCGAATCGGCCTTGGCGGCCTGGTCCTCAAGATCCTTCTGCTCGGCCGTAAGCGCCGCCGCCTTCCCATCCAGGTACTTGTCGACGTCCTCCTTCATGTTTGCGATGGTTATCTGCACGTTCGGCTGCATCGCGTACTTCGAAGGATCGGTTAGCAAGGCCCTCAAAGAGAATTTGTACTTGCTTCCGAACTGCTTGTCAATTCCCGTTATCAGCAAATCGCTATAATCGCTCCACAAATCAGCCATCAACACACCAATATTAATTTTTACATCAAGTATAAATCAGTATGTGATTTGATGGGCGAGAGCGGCGACGGCAAAACGAGGGAGAGGATAGCAAAGGACATAGCACAGTTCCACGAGAGCGTCAAGACCGTCAAAATCCAGCCCCAATACGCCCGCGTCATAGAGCTGGCCAAGATGTACGCCAGCGACGCTCAGAGCTATTTGGACAAGGGGGATCTCTACACCGCTTTTTCCTGCATAAGCTACGCCCACGGTCTGATAGACGCGATCAAGGGTTTCGAGGGGGTGCAATAAATGTACTTGGAGGGCAAGGCGAAGATAAAGTACACCGACGACGCGTTCCTCAACCCTGACGGGACACTGTCAAGAGACTTCAGCGTGGCGTTCATAAACGCAGTCCTGCCGGGAAAGTCGAAGGCGCTGGATTCGACCGCAGCCACGGGCATACGAGGCATCCGGTACTGCCAAGAGACGAAGGCGAAGGACGAGACCTTCCTCGACATAAACGAGAAGGCATTCGATTCCCTGAAGAAGAACATCAAATTCAACAAGCTCAAGGCAAATGCGTACAACACGAGCATACAGGAATTCGCGAACACCACCAAGGACAGGTTCGACCTGATAGACCTCGACCCATTCGGCGGGATAACGCCGTACATATACGATCTCCTGAAGGTCGCCAAGAGCGGCACCTACCTTCTGGCAACCGGCACCGACACCGCGGTTCTCTGCGGCGCGGAGCGCAAGGCTTGCATAAGACTGTACGACTCGGTGCCGATGCACAACGAGCTCTGCCACGAGACGGGCATAAGGATACTGATAGGCTACATAGCAAGGACGGCCGCGCAGTTCAACATGGGGATAGACGTGCTGATGTCCCTGTCGTACCTGCACTACATGCGCGTCTTCATCCGGCTAAATTCGGGCTTCAAGAGCGCCGAAGGCTCGGTGGGCAGGATGGGCTACGCCTACCACTGCCAAAAATGCGGCAACACCTTCTGCAAGGCCGGCCAACTGCCGGAATCCTCGTGTCCGTCATGCTCCAGCAAACTCGATGTTGCGGGCAAGCTTTGGGTAGGCCCCCTCCATGACAAGGCTGTTGTAAGCTCGGTCAGCAAATACCTGTCCAAGCACAAGGCGCCCAGAAACGAGCTCAAACTGATAACGACCATAGGAGAGGAGCTTGACATGCCCCTGTACTACTCGATCCCGCGCCTGACCATGAAGCTCGGCATAGGCTCGGTTAGCCCCGATCTAGTGATGGAGGCGCTGAAGGAAAAGGGCTTCCAGGTGTCAAAGACACACATGAGGGATTCGTGCCTAAAGACCGATGCCGCTGTGGAGGAGGTGGAGGGCGTCATAATGCAATTGTGGAAGCGAAGGTAGTCTTTCCCCTCTCTGCAAAACTCCGCAAAAAGCTCGCTCACTTCCGCTTCTCAAGCCAAATTGCAAAGGGCTAAATATTATCAAAATCGAAATATTACTGTTAAGCGGGGTGGGCGTGCTGAAGTCAGTACGTCTGGGTGGGTTAATGAAAAATGAAATACAGGGGGTGGACTGTAACCGATGCAAAACGCAGGAGCGCGAGCCGCGCACGGCAGACAATTTCTGCTATGCGTGCAGAAGGACCTTGGCGGGCAGCGACATAAAATTTGTCATGCCATCAAGGGTGCTTGGCGCCAGGGAGCTGCCGCAGCATAAGAGGCTGATGTGCACGCAATGCTACAAGAGGTACGCGACAAGAAGCCGGAACAGGGCAAGCGCCTTTGTGCACATGAGCGCGCACAGGCTGAGCGCGGTACGCAACAGCTTCCTGATACAGGGTGTGCGACTCTAGCCGCGATGCATCCTTAAACAAGCAGGGCTAGCTACCGCAATGTGTTAGTCATAGGTGCAAGCCGAGGCCGTAACGCTCGTGCAAGCAAAAAGAAGGAATCACTTCCTTGCCTTTACCGATATCATGTGGTACTCGTTCTCGTAGCCCAGGGCGGTCTTGAAGACCTGCGGCTCCATAGCTATGGTGCTGTCCGAGTACGGGTCGTTTATGTAGAAGGTGTCCTTGTCGTAGCCCTTGACCACAACCCAGTGCGGCGAAGGCTCCAGATAAGGATTTAGCATGCTTGCATTCACAAGGACTATCGGTATGTTGTTCGAGTTGATCTGCTTCTTTATCATGTTTATGGTGGTGACCGCGTTGGTCTCCTTTATCTTCAGCGCCTTGACCTTATCCCTTATCTCCTTGAAAGAGGAAGAAAGGGTCTCAAGGTTTATGCCCTCGTAGACCGCGAGCTTCTTCTCGTAGCCCTCGTCCTTGGCGTTGCTTATTATCTGCGTCTTTGCTCCCCTCTTCGCGAGCGCGTAGGCCAATCCGTACCTGGAGCCGTGCCAGACGCTTCCGTTGACCGCCTCCTGCCATATCGAGAACTCGGTCTCCTTCTTCATCTGCATGCCCTTGTTCAGGTACTTGAGGGTCATCATTGCGCATGCTGCAGAGCTTGTGAATTCCTCCGTCTGAGCGTAATTGGGAACATCGAATATCTTCGATTCTCTGAATTTTGGTCTGCTGCTCTTGTTGTTCTTTGCCTTCATGTGATCACTTCTGCGTTCTTCACTTATGTGCAGGGAGGGAGATTTGTTCGTTGTTTTGAACTCCCGTAGGCCTAAGCCAACAGATTTTGAGTCTGTCGCGTTTGACCAAGCTCCGCCATCCCTGCATACCTCTACTTTCTACATACGTTTTAATAAATACGTGAGCATTGCGGGGTCGTATGCCGCATTCACTCTAGGACTTAGGCGTCTGAGATATATATACCTTCTTAGAGGAATTCCGATAGGTTTAAAAACCTTCTCCCAGGGTACGCCTTTTCACGTACCTACATCCTGCTTACTTTTCTTACCAACGGGTCGAACGCCTTGAAGAACGAGTTCCAGGAATACCTCGATATCACCCTGCTCCTGCCCGCCCTGCCCATGTCTTCGGCAAGCGGGCCATGCTCGGTTATGAACTGCATCTTCTTTGCCATCTCATCCACCGAGTTGACCAGGAAGCCGGTCTTGCCGTCCAGTACGGTCTCCTTCGGGCCGCCTTCATTCACTGATATGACTGGCTTCGAGCTTGCCATGCCCTCAAGAGGCGCAAGGCCGAAATCCTCGTTTATCGCGCTGAAAAGCACCGCGGTCGAATCAGAATACAGCTTCACGATCTCGTCGTCGCTCGGATTGGGCCTGAAAACGACATTCTTGACGCTCATGGCCTTCAGTTTTTCATAATACTTCTCGAAATCCGGGTACCTCTTGGACACTGAACCCGCTATCACCAGTTTGTAATCGCTGTTCGTGGCCTTGACAAACTTTTCGAATGCGTTTATCACGTACTCCTGCCTCTTCTGTGGCGACACCCGCGAAGGATAAAAGAAATACTTTCCGTCTCCGGTGTTCGTGAATCTCTCATAATCCACACCCGGGCTTATTACCTCGCCGCCCCTCGACAGGTACTTGATCAGCCTCTTGTTCGTGTTCTCGCTGTTTGTGGCTATCGCCTCCATCTTCTTTACTATCCTCTTCTCTTCGATCTCGTACGCCTTGGAAAAGACGCCGTACAGCAGGGCCTCGGTAGCGGATTTTTCCCTTGCCTTGGTGGACCTCAGATCGTAGACCTCCCTTGGCGGGGTGTGGCAATACCACAGCACTCGCTTGTTCTTGTTCCTTATCCACTCGCTGGGAGAGGCGTGAGCGTTTATAACGTCGTAATCCTCGGTTATCTTGGCGTTGTAGAATCCGAAGGCGTAGTATACTGCGTTGGATATCCTCCCGGGCAGCATCGCGTTGACCTTGGGCTTCTTGCCGATCACATCGATGTCGAGTTTTTCAAACTCCTCAAAGGTGGCATTCTTGTCGTATCCCAAAGTGTATATCTTTGCGTCATAGCGCTGCGCTATCTTCAGTATCACGCGCTCTGCGCCGCCTCTTTCGTTGAGGTTGTGCTGGGCTATTATCATCTTCATTCTATCGCGCCAGGTCGAAAAACTTCATTATCATCGGCTTCACGCTGTAGACATCAGTATCCTTATCATCATGCGCGTCCTTGCCAAGATCATAGTTGTTTGCTATGACGCCGAATATCCCGTTCATGGTGTGGTCGCCGCTCTTGGCCTGCTCCGGCTCCATGAACGCCTTCGTGACCGAGTAGTTCTTGACATCGATCATGTAGCCGTCCCTCACCGCAAGCAGCAGGTCAGGCGCAATGAAATGCTTCGTTCCTTTATAATACTCGTCGCCGTCGTATATCGCCGTGATGAGCTTCTCTCCTTCGGCATCTTTCAGCGTCTCCAGCCCGTCTATTATCTCCTTCTTCAGCCTCTCCTTATCCTTCTTCTGCACGGTCGGCTTGGAGAATCTGTCGTCGTTTATCCATATCATGCCGACGGGGTCGTTGGACACCGATGTGAATGCAACGGTCTTGCCCATCTCGAAGTCGAAATCGTGGATCCTTGTGTACTCCCCTCCTGAAGCCGAGGCAAATGCGCTTCCCATGAACTTGCCCGTGAGCCTCTTCGCGGATGCCGGCAGCTTGTCGTACACTATCTTCCTCGCGTTGTTCTTCAGCATCATCTCCCTCAGTTTGTACTTCGCGCTGCCCTTTGCCTTGCCATCCTGTGGCGGGTTCTTGTACTGCTCCATTATCTCGGGCTTCAGCGTCGCGTAACCGCTGTTCACAAGCCATGCGTTGAGCAGGAATTTCAGGTGAATGGGCTGCGCACCATGGTCGGACACCAGCATTATCAGCGATTGCTCGTTCTTGCGCTTAGTGTAATCCATAACCCACTCAAGGAAATCTGATATGCCCTTGTAGACCGGCGCCGTGCAGCTCTCCCAGTACGGTTTGTTTAGCGAATAGTGCTGAATCCTGTCTGTCTCGGTGAAGCAAACGAACACGATGTCATAATCGTTGCTCTCTATCAGTTTCTTGCTCATCTCCGATCTGCTCTCCGTGCTCGCAACGTACCTGCGCGAAGCCTCATCCGGCAGGATCTTCCCATCCTGCAGCTCCTTCTCGATCGAAGGCTCGCCCTCAAATCCTGCCTTTCTTGCCGCATCCTCGAGCGCCTTGGAGCTGAATCTCGGAGGCAGCGGCCATCCGGTCACCATGTCGACATTCCTGTTGTTGCTGATCTTCAGCACGTCCGGCGGCGTGACTATCAGCGATTTCAATCCTCTTCCAGCAGCGATGTCCCAGAAGGTCCGGTTCGCCTCAGCATCAAAATAGAGCAGCTGCTTTGTGTACTCCTTGTCGATGCAGAAGAAGTCCATGACACCGTGCTCCCCGGGTTCGAGGCCGGTGTAGATGCTGGGCCATGCGACCGGCGTGAGCGGAGGGAGAGTCGATTTCATGTTCTTAAGAACTCCGTTCTCGAAGAACGCGCCGAAGCCGTCCATTCCATGCTTCCTGTAGAGGTCCTTTATTATCCACAAGGGCGCGGAGTCTATGCCTATCAGATAAAGTTTCTTTTTGCCAGCCATAAAACTCAACACCGAATTAATACAGCCTTCACTTTAACATTTCAAGTATGCCTTCTCTTTCTTGTGCAAATCTGTTCCGTATGGGCGCCATTATGTCTATCAGCGCACCAGCGGCAGCATTCTTTAGATCTACTGGATGCAGCTTTTTGGCTTCAAAATCTTTTGAAATTTCTGTGTAATTTGTGTATTCGATGTTCCCACCGTACTCTTTCTTCCTCTCCACCGTCAACTTGCCGTTCGTCGGCAGTATCATGTGCTTGCAAAGGAACATCACGGGGTTGCCTTCTGTTATGCCCATCGGGCACCACGCGTTCTTCATCGCTGCTTTCACCTCCTCTTCAGTTGCAAGTATCGATATAAAAGAGCCTGGCCGTGACTTGCTCATCTTGTTCGCCGCTACCTGCTCCTCTTTTGACATGCTTTCCGTGATTTTCGGCGGTTCGAGCAGCGAAGGCACAAGATAATGGTGCAGTGGCACGATGGTCTTCATCTTCATTTCCTTGAATATCTCCTTCGCGAAGACGTGGACCTTCCTCTGGTCCATGCCCGCATGCGGGAAATCTGCATCCAACGCCCATATGTCTGCAGTCTGCATTATCGGATATATGTACTGCGAGATGTGTAGTGCGTCCTTTTCGCTCCTACCTTCTATTACAAGCATGCGTGTCGCCCTTGCCACCGTAGCGCGTCTGGCTATTTGTATCATCAGTTTCCAGTATTCGTCATTGCCTTTGTAAAGATCCGAACCCAGGACAACTTTCGTGTTCGGGCAGAATGTGTTGAACACCTTTTGGTAGAATTCTGAGACCTTTTTTATCTTTTCCCAGTCGCCTCCAAGCTTATTGTTGGCCATCGTGTGCCAGTCGGCGAGAAGCACCTGCGTCTCTATGCCCGCCTTGTGGAAATCATTTATCTTCTTGCCGCCCATGAGCAGGTGACCTATGTGAAGCATGCCGCTTATTTCCAAGCCTATGTAATGTTTCGGCCTGGAGTTCGTCTCCAGTACATTGCGCAGCTCCACGTCCGTTATGACCTCTTCCAACGGCTCAGACTTAATCAAGTCGAGCCGGGTTTCAATATCCATACCACTAACCTTGGATTGTTACTAATTTAAACCTAGATGGTGTAAACCAAAAGGTGGAAGCATGCCACGTTCAAGGTCCCAAAAAAATATGCTTCATCCACGCGAAGTTGTTCTGGCAGCTATAGAATATTTGATACTACTTGCGCTGGTTGCTGCACCACTTTTTCTGTTGCAGGTCTATACTTCACGCTTCACCGGATATGTTACCTCAACAGAGAATCTCAGCTTCACGCCTCCTTACATCACAGGCTTGGCAATCAATTATTTAGGCGCCATTCTGCCGCTGCTCATATCCATACCTCTTGTGGTATACATAAGACGCAAAGTTCATGTCTTGTCCGAAGGACGTTTCAAGAATCTGACGATTATATTCTTGATACTGTATGTGATTGTTGGCATAATGTCCATCAAATTTCCCCTAACAATATCGATATCAACTGGCAGTGGGCTGCTCCCACTCGAATTCGTAGCTGGATTGTACCTCTTCTGCATCTCTTTACTGGATTCGCACGAACCAAAACTTATAGTTCCAATTGCGTATGCTGTAGGTGCAGTCACGAGTGTTTTGAGCGATCTGATACTGTACGCATCTACAGCTCCAATCAATGGAATGGTCTTGATAGTCGGCGGGTACGGTCTTCTAGATGGGGATTTTATAATGCCGATAGTCTTCATGTTAGCGAGTCTTTTATTGATGAAAATCCTAAAAAAGCAGAAGACCTGATGCTATTATCAACCGGTCACGATTTCAGGATTTCAATAACTTCATCGTGCAATCTTCCGTTCGTGGCTACGTTATGCCCGGAATATATGGTATCCTTACCTCCAAAGTCCGTGAACTTTCCACCCGCTTCCTCCACAATTATCTTTCCTGGAGCAACGTCCCACGGCTTTCCTCTATCTATGGCAATGTCGACAAAACCCTGCGCAAGAAGAACGTATCCAAGTGCGTCTCCATAACCCCTATTGCTATAGCACCTGTTGATTATGCCAAAAATCCCCTTTGTGTACGGTTCTGTGCTTTTCTCATTAATGTCCCCATAAACGACATAAGCGTCTTCAAGATCTTCTGTTTTTGAGACCCGGACTTTTTTGTTGTTCACGAATGAACCTTCACCCAAGCCGGCATAAGCCAAAATGTCCAGTTCCGGTATGTTGATGACCCCTGCTATTATTCTTCCGCGTTTCTCCAACGCCACAAAATTTGAGAAGAACGGGACCCCGCGAATGAAATTCCTTGTCATGTCTAAAGGATCAATTATCCATTTGAATTCGGAATCTGTCTTCTCGTAAGTGAACTCCTCACCAAGGATATTGTGTTCTGGAAAGTGCTTTCTTACAATGGACACTATTTTGCGCTCGGATTCCTTGTCTGCAACCGTGACTGGGGATGCATCAGACTTCTTTTCGACCTTTATGTTTGTCCTAAAATATTTTTTTAGAATGCGACCAGAAGCAATCGAAGCTTCTATAGCGATATCAAGTTCCTTCATTATCCCATCCTTTAACTTGAACCATCATAATAGCCCCAAGAGGGAATCAAACCCTCGACCTTTTGCTCTGTGGCTTTTGATAAAACTTTTACCAAAAGTTTTTACCATGCAAACGCTCTATCACTGAGCTACTGGGGCAGCAGAATAATGATTGCGCAAGGAATTTAATAAAAGTTTGCATAAGCAGCACCGACTCACGGCGCGGTATAACCGGTGTTCCAATTGGAGTTATAAGTCAAACTAGTTGCTATACCATTGTTGCCAATTCCGCTCGCGTCATTGGGGTTGTTGTTGAGCATCCACCAACCGACACTGTTTGCCTTATTTATCGGAGTACCGCTTATGCCTTCATCATAGAGTTCCAGTACCTGTGTTGGTGACAGTGCAATGTTGTACATCTGTACGTTCGCCATCTTGCCATTAAAGAGGCTCCCTTCGCTGCCCGCACCTATGTAAATAGGGCCTGCGGTGTTATACGTAAGCGCTCCGGCGCTGGTATACTGCTGCCCATTGATATACTCATAAGTCGCACTGGCAGTTGAAACCCCCACAACATGATACCAAACTCCGGGAGTGATCTGTACACCTGGCGGGCTGCCCGCAGTAACGCACCTTTGGCCAAATCTAATGTTAGTGTCTCCTCCATAGTAAAGGAAAAATGCCCAACCGCCGCAGCTGTTCTGTCCATTAGCATTCGTCTGTTGCATCGGTGCAACTGTGCTCCCACTGTATGCGTTTGTCTGCAACCAAAAACTTACTGTCAAGCCCTGGGTGATTGCAAGCGAAGGGGTAACTGGAATATTGATATAACTACTTGCACCGTTGAACTGCGCTACGTACTGCGGTAGCGTAGGTGCCTGCGCCTGGGTCGTGAAGCTGCCAGCAAAGCTGAACGAATTCCCTGACTTGCACGTCGTGTTGGATATGTTGCCCACGCCGTTGGCACAGTAGTTCGCTGTCACGTTGAAGATGCCGGTGTATATCGTTCCAATTCCGGCCTTGAACGGGAAGGGAGCAATGCATGTAATGGTGTTGCCCGGAAGCACCTCCGTGGGCGAACACGTGCCTATCACCGCGAAATTGTTTATCTTCGCGTTGAACGAGCCTATGCTGATGACGGCGGGCTGAGCGTCAGTGAGCGATATCTCCAGCACCGAATTTCCAGCGGTCTGGTACAACACGTCGACACAGCTGAAGCCGCTGAACGCAGAGCACTGGAAGGGCAGTGTCTTGGTCGGGATAGAGGAGAACGCGAAGAGAAGGAATATCACTATAGCTATGATGAGGAAGACGAAGGCGTACGTCGAGACGAACTCTATCGCCGACTGTGCCTTGCTGTTGCGGTGCATACTCTATTATAAAATGAATAACTTATTAAAGAATATTAAAAGTGCGGAGCATGGATTACGAAGAATACAAGGCTGCAGTCAAGGGCATCGTGGCCTCAAAAAGGCTGGGTCAGAGCTTTCTGATGGACAACAGCGTGGCCAAGGCCGAGGCTGAGTACGCAAGAAACAGAACAGTCATAGAGCTTGGGGCAGGCATGGGCGTGCTCACTGGCGAGCTTTGCAAGGTTGCCAAGAAGGTCATAGCCGTGGAGTACGACGAGCGCCTCTTCGAATTCCTCATCGAGAACGTCAAGAGCAAGAACCTCGAGCTCCTCAAGGGCGACTTCTTCGAGCTTCAAAGCAAGAAGTTCGAAGCCGCGGACATAATGGTCTCGAACATACCCTACAACCTATCTAGCAAGGTGCTGATGTGGCTTGCCGACCGCTCCCTACCCGCTGTGCTTTGCCTGCAGAAGGAATTCGTAGAGCACATGCTCGCAAAGCCGGACACGAAGAGCTATTCAAGATTGAGCGTCGTGTCGAATCTCAGCTTCCAGATGCACAGGCTGATGAGCGTGAGCCCGGACAAGTTCTATCCCCAGCCCAGGGTGACATCGGAGATAGTCTACCTTAGGCCGACGGGCAAGAAGATCAGCAAAAACGAGTCGGAGATGATAAACCTGCTGATGATGCACAAGAAGAAGAAGCTCAGGAACGCCGTGATAGACTCTGCGCACGCGCTGAAGATGGAAAAGAGCCGCGCATCGGAGATAGCGGACGGCATGACGAATAAAGAGACGCGCCCGTTCCAGATGGAACCAGAGAAAATACTGGGCGCGGCTCGCGAGTTGAGGAAGCTGCTAAAGAAATCAGAATGAGAAGGCCGGATTCTGCTCCTTCATTACGCGGCAGTTGGGAAGCTCCCGCATGAACTTGTCCTCCGCCCTTTTCGCGCCATCCTCGCCGAGCAGCCTCTTGTAATGCATCGGCACGAAGAACTTCGGCTTGATCGCCTTCACCGCCCTTATCGCATCGTCCTCGTCCATCGTGTACTTGCCTCCTACTGGCAGGAGCGCGGCGTAGATGTTTTTCAGGCTACTCATCTCCGGTATGAAGTCCGTGTCTCCCGCATGGTAGATTCTCATGCCTTCGACATCCACTATGTAGCCGACGCCCATCTTCGCCCGAGGGTGGAAGCTCTGCTTTTCTGCAGCAATGTTGTAGGCCGGCACGGCTTCGATGCCGATGCCGTGGAAGTCGGTCTTGAATCCGGGCTCTGCAACCTGCAGGTTCCTGTACTCGCCAGCATCCAGGCAGCCCGGAGCGGCTATTATCATCGAATCCTTCTTCATGACTTTTGCTATGTCCTCCTTGCTGCAGTGGTCGAAGTGCGCATGGGTTATCAGCACAAGATCGGCGCGTCCTTTCACGGAATCGGGCAGATGGTAAGGGTCTATGAATATGGCATAGCCCTTCGCCTTTATGCAGAAACTCGCATGGCCCAGATAAAAAAGGATGTCCTCAAGCTCCATCAAACCACGCATCACATTCGGCGCCGCAAAAGAAATAACTTTCTCCTCTCCTGCGCACATCGCAAGGGATAAATATATTGGGAGCGTTGTAGAGAGCAAGGGGGTGCACGGATGAAGAACCTTTTGCGCATTTCGTTCTTTCTGCTGCTATCGCTGCTGGCCCTGTCATCGGTTTCAAAGATTTCCGTGGCTGCACCGGGAATAATGGTGCCCTACTACATAGACCTGTCAAATTCGGCATCGCTCAATGAGCTTATCTCGGCGCACACCAGCAATCCCTCCGTGCCCATGATAGTCATAGTCAATCTGGGCAATCCTGGCGGCCCAGGCACCTCATCAAGCCCAACATCCCTTTCGGCAATACAGCAGATGCAGAATTCCGGCATAACGGTCGTGGGGTACGTTGACACGGACTACGGCGCGATATCCCAAAGCACGGAAGAGACCGAGATGCAGGAATGGAAAAGCTGGTACGGCGTGACCGGCATATTCTTCGATGAGATGGCTGCCAGCTCGGGCTATGAAACATATTACACCACGCTGACGTCATACGCAAAATCCACACTTGGAATGTCCCTTACGATAGGAAACCCCGGCGGACCCACACAGTCGAGCTACGTTCATACGGTCGACATCATAACAATATACGAATCTCCAGGCATGCCGAGCACCGGCAGTCTCAACACCTTCGGCGATCCCGCCAGCAACTTTGCACTCATCGCCTACGGCGTCCCTTCAGCGCCTTCCGCTTCAACACTCAGCAGCTACTCACCGTACGTTAGCTACCTGTATGTCACAGATGCGAGCGGCGGCAATCCCTACGACGTACTGCCCTCATATTTTTCATCAGAAGTTGCGGCGCTCAACACTGGCGGCGCCACCACCACGTCCACATCCTCTAGTTCATCATCCTCAACAATCGCGACCAATCCCTGCACCACATGCGAGGACAACTGCCTGGCTGGCTGCGGCAGCGACATCGGCTGCGCCACCAACTGCGGCGGAGGCGCCGGCGAAACGTGCTATGCTGCTTGCAGCAGCGGCACCACCGCTCCCACAACCACGATTCCAACCGATCCATGCACCGCCTGCGAAGACAATTGCCTGTCGGGCTGCGGCAGCAACATCGGTTGCGCTACAAACTGCGGCGGCGGCCCGGGCGAGACGTGTTATAATGCCTGCGGCACCACAACCGTGCCCACAACCACTATTCCAACCGATTCATGCACCGCCTGCGAGGACAACTGCCTTGCGGACTGCGGCAGCGACCTTGGTTGTGCTGCGAGTTGCGGTGGCAGCTTCGGCGAGACGTGCTATGTCGCCTGTGGCAGCACTGTAACTTCGATCCCTACAACAACCATTCCCCAGGGCCAGTCTGGAACATGCGTCGGCGGCGATCCTACCAGCCCCTGCACCTTCCTCGACGCTGTGGAATCATCCACCACCTACGATGGGGCTGGAGGGGGAACGATAGTGCAATTGCCTCCAAACACAAATCCGAGCCCGTTGCCGATAATAAGCGAGGTCCTGCAGCAGAACGCGCAGGACGCCCAATTCCTCCTGACCTGCCCCAACAACCCAGATGCTTCGCAGACGTTGGAGTACCTCACCTCGGATCTGCCCGGCCAGACGTCCTACATAATGGGCGACAAATGCCTCGCCGAAAGCGCGCCGCTTCAGACATCGGTCGCGCGGCAGATAGTGGTCTCATGGTCCGGCTATGTGCCCGCGAGCTCGACCGCATCGGTCGCGTTTGACAATCTCGCCATCGGGGCGGTGAGCAATCTGGCCTATTCCGGCGGCTCCGATACGAACGGGAACAGAAACTACAATCTATCAAACGGTTATGACTCTGCTTCGTACATATCCGGCCAGGTGCCAGCCAGCCCGCAGTACGGCATCTGGACATGGAATGCGGAGTACGCCAACTTAGCGGCTGTAAATGCGGGCCTGTCTGCTCTCCAGACTCCGGACGCACTGACGAACCTTCAGATACTCGACATCAACCAGCACCAGTTCTCCGGAAATCCGTTGTACTGCAAGAGCACGCTCGAATACACCTCTCCATGCGGCGCAACGACCACAAGCACATCAAGCATCGGCTCCACCACGACGACCTCCTCCACCTATGGTCCCTGCGGTGAATACAGCGTATCCTACATAGATCCCACCACGGGGGAGATAACCTGCGTGAGCGGCCATACTACCGCTCCGTTGCCGGTGAGGCAGTACCAACCGGTCAACTCTGTCGCGCCAGCTTCGGTCAACGCCTCGAACCTCCACACACCGAAAACAATGGCTAACGTGGGCGACGATTCTGGCGGTGGGGATTGTGTCAGTGATGCCGTTCCAGATTGCGGTGGGAATCCATACTACGTGCGCAGTCTGGTCCCGACAAACTACTACTGGAGTTGCAGCTATCTTTACAACTATCAGGTGAACGCGGAGGTCAGCAACCTCGGCAACACCCAGATACCTGTGCCGGTGCAGACCGCCACGCTGCCGCAAAAGCCCTACCTGCTCATGAACAACTTCCCCTACGGCGGTTTCGTCGAACAAAGTCTGCCAGGCTCTTGCTCGGATCTGGATCTCTTCCACGGAACTCCCTGCGACGACTGGACCAAAATATCGAGCTCGGCCACCCTTTATCTGGCGAACGGCAAAAAGTACGGGGTGAACGTCTATGTCGATCCCGCGGATCCAAGCAACTACTGGACAGTCTATTCGACCAGCTGGTTCGGCTATATCGGCTTCAGCCTCCATACCGGGTTCGTCCCGATCACAAGCCTGACGTACAAATCCGTGGGTGCGCTGCCCTACCTGCTGTACAACATATCCATGCCCGCGGAAATCGGTGCAATCAACAACAGAGAGGAATACCTCAATCTGTCGTACGACATCTACAGCCCGCACAACTATCTCGACCCGGCAAATTACCTAGAACCGTTGCCATTGTCGACGGATTCCGGCTTATTTGCGGCGTACAAGAGTGGCAGTGCAACCGATCTTGGCATCTTCCCGTCAAACATGCTATCGCTCTCGAATCCGTACGTGGCGGGCCTGGACGAGGCTGTGACCAGCTTCCTGAGCTCGATTATCAACCTGCCTGCCGGCCTTTCGTCCTTGGCCATCTTCGGCTCAAATGTCAGGGTGGGCAACTATTACACCGGCGTACTGGCAAACCCGATATACCTGTCGGCGGCGCCGAACGATTACATATACGCGCTGACGTCCGCAGAGCCCTGCACGTTCTGGATACTCGGCTGCAACCAGCACATATACCTCTACACCATGCGCTTCATACCCGCGGGCGACCTTAACCTGACGAACAACCAGCCGAACGCGCTAGGCCCCATAACCTGCGCAGATTCCTCGACCTGCCCCGATGCCTGGAATGCCCTGTGGACCAGTTCATCCGGCTACTGGGCAAACTCGCTCCGCGAGCAGTCGCAGAACCTCTACGTGACGAACGTTTACCCGATCAGCTCCACCGGCTCATCGTTCTGGGCGAGCGGCAACTGGCAGCATGATGCCGCAAACAACAATCCATCCATAGCGCCGACGGCGGTCACGACCGATTATGACGATGACCTGTTCATGCTCGGCTGCGACAACGGCAGCTGCAGCAACTTCAAGTTCGCGGAAATGATTCCGGGCGCCGGAGGAGGCAATTACATATACGATGCCGGCCAAACGCCGGCCGGTTTCAAGGCCACCGGCGAGCTCGCCGCAGACCCGGACGGGCAGTACGTGTACGTCGCCGGCGAGAACTACGGCAACGTCCTAGTGTACGGCACGCCACCGAATTCAAACTTCATCTATCTGTCGAGCGTGCCGCTGTCGTTTTCAAATCCAGCCTACAATTTCAACGTGGTGTCCTATCTAGCCAGCGGCGGCCCGTTCGGCAACGCGCTCATCGCCAGCGCCTACTCCAACATTGCCGGGGTCAACGACGTCTCGTCAAACCACCACCCCCTGGCCATAAGCGAGTATGACGGTTTCCTGTACGTCCTTGACAATTGGACATTCAAAGTGCCAGTAAACGTGAACGGCGCACTGGAGGAGATGAGCTCTGCGATACTGCTAGTGAGAGCCTTCACCGAAAACGGCATGGAGGTGCCGATAGACGGATCATCAATGAATTATCTGGTTCCGGCATTCGGGGGCGCGGTAAGCACCACGACCGGCGTATCTGTGCCACAGGGAGGTTGGGCTCCGTACGGATGGCCTATCTCCGCGAACATAATGGTCACTCCCTTTGCGCCCGATGGCGGCGCCGTACCGACCCACATATCCTACTGCGCGGCAGGCTGCACCTACTCGCCGAACACGATAAGCACGGGCTATCCGCCGATAGGTCCTGCCATAAGCGAGGATGGGCGCATCGCGGAGTCCGGCAAAAATGCGGACCTCGGCTTTTCCACGGACTTCAACGGCACTTCATACATGATAGCGCACGACTACAACTGGGTTGACGGCGTTCCAGGCGTCTCGACCTGCTCTTCCTGTTCGTCGTCGTACACCGAATTGCTGTCGTTCAAACTCAACCTGCTCAACTACACGACGCTGTCGTACGGGGCCAATTCGCCATACACCTGCTACATCGGCGGCAACACCGTCGTGTATCCTAGCACGCCATGCACCTACGACACCACCAGCAACATAGTGGACATATACGCGCCCATACTCGGCGTGCCCAGCTCATTCGACTATGTCGAGAGCGAGGGGTCGCCGCAGCAGTTCACTTCGATCACCGGCCTGCTCACTTCAAGCGTGCCCGGCGGCGTCGACACCAGCCAGTATAGCGGCAAGGCCACGCAGCAGCCCATCACCGCTTCCTGCGTCGACGGCACCACCGGCGAGAGCACAGGCACGCCCCTATGCGCCAGGAGCAGCGAAACTCCGGCCTGCGCCAGCTCCACAACCCTGTCCTGCACCTCTGGCGGAACGCCCACCTGCCCCTCCGGGGCTCCAACCTGCACCGATGTGACCACCAACATATTCTGCTCGAACGGGGACCAGGGCGCGGTTCCGACCTGCGCCGATTTAAGCAACCCCACCTGCGTTTCAACCGGCGGATCCACCAACAAGCCGGAATGCGCGGACAAAAGCGCGCCACTCTGCACCCCGACTGATCCCAACCAGCCCCTGGGGACTGCGGAGTGCAGCACCCAGGTGCAGCCCCTTTGCCCCGACGGCACCACCCTTCCATCGTGCAACACGGAAACTGATCCGTCCAACGCGCCGCAGTGCAACACCGGCCTGCAGGTCCAGTGCCCATCCGGCCTGAGCGCGACGCCATGCGCTTCGCCTGGCAGCGCGCCGACCTGCCTGTCCCTCAACACCCTGCCCCCTCCGCCCGGCGGCACCGGCGTCTCCGCGATCATGAACACCTATGTCAACAGCGTGATAACCGGCTACCTTCTAGTGCCTTACCACTACACCTACCAGATGTGGCAGCAGTGGTCCCCAGATCCGATTCCAACAGGGTCCGTGTACTCCTCGTACAGCTTCAACCCGGGCGATGACGTGATGGTAAACGGTGCCCTTCCGGGAGACGATTTCTCTGGCACGCTGTGCCCACCGTTCACGCTCCCGCCCCCTGTGCCCGCACCCAACGCAGGGGTAGCGACCCTGACTGATCAAGCCAATACCATCTACACGATGAACCAGGTCAACATGCAGAGCAACTACCTGCAGGACGACATACAGGGTGGGGACACCTACCTGCAACTTGGTGAGCTCTCGCAGATCAACCAGGCCTATTACACCTCAAATCTTTCCGATGCTGGGACGGTCACGTATCCGGACCTAAGCTACAACATATTCACCAACAGGTGGTACGGGGAGATGTTCGTAAACCAGACCATCGGCCCACAGAATTTTGTGCCGGTGGTGCTTGCCGGCGCACAGGTCATGAACGCGGTGCAGACCGACAACTACTGGCTTGAAGACTACGTGCAGCAGGAAGCAAACGGCCAGACCTTCCCTGCCTATGCGGCCCAGGATGTCCTGCCTTTGGCAAGCCCGAAAATAGGCGCGGACTGCGGAGGCACGGGATGCCCGGCTAACTACTACTACGATCCCCTGCTTTCTCCCCTGTCCAGCGCGCTCACCTACGCAAATTCGATGCAGCCCAGCATCATACCAGTCTTCCAGCTCTTCGCCCAGTCGTCGTACCTCTACGGCCTCGACCTCGACCTGAGCCTGAATCCGAACATCTACGGCTACAACCGGCTCGTCTACACCTTTGTCGACAGCTTCAACAACATCATAACCGCGCCGCTCGACGCAGACCTCGCCAACATAGCCACAGTCACCGCCTCGGTGCAGACGACGACCAATCCGCTCAACGCGAACGAGACCAACGTCATAGTCTCGGGCACCGCGATGTACACGCTGCCCTCCGGGATGCAGCCCCTGCCTGCCGGTTCGCCGATATACCTCTACTACGACACCAACATCAACTTTTACAACAGCATAGTCAGCCCAGCAGACTCCGATCCGACGAACTACTACCAGTATTCGCTCCAGTGCGCCTTCTCCACAAGCCTACAGGCCTGCCAGTTAGCCAATCCGCTATCGACATTGACGCAGCCTGCCGGCGCCACAAACCCGAAGACCTTCGGCCCAATCGAAGCCAACGTGATCACCTTCCAGACCCAGTACGATTACAACGCAGTCGACTACCGGGCGGGCAACCCGCTGGCCGGCACCACTGTGCCCCAATGCGCTGCGACGCCAAGCAGCCTCCTGGACCTGCCGGCCTGCCTGCTGAACAGGGCCAAATGCGAGTGCAACATCAACGGCGACTACGGCCTGGATCCGATACGGTCCGACCCCTACAATGCCAAACTTGACGAGTACTGCGAGCCAGTGTACGACGACGGCAACGGCATCTTCACCTCGCAGATAGGGCTTGTCGCGATCGCCAACACGCTGCCTGACGGCACGTTCAACGCCGTCTTCGACACCTGCGGCTCCGGCACGCCCTCGATAGTTGCACAGTACTACGGCTACCCGCCGCCAGAGCCGCTGCCTGTCTTCCAGCCCTCGCTGCCCTACTCGGCCAACGCCTTCCTCTTCGAAGTGCCGCCCTCCGGCTTCGTGACCTCGAACGAATTCAACTACGCGTACTCTCCTGCCTCGCAGTCGGCATCCTTCAACATAGGCAGCTACGCCCTGCCGTTCGGCGACGTGGACCCGGCAGCGCTCATGCTTGCAGCGTTGGCGCTGCTGATCATATCCTACGCAAAGCGCGCCACGCAAAAACCCTCCGGAAAGGCGCAAACGGACGATGTGAACAAGGATTAAATGCGCTACACGCGCCTCAAGAACTCTTCAAGAATCACATTGAGGCTGTCCTTCGCATGGCGGATCGGATCGGGCATCGAGTTCTGCACCAGCCAGTACTCATCGCAGAAAGCCGGCAGGCGGTTGTTCATGCGGGAATTCAGGGCCTCCTTGCTGATCGTCGAGGCGATTATGAGGTAAAAGCCATCGCCGTACCTGAGCCTGAACCTGTGGTATTTGTCCACGGCGATGTGTATCTCATCATCGGTGAGCGTGGACATGGAGTGCGGCTCTATGATCACGCGTTTGCCATCGACCCTCAACTCGGTCACGAAATCCGGTACGTAATGGTCAACCTCATGCAGGACATTCAGGTGCATGATGAACGGCTCATAATAAGTCTTTATTCTGTGCTGCCGCAGACAATCCATGAATGCATATTCGTAGCCGGTGGTAACGCTGGTCTTTGCGGATATCGGCGTGATAAATCCCATATCGAGCAGCGTTTTCGCTTCGTCCGTGCTTAGAATATGCGTTCTTGCGTGATGCACCGCTTCGTGGCACTTCGTCATGCGAATACCTTTTTCATCCGATAAGCCATCAATTAAAATAATACTTATACCTGCCTGATCCGTGGAATACGGCGCATTTCCGGCAGTTTGCGTCCTGCACCGCAACCGCTGCGCCCATGCCGAGAAGGTGTAAGCTATATATACTTTCTTTAACAATTTAATCCAATTTCTCTGGTTGTTCAAATGGCTGACGATATAACCCCAGTGCCAATGAAGGACATGCGCGTTGGCAGGTTCCTGATGATAGACGGCATAGCGTGCAGGGTCGTGGACATAGACATAAGCTCGCCGGGCAAGCACGGATCCGCGAAGATGAGGATAACCGGCATAGGCATCTTCGACGGGCAGAAGAAGACACTTCTGACGCCCAGCCACTCTGACGGCGAGGCGCCGGTCATAAAGAAGACCAAGGCACAGGTCGTCTCGGTCGGCGAGAAAACGGCGCAGCTCATGGATTCGGAGAGCTTCGAGATATACGAGCTGCCGATCATAGAGGAATTGGCGGGCAAGCTGCATCCGGGCAACGAGGTGGAAGTGATAGAGGCGACGGGCAGGAGGGCAATGGCAAGGATACTAGGGGGTTAACATGGAATTGAGCATAACATCAAACAAGGAGAACAAGCTGTTGGGAAGAAGAGAGATCGAGTTCAACGTGGTTCAGGAGAGCAGCACCCCATCAAAGAACGAGATAAAGGCGGAGCTGTGCAAGAAGCTCAACCTGGATCCCGATTCCGTGATAGTGGTCAAGATGGACCAGAGCACCGGAGTCAAGCAGGGCCGCGGTGTCGCGCACGCTTATCCTTCGAAGGAGATGGTCGAGAAGTTCGAGCCCGCTTATCTTGTAAACAGGATGAAGGGCATAAAGGGCGCCAAGGTCGCAAAGGAGAAGAAGGGACCGACCGCGAAGAAGGAGGCTCCGGCTGAGAAGTGATTCGAATGGCCGACAAAAAAGACGCGAAGAAAGCCAAAGCCTACAAGGCTGGCAAGATGTGCCCGAAGTGCAACTCAAGGATGGCCGAGCATTCCGACCGCTACACGTGCGGCAGGTGCAGCTACACTGAGTTCAAGCATGTTGCAAAGCAATGATGTAGTGGCATCCAAACGAAAGAGCAAGGCGAAGAGCAAGGGCAGCAGCAAACTCGTCAGGTACGCATTCTATTCGATAACAGTATTCATTGCGATTGTGGGGTGGTTCGTGCTCGGGGAACTCTACCTGCACGGGCTGATCACCCAGACCGCCTTCACCGCCGACGCTTCCATAGAGCTGTCCCTGTTCTTCCCGTTCATAGTGTTCTCGTACCTGCTGGCGAAGAAAAACAAGCTAAAGAACATAGTCAACGATCTCGGCCTTTCAAGGAAGAGCCTGACGCTCAAGAACATCCTTATCGGCATATTTCTCTTTGGCCTCATACTGCTTTCGGAGTTCCTCATAGGCCTGTTCACCACGGTGACTGGAATACAGCTGCCGACCAACGTGAGCGCGGTGCTGGCCGGCATGCCCATCTATTTCCTGGTCTTCACTTTCCTCATAGCGCCGATAGACGAAGAGATACTGTTCAGGGGTTTCCTCGTGCCGCGTCTGGGCATAGTCGAGAGCGCCCTGCTGTTCGCGCTGCCGCACCTGCTCACATACGCCTCCTGGTCCGAGTTCGTAGCGGCCTTCGTGTTCGGCATCCTTGCGGGCTACTTCTTCAAGAAGCAAAAGTCGCTGTACATAACCATCCTCGCCCATCTGCTTGTCAATTTCCTGACTATAGCGGCGATGATGCTGCTGTGATGGCCGTGGCCCTTATAGACGTAGCCCTGATGGAGCCCAAGTACCAGGTCAACCTCGGCTACATCGCAAGAGTAATGAAGAACTTCGGGGTGGAGAGGCTGTACCTGATAAACCCGAGGTGCAACTACAAGGGCAAGGAGGCCATAAAATATTCGAAGCACGCCCACTCGCTGCTCGAGCATGCCAGGCTGCCGAAGAGCATAGCCGAGGCGACGAAGGGCGCGTTTGTCATCGGGACGACCGGCCTATGGAGCAAGACGGACAAGTCCTTCCACAACGTCTACAGCCTGCAGAACTCCGGACGCCTGCTAAGGAACGCGGGCCGCAGAAAGAAGGTGGTGCTGCTGATAGGCAGGGACGACACCGGATTGAGCAAGAACGAGCTGCGGGAGTGCGACGCTACGATATTCATCGGAGCCAGCAGGGACTACCCGGTTCTGAACATCTCGCACGCGCTGGCGATAATGCTCTACGAGCTGACCAGAATGAGCTACGGCAAGGAGTACGAATTCATGGACTCGCTCTACGCGGATGCCAAGCGCCAGAGGATGGTCCTCCTGCTCTTCAAAAGGATGATAAAAGGCAACAAATCGATAAGGGACAAGGAATCCGTGGCGATGGCGTTCAAGCACGTCCTCAGCAGATCCGCTCCGACGAGGAAGGAGGCGAATGCGATCTCGATAGCGCTTGCGGGGGCGCGCTAACGGCGTGCAGCGAAAGCGCCGACTAGGAAAACAAAAAAGGAAAAGAACCAAGGAATGGATGAAGCAGGCGCTTTACTTCGACGGCGCCCTCTTCGTCTTTACGATCTTTATCTTGCCAGGGGTCAGCAGTATCTTCTCTGCGTCGAGCCTCGCAATGTCTCCGTCAATCTTCTCCGCATAGCCCTTCAGGTCGTCGACAACGCTCTTGAGCGTGTTCGGCCTCTTGGCCATCTCGGTTATGTTAAGCAGGACGATGTTGCCTGTGCTCAATTCCTTCTTGATGAGATCGACGTCGGTCTGCTGCTGCAGCGAGACCGGCTTGACATAATGGTCTGCAGGTTCGTGCATCACGTCGACATCTTCCATCTCTGCCGCGTTCATGTACTCCTCCAAGTTTATTTCCTTGGACACGCCTAAGGTCTTCCCTAGCTTATCAAAAATGCTCATTTTTTCACCTTTTCCGTCGCCTTTAACTAGTATGGTATATCATTTTTAAATACTTTCGTGTTTTGCGGAGCACCTCAACGTAAATGTGCGCCCCAGTCAAAACCCCGAAATAGAAGGCGAAATGCGGGCGCGCAAATAGAAAACATTAAAATACTGCGCTGAAATATAGTCCCGATGATAAAGGTAATGCGGGTTTATGTGCGCGCCGATATTACCGACGGCATACGGATTCTTGTTGATAGGTTGTGGCCTCGAGGAATAAGGAGGAACACTCCCAACGTCGACATATGGCTGAAGGACGTTGCCCCCTCAACGGAACTGAGGAAATGGTTCGCGCACGACCTCCGAAGGTGGAAGTCCTTCAAGTCGAGATACCTGAAGGAACTGGAGGAGAACAAGGCGGTCGCCAATCTTCTGCAGGTCATAAGGTCAACTGACACCGTAACCCTAGTCTACGCGACGAAGGACGAGAAGCACAACAACGCCGAGGTTCTGCGCGAGTTCCTCAAGAGGAAATTCAAGATAGAATAAGGATTAGTCCGGTGTGCCATTGAGATACCTGATACTAGACACGAGCTCGATGCTCTTCGGATTCTCCAACAACAGGAACGTGTTTGACCTTGCTATCGGCGAATTCCCAAGCCACAGGCCGCTGGTTTCCATCGGCATAGTGAACGAATTGATGGGGCTGTCGCAGAACAAGGGCAAAAAAGGCGCCTGCGCCAGGGTGGCGCTCGCCGAGATAAGAGCTAAAAAGATTGAGATTGATAATATAAACAGGGCAGACGGCTGGATACTTGAAAAAGCAAGGCGGAACAGGGGCTCTGTCGTCGTGACGAACGACACACCGCTCGCAAAAAAACTGTTGCGTTTCGGAACCACGGTGCTTAAGATGTCCAGAAGCGGCATGCTAAGAAGTGCTCGGTGAATTTTTTGTACTACATATATAGCGTAAAAGACAGGTTCAAGCTGCCTCCGGAAAGTCTCGCGGAGGACATAGAGTCGGTGGCAGCGAAGGTGCTGAGGCGAAAGTACGAGGGCGCCATAGACAAGGACATAGGAGTCATAGTGGCGATATTCAACGTGAGGGGCGTCAGCGACGGCATCCTCTACCCTGGAGATCCGTCGACGCACCACGATGTCGAGTTTGACGTTCTGTCGTTCATGCCGGGCGTCGAGGAGATAGTGAACGGGGAGGTGACCGAGATAGCTGAATTCGGCGCCTTCGTGAGGATAGGCCCGATCGACGGGCTAGTGCACGTCTCACAGATAACCAACGACTTCCTTTCGTTCGACAGGAAATCTCAGGCGTTCGTATCAAAGCGCAGCGGAAGGTCACTGAAGAAGGGCGACACCGTGTTCGCGAAGATATCGACGATAAGCATGAAGAACAGCGTAAAGGATTCGAAGATAGCGCTAACGATGAAGCCAGAGGGTCTTGGCAAGCCCGAATGGGCCGGCGAGGACGAGAAGTCCAAGGCAAGGTACGGAAAGGGAGGCAAGGGAAGAGGAAGGAGATGATAACATGGAAGAAAAAGCGTGCAAAAACTGCAGACTGGTGATAAGCCACGGAGACACATGCCCGAGCTGCGGCTCGAAGGAGCTCACGACCAAATGGGGCAGCCCGGTGATCATACTCAACGCGGAGAAGTCAGACATAGCGAAGAAGCTGGGATTAAAGATGAACAGCACTTACGCAGTCAACATAAGCACCTGACGGGTCATTCCTTCTTTTCGGCGCTCTCTTTCGGCATGTCGTATTCCTCTTCGACCTTCACCTTTTGCACCTTCAGGTTCGCGAAGATGGAAGCTACGAGGTTCGCCTTGGCTATGAAATAATCAGCGTCCTTCTTTACGGAATTGTTGAACGAGACCGTCACTGTTCCATTGGCCTCTTCGATCTTTGTCGGGCTTGCGCCGTAGCTCTTGCCCAACCCTTCGACCTTCTCCTTGTCGGACGTGAGCGCCCTGACGACCTTCACCTCATAAATGACATCCCTGCCAGCGTATGGGTGGTTGGCGTCGACCACGACCCTGCCGGAGTTTATGCTCTTCACGATGACCGGCATGTTGTCTATGTTAACCTGCATTCCCACGTACGGAGTTATGTCGTTCTTCCTGAACCCGGCGATGGGCATCACCCTCACTAGCTCCTCGTTCCTGCTGCCGAACGCCTCATCAGGCTTGAAGGTGAACTTCTTCTGCTCGTTGAGGCCCATCGAATGCAGGGCCTTGTCCAGCCCGCTTATCACGCTGTTGGCTCCAAGAACCACCAGTGTGGGCCCGTAACGGGTTTCCTTATGGTATATGTTGGCGTCCTTCGCCTTCTGCTCCTCGGTCGTAGCGACAAGCGTGTTGTCAACCGCGTCCCACATGCTGTAGTCTATTTCCAGGAAGTCTCCATCCTTAAAGGTCATCTTATCACTATCGGACATCTGACGAGCGCCGCAATGCGCGGCGAACCGCAAGTGCCAGTAGTGGTTATCTAAAAGCAATGTTTTTAAAGCTTTCCAAGCCATATTATCGCTGATAAGGCGATCAAATGAAGCAAAAGACAGTTTTGAAGGCGCAGAGCGCCATGGAATACCTGATGACGTACGGTTGGGCAATCCTGATCATCTCGGTGGTCTTGGGTGCGCTGTTCTCCCTTGGAGTGTTCAGTGGAGCATCTCTAATCGGAACCACCTGCGTCGCAAGTCCAGGATACTACTGCAGCGGTGTTACCTACTCGCACAGCACGGGCAACATACTGTTCACGATAGGCCAGAGCACCGGTCTGAACTGGGTAAACACAGCATTCATATATGCACCTCAGGGAACTGCATCCACCACCAACGCCCCATCAGTGACGTTCGCAAACGATATCGGTGGTCTTTATTCCGGCCAGCAGACGACCATCTCATGGGGTGTGTCCTCAACCAGCACCGCTGTCGGAACAATAACCGCGGGAACAATCTGGGCGTGCTACACAACTACATCTAGTGGTAACGCTATCGCGGGCGCAGTGCAGGCTGCAGGCTCATGCAATGCAATAGCCAACACCGTCTACTATGTGCAGATTGCAACTCTGACCGCAAAGGCTGTCTAATCACAGGCAGCCTTTTTCTTTTCTTTTTTATTTTTCAACCTCAGCGTGAGGCATGAGCAACCAAACAATTGGCGTTCTCGCAGCAAAAAGGGAAGTATTTATATCTTTGGTTTGTTATATCAAGCGAATAAGGTGTATTTATGAATAAGCATCCTAAGGCGCAGAGCGCCATGGAATACCTGATGACGTACGGCTGGGCGATCCTGATCATCTCGGTGGTCTTGGGTGCGCTGTTCTCCCTTGGAGTGTTCAGTGGAGCATCTCTAATCGGAACCACCTGCGTCGCAAGTCCAGGCTTTTACTGCAGCGGTGTGACCTACTCGCACAGCACAGGAAACGTACTGGTCACGATAGGCCAGAGCACGGGCACGAACTGGGCATCTTCGGCATTCATATATGCCACTCAGGGATCCGCTTCCAGTGCAGGCATACCTACCGTACTGTTCGCAAACGCACTGCCATCCGGTCTTTATTCCGGCCAGCAGTCAACCATCTCATGGGGTGTATCCTCGACCAGCACCGCTGTCGGAACAATAACCGCGGGAACGATCTGGGCATGCTATGAAGTGGGAACTTCGGGTAACACCGTTGGTGTGGCTTCGGGATCATGCACAGGAACAGGCACGATATACTACGTGCAGATTGCAACTCTGACTGCAAAGGCTGTCTAATTACAGGCAGCCTTTTTCCTTTCTTTTTTATTTTTTATACCCCAGCCAGGGGCATGGGCAATCCTTTCCTGCTGGTGCAAAAGAAGCATTTATATCCTTTTAGTGTCGTGTTATAACAAAAAGGCGGCAACATGCTTACGAGTACAAAAGCCCAGAGCGCCATGGAATACCTGATGACGTACGGTTGGGCAATCCTGATAATAGCCGTGGTCCTGGGCGCGCTGTTCTCCATAGGGGTATTCGGCGGATCCTCCTTCGTCGGGACTTCGTGCGTCGCAAGCCCAGGATTCTACTGTGGAGGCATAACCTACTCGCACAGCACGGGCAACATGGTCATCATGATAGGCCAGAACACCGGTGCGCTATGGGGCACGGTGGCGTTTCTGTACGCGCCTCAGGGAACCGCTTCGACTGTCAACGCCCCGTCGGTGATGTTCGCGAATGCGCTTGCTCCTCCGACCGGCTTCTATTCCGGTCAGATCTACGGATTGTATTGGCCCGTATCTGCGCCAGGCACTGCTGTTGGCGCAACGACCTCAGGTGCCGTCTGGGCATGCTACACGATAGTAAGCCCTGGACTGACTAGCGGAATGCTCATGACCACCTATTCCGGCTCATGCACTGCGGGCACAAACACGGTGTACTACGCGCAGATGGCGACCCTGACTGCAAAGGCAAGCTAGCCAATCAATCCTGATTACTTTTTCTTGGATTGCAGCTCTGCCTTCATCCTCAGAACTTCCGAGAGCTCATCTGCGCTCAGCAAAGGCTTCCTCATTCTTGCAGAATCATCGGTTGCCAGCCTCGGGCACGCTGTGTTAACGAAGGCATCGAACTCCATCATGTTGTTAAGCGATTCGAAGTCGAAGGTGTTCGCGACAACAATCTCGGCATCGAACCCCGCGCTCTCTATCATATGTTTCAGTGTTTTTGCCAGGTCCAGGTTAAACTGCCCTGTCTTAGTGCTAAGCATAATTGCAAATCTCTTCGCGTCGATCGCGCTAAGCATCCTGCCCTTCTTTTTCTTTGCGTACACCTCTCTTTGCGCATCGATCCTATCCATCTTGTTCAGGAACGGGTCTGCGACGAAGAAAGGCTTCGTTGTCGCGATCAGCGCGCCCAACGGATGAAAGATCCCGCCGCCGAAATAGACAAAGGCATCGACCTTCTCGTTGATGCTTGCAGCGCTGCCCGCATCGCAGCCCAACACCTGCCCCTCATTTTTTGCAGGGCCGTAGGGCTTGCCTATCAATACCGTCTTTCCGTTTTTCTCATAAAAAGCCTTGATATCATTCAGCTGGTGCACGTGCTGTATCGTTGTGATGATGCCGATGGCATCGAATTCCTTGAGCGCATCCAGAGAATTTTTGATGATATCCAGCGGCGCGTCGACATGGTACTCGACGTACTCGACATTGAAACCGGCGCTCTTGAACTCGCAATGGCCGAAATGAATGAGCTTGTCAGCCTTTATCGCCCTTGCCTCGTCAAGAGCGAGGTCGCAGGCGCCGAAGGTCGGCGATGCGGATATGAAGACCTCGTTGCCCTCGCTCTCGAGCGCTTTCGCATGCCTGAGCGCCTCCTGCTTAAGCCCTTCGGGAAACTGCAATAGAATGCGCATGAACTTACCTGAACCTAAAAATGCAAAAAGAGGGCATCAAAGTTTCGGCATTACCTTCTCGACCGCCTTTACCTTGTAGGTGCCCGAAAGCTTTGCCGTCGATCTCCTCAGCGCCTTCACCGCGACTTCGCGGTTCGCCTTCATCGTCTGAAGCATGAATATCGGCTGGTTCTCCTTTATCCTGGCTGCAACAGCGACCGGCCTTCCGAACGAGAGGCTCATTCCCCTTGAGGTTCGGTCTGCACCGGCAGCAGTGGACATCTTGTGCTCCCTTATGACGTTGTGCGGGAAGACCAGCACCTTTAGCGAATAATCCAAAGGTATGTTATTCTCAAGGTACTTGTTGATGAGCTGCCTTGCGGACTCTATCGCGTTGGAGCGAAGCTGAAGCGATTGCTGCGGCCTGAGCGTCAATTCTAGGTCATATGTGTCCTTGCGCACGCCCATGTTGAAGACCAACAGGCTGGTGTGCGGCAGTGCCCTGACGTAATTCTTCCTTGGTTTCCTGAGTGAGTACCTCGACCAAGGCTGCGAAGTGATGTCCCTGCAGGTCCTGGCGGGTCTAAGTCTAGCCATAATAAACACTAAAGTAGTAGTATACTATTTTGCCAACAAAGATATAAAAAGATGCCGTAAACCAATGGGGCAGATGCTGCCGACATCGTTGCGGTGCGATACTGAGTGAGAAATTCTCTGTTGCGGGACTACTCTATTTTTATAGTTTCTCAGTGTCAACATATCAGGTGGTTGCATGGATATGTTGGAAAGCGCTCTGAGCAATGAAAATTCTTCGGAAGACATGTTCAAAGCAAGAATCATGGTGTGCGGCGCAGGCGGCGGAGGCTCAAACACCATAAACAGGCTCAGCAAGATGGGCGTCATCGGGGCAAGCCTGATGGCAGTCAACACCGATGCAAAGCACCTCAACGGCATGGATCCATCTATCAAGCGCATTCTCATCGGCGGCGCACTCACGCGCGGCCTGGGAGCAGGCGGATTCCCCGAGATAGGGGCAAAGGCCGCAGAGTATTCGAGATCTGAAATAGACAGCGCACTGAGAGGCTGCAATCTTCTCTTCCTCACCGCGGGCATGGGTGGCGGAACGGGCACCGGAGCGGCGCCGATAATCGCGGACGCCGCAAAGAAGAACGGTGCGATAGTCATAGGCATAATAACATTCCCGTTCAGGCTGGAGCGTGTAAGATTGGAAGTGGCAAAGAAGGGAATAGCCGAGCTCAGCAAGAACTGCGACACCCTGATAGTCATAGACAACCAGAGGCTCGCCGACGTCTATCCGAACCTCGCATTGGAACAGGCGTTCAAGGTTGCGGACGAAGTCGCGTCAAGGGCGGTGAAGGGCATAGCCGAGACGATAAATACGCCAAGCTTCATAAACATAGACTTCGCCGACATCAGAAGCATAATGAACAGGGGCGGAATAGCCATGATAAGCGTCGGGGAGGGCAAGGGCTCGAACAAGGTCAACGACGTCGTCAGGGAAACGCTCAGCAACAAGCTTCTTGACGTGAATTATGAAGGCACAAAAGGCATTCTGCTGCACATACGCGGCGGAGAGGACCTCACACTGGGAGAGGCTAACGAGATAGCAGGCAGGCTGACAGAACAGGCCGCGCCGAACGCAAACGTCATATGGGGCGCAAGAATAGATCCCGCATACAACGGCAGGGTAGAAGTGATAGCGATATTCACCGGCGTCTCAAGCTCGCAGATACTCTCCGGAAAGACCGCCGAGAACGAGGCACAAGATTTCGGGCTCGGCTCGATGTGAGCGCGGGAATTATCGTCAACTAAAATGCCGTACGCCCAAGCAAATCCCTCACGCTGTCCGATTTGGCGTGATCAATCGCTTTCTTGCCTAGATTATCAGTCATATTGATATCGGCTCCGTTGCGCATCAACATCTCAACAAGCTCCTTTCTATCAGCGTTTGCAGCCATCATCAGCGCCGTGAAGTTGCTATAAGTCTTCGCATTAACATCGGCTCCGGCGCGTATCAATGGCTCTACAGCCTCTCCTCTGGCTTCATGCGAGCCGTACATGATCGCCGTCCTTCCCCAAACATCCTTCATATCAACGTCAGCTCCTCTGCCTATCAATATCTCGGCAACCCTCTTGCGATCATAATAAGCGGCCAACATCAGCGCCGTCAATCCCTTCTTATTCTTCAAATCAAGATCGGCCCCGTGGCTTATTAACGCTTTGACGCCCTCTTCATTATCTTCAGACGTGGCCTTCATCAGCGCCGTATCCCCATCCTTATCACCAAGGTTTGCATCTGCCCCGCCATTCAGCAGTATCCTCAGGGTCTCGATGTATTTTCTGTTCATCGAAACCCACATCAGCGCAGTCATATCCTCGGGGTCCCTCACATTCACGTTCGCCCCTTTTTGTATCAGTTCACCAACCCTGTCGTTATCTATGTTGGGCAGCATCACTTCCCTGATCAGTTCTCTTCCCAGCTTCTTTGCTTCATCCTCGCTGACGACTAGTTTCCCCGCGCACTCCCTTAACCTCGCGATTTTATTGTCGATTGCTGCGCCTGATGGCCCTTCGGTCTGCCTGACGAACGCCTTGATCTCCTCCACCCTCTGCGGAGTCATCCTTCCGTCCCTGTTCGCGCCGGTTTCCATCTCACATACCTTTCATTGCGTCCTTGAGCATCTTTTTTATGGCTTTATCATCCGTCTGGTTTATGGTCCTCCTACCCGAACGGTCCTTTAACGTCGCATCCGCACCGTTTTTCAACAACACCGCGACAACCTTGCTATGCTCATGAGCAGCTGCCCACATCAGTGCGGTCATGCCTGTGCGATCACGAATATCTATATCCGCTTGGCTGTTTAGCAACATCTCCGCAACCTCACAATGACCTTCTTTTGCCGCCCGTATCAATGCAGTCTTGTGCGTATCATCCTGCATGTCCACATTTGCGCCGCCGCGTATCAATCTCTCGACAACCGCCTTTTTGCCCTGTGATGACGCCCACATAAGTGCGGTGCCGCCCGCTCTATCCCTCAATTCTGTATCTGCGCCATCGCCTATCAGAATATCAACAACGTCCACGTGGCCGTTTTGCGAAGCCCACATCATTGCCGTCATCCCCGTCATATCCCTCAAATCCGGATTACTGGGTGGTTCCAACATCTCTACAATATCTGTGAATCCACGCGCGGAGGCGTGCATTAGCGCCGTCATCCTCTTGTTGTCCTCCGCGTTCACATCCATCAAGCGTGGAACGAACAGCAGCAGGAGCTCCACGACATCCTTGTGGTTGTTGCACGAAGCCTTCATCAGCGCCGTCTGGCCCGCTTTATCCTTCGCATTCAAGTCGGCCCCTTTGTTTATCAGCTTCTTGATCTTATCGATGTCTATAATCTTCTTTTTTGCCTCGTTGATGAGCTGCATCCCCCATGTCTGCTCGTTTTCTTCCTTTGCAATAGACTCCCTTAATCTAATTTTCATGCCCTCGATCTGTTTGCCGATCGGATGACCAGGAGTTTCATCTATCCCTCTCAGATAAGCCCTTAGCGCGTCCACTCTCGCTACGGTTATCCTTCCGTCGTTTGCCGCGCTCTCAGATTTCCCGACCATGAATCCAACCTATCTCAATGATAGTCCATTTTGCCAGATATATATGGACTGCTTTTGGGTTCGTTTTGCGACGTAAATGCGTTCTTCGGCAAAACAACAGAATCAGACACCAAACCCTCTTTATGTGAAGTTAGGGCTCCACGACCTTGGTGTGGCCGTTGCTGTCCTTGTCCCTCTCTAATTGGTAGATACGCGCGGCGCTGACCTGCTTCAGCTCGCTCTCGTGGGTTATCACGAAGACCTGCTCCACCACCTTAGGCAGCGAGTCCCCCAACATCTCAACGAACTTCGCTATGCCGTTCTCGTCTATGTTGTGTGTCGGCTCGTCGAGTATCAGCCATTTCAGATTCGGCACCACCACCATGGCGAACGCTATCCTCATAGCAAGGCATGCCATGCTACGCTCGCCGCCGCTTGCCATGCCGTCCACCTCCGACCATTTTGCCTCCTCTCCGTTCAAGGTGCGGGCCTCTAGTTTGTAATCATCCTTGCCCGCCTCGAGCCTTATGCCGCTGTAATCGGCGTAGGGGTATATCTCAGACCAGATGCTCTGCATCATACTGTTTATCGATGTTATGAGCCTGTTCCTAAGCATGCCTTCAGTATCTACAAGAGCGCTCTTGAACTTGTTCATCTCGCCGACCTGCTGCCTCCTCTTCTCCACCCTTTCCTTTATCTGGTTTATGTTGGCAATCTGTTTCGCCTTCTCCTCTATCTGCGTGTCCACGCTTGCAAGGTACCTCTTACCGCTCTCAATCTTCGAATTGACCTCGCTGAGACGTGAGCTCTCCTTTGTTATCCTATCCTGGAGCTCGTAGAGCGCGCTCTCGTCGACCTTCGTCGCTGCCAATCCCTCCTTCTTAGTTACAAGGAGCTCAGAATCCTTCTTGACCTCCAATTCGTGGCTCTGCCTCCTCTTCGCCGCTTCAAGATCGGTGTCGAGCGACTTTATATCCTTTCTAATTATTTCAAGCTCCGCCTCCGCCTTTTCGATGTCCTTCGAGAATATCGCCGATGCCTTCCTCGAGACTTCGGCCCTCTCGGTCGCCCTTTTAACCAATTCCTCGATGCCCTTGTAATCCTCCAGCTTCTTGCTCGACAGCAGCAGCGCGTTGCGCTCCTTCGTCGCAACCTCTATCCTGGCGGCCAATTCGGCCACGGCCTTGGAAGACCGGTCTATGCTGCTTGAAATTTCTGCCGAAAGCGCAACCTTGCCCTTCAACAATCTGTGCCTCAGCTCGTCGTCCAACTCGCGCTCGCAGACCGGGCACTTGCTCACCTCTTTGCTCAGCTCGTCGACGCTCTTCTCGAGCTCTTGCCTGCTGCCCTTCAATGCCGCAAGATCCTTCCTGAGCTCTTGGAGCGTGTCATCGTCTTTCTTCAGCGCTTTCTCAATCGAAGAGAGGTCCTTGCCCTTCATCTTATCAAGAATCTGGTCGCGCTCCTTCACCTTTGCGAGGCCGCTCTTCAATTCCGCTTCTGCCTGGGCTGCTTCCCTAATTGCAGCGTCTCCTTTTGCCTTCTGGCTTTTGAGTTCCGCAATCGCCGTTTTCTCCTTTTCGCCAGACTCCTTCCTGTCCTTCTCGAGTTTATCAGGCCCGTGCGGCACCACAGTCTTCTCTATCTCCTTCTTCAGCGTGAGTATCCTGCTTTCCAACTCTGCAACTTCCTTTGACAGCTTTGTCCTCTTCTCGTAACTCAACTTTAGCTCAGCCAGCTCCTTTTTGCGCTTCTCCATGCCCTCCTTTGCGATGACCGCCTCCTTGCCCAGCACCGCCTGCTCCTTCACTACGGTTTCCTTCTCCTTTGACAGCGCCTCCAACTGTTTCTTGGATTCGTCCACGTCCATTTGCGTCAGGGTCTGCTCCTCTCCGCTTATCAGGGATTTCATCCAGTTGATCAGCGATGTGGCATTGACCTCAGCATTGGCGAACCTGTCAAGACCCAGCATTTGGTCTATCTGCCTCTTCCTGTCGCCCTTCGGCAGTTCAAGGAAATAATCGAGCCTGTTCTGTTCGGAATAGACCACCCTTGAGAAGGTGTCGTAATCGACGCTAAGCAGCCTCTCTATCTCCTCGTTCACCCTCTCGGGCTGCGCCTGTATATAGGATCCGTTCTTCTCCAGCTTCGCGGTCGTGCCCTGCTCCCGCGTTATCTTCCTCGTCACCGTGTAGGAGTCGTCGCCGCTGGTGAAATTCACTTTCACGGTCGCTTCGTTCTCCTGGTCTGGTTTGTTAAGTATAAGTCCGTCAAGGCTAGTGCGCCTGTGCACCAGAGCAGGAAAGGTTCCGAACAATCCGAAAGAAAGGGCATCCATGACCGAGCTCTTGCCTGCTCCCATTATGCCTATGAGTACGTTAACCCCCTTCTGGAAGCCGAGCACGTTGTGCTTATGGCTTCTCCAGTTAACCAGCTCTATGGAGCTTATCACGTAAACCACCGGCAGGCATTATGTACATTAAGGACGTGCAGATTTATTAGACAAGCAGGCGTGAAAAAGATCAGAGCAGGCTTTCCTCCTCAACCTCGACCTCCCGTACCCCGTCTATCTTCTTCAGGGCTTCCTCCACGTTCGATGACGCCTTGTCGACGTCCTCGAAGGTGAAGAGCACTCGAATGACCTTGATGCCGAACGCGACCTCATCGGCCTGGATGCCGGCGGGCTTGAGCTGCTCCTTTATGTTGCTCATCGCCTTTTCCAGTGCGCCGTCGTTCGGATAGACCTTGAATATTATCCCGATTTTTCCCATCTATGGCCCCTGGAACGCGCACGTCCCGCACTTGTATTCGTTCGATATCTCCCTGCAGTGCTTGCACCTTATTATCGCGTCCTTTCCGCATGACGGGCACTTGAACTCAGTGTACTCACTGGTCATCCTGCCGCATGAGATACAGACTTTTCCCGGTAGAACTCTTGCTATCAAATCACCTAAGTGTAATCATCTGCGCCTTCTCCTCTTGTTAGGACGTGCTGCCCTCCTTCTAGTGACTTTTGGAGCCTTGCGCCTTACCTCTCTTCTATTCTGTTTGGAAGCAGACCTTTTTATCAGTATCGCTATCATGGTGAGCACGGCCGCAAACGTCAGGATCGCGAAGACCAGCACCATCACCACCAGCTTCTCTATCTCCTCGAGCTGGGCGACGATCTCGATCAGGGCGGAATTCTGCAGCGGGGTGCCCGTGCCGGAGCTTGTCGAAGGCACGCCGTTCTGGTATATCAGCTTCATGTCCGAGCCGACATGCTGCGCGAGCAGCGCAGACGTGTACGCCTCTACGGCATTGCTGTGCGCCTGGGTCGAATTGACGGACTCTCCGGCCTCGTAGGCATAGAACTGCGCCTCCTTCGCGAATTCGGTGGCCCAGACCCCGTAGGTCGAGTTGGAATCCTGCGCCAGCGCCTGCGCCGCGCTCAGCAGCTGCTGGGTGCTCGCCGTGTCGCCGTAAATGGAGCTGTTGGATATCGCAAAGTCGTAATCCGCTCCGAGTATTGCAAGCGGATAGTTGTTGCTCTTGTAGGCCTGCTGCGCCACGTCATAGTACATGCCCGGATAGCCGTACTGGACGTCCCTGTTGAGCCTGTCCATCGCTATGCTGGACAGTGCCGGTGCGAAGGTTATCGGTGTGCCTGTAGAGCTGGCGAAGTAGCCGTAGGTGAAGCCTGCCGCGTTGCACCATCCCTTCGCCTCAGTGCCGACATACACCTCGTTCAGAACAGTGTCCGTGTCGGTTGCCGAGGTGTTGTATGAAGACAGCGTCTGGTTTATCGTGTAGGTGCCCCACTCCTGCCTAAGCTCCGCGCCCATCAAGTATTCGTAATTGTTCGTTGTGAACTGCGGCTGCACGAGCGACGAGCAGAAGGTTTCCGTGTTCTCCAAACTCGAGAGCGTCTGGCTCTTGGTGGTGTCATGCGCGTCGAAATACTCCGCGTTCAGGTAATCCAGGAAGGCCTCGTTCGCCGCGGTGTAGAAATAGCCGCGATCCATCGTCTGGGCGCTCTGCCCGAGGGCCTGTGAAAGCTGCTGGCTTATGCTGCCGAATTTTGTCCCGCCCAGCAGGCCTATCGCGTCCCTGGTGTTGGCTATGGTGTAGTTCGCCAGCGCCGCGAAGGCGCTCTCGTTGCACTGATTAGAGCATGTCGCGCTGGCTTCCGGAAGATTGTCGACGCTGTAATTGGTGCTGACATTGTACGCGAACTGGTGCGATGTGACGTTTATGCCCGGGGTGAAGGCGAAGACAGAGGCCTGCACTATGTTGGCGGCCTGCACCAGTGGTATCCCGAATTCGGTCTGGATCAGCAGGTAGAGCTTCGACTCGCCGCTGTAGGTGGCATCGGGCACCAGGGCAAAGCGCTTGCCCGCCTGTGCTGCTGCGGCTACCTTGTTGTACACGCCGCCCACTTCTCCTATGGATCCGTCGCTGCCTATCGTGCCTGTGACCGCGAAATCGCTGCTCAGCTTCCTGTTGCTGAGCGCGGATATCGCCAACAGGGTCAATGCGGCTCCGCCGCTCGGCCCGCTGACATCAGTGTTCAGGTCCTCTATGGTGTAAGCAAAATTGTAACTTTTGAAATCGAGCCCAAGATAGTTCGCCGCGTACTGCGCTGCGGTCTGCGCCGATTGCAGCGTGTCGGACCCGACCGTGGCCGGCCCCGAAACGGTCACGTTGCCGATGCCGCTGCTCACAGTGAGGTTTATCGTGACCAACGAGCCAGTGCTGTTGGGTATGACCGCCACCGACGATATGGATGCTGTGCCGACGGTGTACGCGCTCGCGCAGCCCACCGCAATCATTGAAACCAGTATCGCAACCAGGAGATATTTTCCCATCATCGTATCGTCCCATTTATTTTTGAATTAAAGTATAAAAGCCTATTGATGTTTCACTGCCTCATTTCAGGTTTTCAAGCTTCGTCGAGTTTATCCAGAGCCTGTTGAACCGCTCCTCGGCCTCCCGGTGGTTGATGCTGACTATGTGCTCGCTCTTCCTGTTTATGATGTTCAATGGGGGTATCTTGTAGGCCGTGCTGCTGTCGATGAGCATGCGCTCGTGCTGCTCGTTCGCGTCGCTGTCGCTCAGGACCTTCAGCTCGAAAGCGATGCCCTTGTTGCCGAGCTCGTTCCTGAAGTCGCTGTAGCTCCGCATGAACTCGTTGCCGAGCCGGTCGCGCTTCGCCAGCACAGAGACGCTCTTGCACCTCTCGAGATTCCCGTTGAGCAGCCTCGACAGGTTCTCCAGCCCGTTCGCGTCGAAGTGCATGTCCAGTATCTTCAGGTCGCCCTCCAATTTCGACATCAGCCTCTTCGAGAGGATCATCACGTTCGTGTAGGGCGTCTGCGGGTCTATGCTTATCGGCCTAGCTGCCCTTGCCGCACTGGGCTTCCTGCGCACCTCGACAAAAAGGTACGCCCCGATCAGGAAGGGGATTATTCCTCCAAGATAGGATATCGCGAATATGAGGTAGCCGAAGTTGACCATGGTCTCGATTATCGCGGTCGCGACAATCACCATCAGTGATGAGAGCGCCAGCGCGGCGGCGCTGAGGACCATGCGCGATCTGGAAAAGAGCCACATCGCCCCAATAGTGAACACTATGATGGCGAACGGCAGCATCATGAACGTAAGATACAGCGCGACGGTCAGTGTCGTGGACTGCGATATCAGCGACACTATCGAAGAGGTGGGGCTGATGTTGTAGGCGCCTATTATGCCTAGGGCTTCGTGGTAGGATCCAACAGAGAAGGCGAGCTTCTCCATGAAATGGCACGCTGAGAGTATCGATAGTGTGCCGCCTGCCAGCGCCAGCAGCGGCATCAGCTGTTCCTTGCTTATCCTGGCCATCGTTACCAATTCTACGTTAAAACTTAAAGCATGTAGCCTTTGTGTTCAAAGCAGCATCAGTCCGTAGTAGGCGAGCAGCGCGATCACTATGCCTGCGAGGAGCAGAGGTATCGCGGGCAGCGCCTTCTTGTACCTCCTGAGCACGAGCATGTTCAGCATCAGGCCCAGCACGGACCCGAAGACGACCACGAAGCTCAGCACGAAGTTGAGGTTGACCTTGTACGCTGCGACCGCAAGCATCAGCGGCACCGCCAGGTCGCCGGTTCCAAGCGCGGTCATCGCCGGCATGAGCGCCATGTTCTCCCTTGTCAGCTTGTCGACAAGGCCACCCTGCTTTTCAAGCGCAGGCTTGTTCTTCGCGTACTCCTTCTGCTCCTTGGGGGTGAGGTAGCTCATCGGAACAGCCTTCGTCTCCCTGACCATTATCAAAAAGGAGAGGTTGTTCTGCACCGCCATGTCGCCCAGGGCTATCATGTGCTTCGTTATGAAGACCGCTATGAAGTCGTAGACCCCGAGCAGGGCCATGAAGACGAGCGCGAGCGGGAAGCTGAAGCTCAACCCCAGCGCCACTCCAACGCCGGCGCTCGCTATTATCGCTGTAGTGTTCCTCAATCTCGGCATCCTGTTCTTGGCTACGACAAGTGCTATCGCAGGTATCAGCGCGGCGAGGAAGTACCAGATGCTGCCCGAGCCGAATATGCCGGACTGCGCCGAGCCCGCAAGCACCGCGACTATGATCGAGAAGACTATGAAAGAGGACAGCAGGACTATGGCGCCCTCGAACACAACGAAGAGCTTCTTGCCCTTGTACACCTTGAATATCAACAACAGCACTACGGAGAAGACCACTATGTAGACGATGTAGAACAGCGCATTGACCGGCGACGATATGACCTGGGCGCTGGTTATCTCCTGGTAGGTCGCGCCGCTGAAGAGCGGGATGGAAAGCAGAAGGCCGAGGAACTGCACGATCATGAACATCGTCAGTATCTGAGCGAGCTGCCTGAACTCTATCACTTTCGGCGGCAAGAAACCACTCTATCATTTACGCAAAAGCATTTAATAAACAGCGAGGCTGTGACCCGCATTGCAAGCCTTTTTCACGCCGAATACGACATCTGACGAAGCGAATTAAACTTATATATATCTGGAAACGTTCATGGATAATGACACGGTGTGTCAAAAAGCGATAATATGGAAATAAATAACGTTGGATCTTCTGTTGCAAAGTATACTGCGGCCGTTGTGGCAATCGGTGTAGTTGATACCTTGATTTGCGCTGGAGTAAAGGTGGTATTTCATCCACCAAGCAATGTCATTGATCATCTTGCTTTAGGAATCGGCATAGGCGCTGGAGGAATGTTCGCGCTGCTAAGGAAATGAGCCAACATCGCTGCCGCTAAGCCTTTAAAAAAGAAAAAAAGAGGGCAGACCTTTCGGTCTGCTTTATATCATCTCTATGCCAGAAACGAAGCTCGTGTCTACAACCGCGTCGCGGTCGATCTTTGCGGTCCCAAATCTCGGCTTCACGCCCGTGACTATGGACATGACCTTTATCTGGTCGCCCATCTCGGGTATCAGCCTTGCGCCGAATATCACGTTCGCCTTTGCGTCAAGGTTGTCCGTGACACCAGAGCCGACGCGCGTCGCCTCCTCTATGGTCAGGGAGTCGCTGCCGGTGACGTGGACCATCGCGCTCTTCGCGCCTTCAAGATCAACGTCAAGCATCGGGTGGTTCAGAGTAGACTTTATCGCCTTCTCTACCCTGTCTGAGCCATGGCCGTAGCCAAGGTTTATGACAGCAGTGCCCGCATCGCGCATGACCGATCTCACGTCAGCGAAGTCGAGGTTTATCAGGCTCGGAAGCATTATCGTGTCTGCGATTCCGCGCACCGCGTTGGTCGCGATGCTGTCTATCAGCTCGAAAGACTTCTCGATCTGAAGGTTGGGCGCATAGCTCATAAGCCTGTCGTTCTCGATCACTATCGTAGTGTCGGCGTTCTTGCTCAACTGCTGCAGGCTCCAGTCTGCCTTGACCTTCCTGCTCCTCTCAAGCGAGAACGGGTAGGTGACGAAAGCGACGACCAGAGAGCCCTGCTCCTTCGCGAGCTGGGCGACGACCGAGGCTCCTCCGCCTCCTGTTCCTCCGCCCATTCCTGCGCAGACGAAGACCATGTCATAGCCGGAGATGACATTCCTGATCTCCTCCCTGCTAGCGTCAGCGGCCTTCATTCCCAGTTCCGGGAATCCGCCTGCACCGAGCCCTCTTGTCAGCTCCTTTCCTATCAGCATGCGGGTGTCGGCCCTTATGGTGTTGAGATGCTTCGCGTCCGTGTTGAGCGCTATTGTCCTGGCGCTCTTTATGCCGCTCTTGTAGAGTCTGTTGACCAGGTTTGATCCCTGGCCTCCTATCCCTACCACTGCCAGTTTCGCGACGAATGAATCCATATCTTCCATTCAAACACCCTATTAACCAACCATCTCAAGGTCGCCGTATTGTGGCTCCTTCTTCTCTCCTAGCTTGCCCACAATGCTCGCTCCCTTGACCCCGCAGACTATCGCGACTATCTCTATCTGGTCGTCGTAGCCCGGCATCAGCCTAGCGCCCCACTTTATGTTGGCCTTCTGGTCCATGCGCTCCGTTATTATCTCTCCGGCCTTTATCGCATCGCCTATGGTCATCGATGCTCCTCCAGAGATGTGTATCAATGCTCCCGAAGCTCCCTCGAAGTCAACATCAAGCAGCCTGTTCTTCAGCACCGATTCCGCCGCAAGGCCCACCTTGTCGGTTCCCTTGCCGCTTCCGACAGCGATGAAGCCGACTCCGCCGCCGCCCATTATGCTTCTGACATCGGCAAAGTCTATGTTTATCAGGCTTGGCTGGGTTATTGTCCACACCAGTCCGCCTATTGCTTTTGCCATGACCTCGTCCGCAAGCGCGAACGCGTCGTTCATCGGCAGGTTAGGCACCAGCTTAACCAACCTGTTGTTGTCCAATATGATTACGCTGTCGCTGAAGTTCCTGAGCTTCGCGATGCCCTCCTCGGCCTTTACCTTTCTCACTCTCTCGAGGTCGAACGGGTAGGTTACCATTGCAACAACGATCGCTCCCTGCTCCTTCGCGATCTGTGCCGCTATCGGAATGGAACCAGTTCCGGTTCCGCCTCCCATACCGCAGCATAGGAATGCTATCTGTGCACCAGAGAAGATGTTTTCAAGCGCCTGCCTGTCCATCTCCGCAGCCTTTGCGCCCAAATTCGGGTCTCCGCCCGCACCCAGACCCCTTGTCAAGGTCTTTCCGATAAGCACCTTCTTTATGCGCTCGTCGATTATCTTGAAGTGCTGCGCATCCGTGTTAACAGCATAGAATTCCGTGCCCTTCACGCCGACTTTTATCAATCGGTTCACTATGTTGCATCCTGCGCCACCCAAACCCACAGTAACAATCTTTATTTCCGTGGAGCTGAATTGCTCATCCGCGTCCTTCGTCTGACCTAATACTTCACTTACCATGTCGCTCATCTGATCGCCAGTGAAATTTAATCTGATAACCTTTAAATGCTTTATGTTTTTTTCTGTGTTAATGGCTGTCTTGAAGTAAAGGGGCTCAGAATGACTTTTTCCACCTTTTATTGTAGTAAAATACACGACGAGTGGGTTAGAGAAAAGGGCATTTTCATTTACTTAAGTAATGAAAAAATCACTCTACTACTGTAATATTACATTATTCCATGCTCCCAATCTGCAGTTTCATCAGCCAAACAGCAACAGCCTAAAAACGAACAAAAATATTTTAATGCACGCCTTTTTTGCAGTTCCATGCCCCCAAAAAGTGTAACATTATTTAAATACTGCCTTGGATAATGTCTTGAAACACAAGCTCGTGATGACATGGTCGAAGAACTAAACCCTTTCAAAATAGCACAGAGCCAGTTGGACGAAGCTGCAGGCATAATGGGCCTCGACAAACAGGCCCACGCGATACTCAGGGAGCCGATGAGAACCGTGGTCGCAAACATACCCGTCAAGATGAGAAACGGAACCACAAAGACCTTCACCGGCTTCCGCGTCATGTACAACAACGCAAGAGGGCCGGGGAAGGGGGGAATCCGTTTTCACCCGCAGGAGAATCTCGACACGGTCAAAGCACTCTCCGCATGGATGACCTGGAAATGTTCGCTTGCAAACATACCGTTCGGCGGTGCGAAGGGCGGAGTCATCTGCGACACCAAGACAATGAACCCGCAGGAACTCGAGAACCTTTCAAGAGCGTATCTTCGCGCATTCAAAAACGTCATCGGCCCGAACATAGACGTTCCTGCACCTGATGTCTACACCACGCCGCAGATAATGGCGTGGATGATGGACGAGTACAGCCGAATGGCTGGACAAGATGAATTCGGAATGATAACCGGGAAGCCTCTAGAAATCTGGGGCTCTGAAGGCCGGTTCGATTCTACCGCATTGGGTGGCATGTATGTTCTCAGGGAAGCAGCAAAGCTGAAGAAGATGAACCTGAAGAATGCAAAAGTTGTGGTGCAAGGGTTCGGCAACGCCGGAACCTTCGCCTTCGACCTTTCGACGAAGATGTTCGGCGCGAAGGTCGTTGCGATAAGCGACTCGACCGGCGGGGTGTACTCGGAAAAGGGTCTCGATTACGCCAAGCTGAAAAAAGCAAAGGATGAGACTGGCAGCGTTCAGGGCTACAAAGGAGCGCAGAGCGTGACCAACGAGGAACTTCTGGAGCTCGATGCGGATGTGCTGATACCTGCGGCTATAGAGAACCAGATAACACAGAAGAACGCGAGCAAGATAAACGCAAAAATACTACTGGAGCTTGCGAACGGCCCGGTCACCCCTTCAGCAGATGAGATACTGATCCAAAATGGCGTTTTCGACCTGCCTGATTTCCTGGTAAATTCCGGGGGTGTGATAGTCTCATACTTCGAGTGGGCGCAGAACAGGGGCGGATACTACTGGCGCGAGGACGAAGTCTACAACAAGCTGGACACGATAATAACGAAGTCCTTCAACGACATGATCCGGACGCAGAAGGATTACGCGGGCAAGGGCAAAAAGATAAGCCCGAGGATGGCTGCCTACATAATCGCAGTGGGCAGAGTCGCCAGCGCGATGAAGGTCAGAGGCTGGTACTGACACCCTTCTTGGAAAGGAACTTTTTCACACTGCGCATCAGCTTGGCCGATGTGGTGCGGTCCGTAAACAGTATGCGGAACCATCCGGTGTAAGTTTCGGGATTCTTGCTGACATCATCCTTCAGGAATTCCATGGTGGCCCACTTCCAGTCCTTCGCCTCTTCTGGGCTCGGTTCGGGCTCGCCATCGTACATGCCGAACATCACGTGGTCGAACTCCCATTCGGTCAGGCCGTTGCCGACCGCGGTCTTGTAAATGAACGAAAATACCTCTTCCATCTCGCAGTCGAAGCCCATCTCCTGCTCCAATCGGCGATGCGCTGCATCTACGGCGCTCTCGCCCTTGAACGGGTGCGAGCAGCAGGTGTTGGTCCATAAACCCTGAGAATGGTACTTGGTTTCTGCCCTCTGCTGGAGCATGGTCTGGCCTTCTTTGTTGAATACGAATACGGATATCGCCCGGTGCAGAGTGCCGCCGTTCTGGTGCGCCTTCATTTTTTCCTCCAGGCCAACCTCGTTGTCGTGATCGTCGACGAGAAGCACCATCTGCTTGACGTTCTCCTTTGCCATCCTAGCACCAATTTACACTGGGCAGGCAAAAACTAAAAAGCTGCGCAAGTACAACGACGCAAGTCGTTGTATCCATGCGCTACTCCACGCAGTAATGACTAATTAATTGCATAGATACGAATATTTAAATATTTATCTGAGTAAAATAGTTATACTAAAGTAAAAGATGAAGTAGCTGATTACATAAAGAATGTTTTGTGGGTGAGTGAATTGGGATATGGATACAAAATCGCAAAGTACGTAACGATACCTCTGATGGCATTGGCGCTCTCAACCAGGAGCGTCACTGCGGCGTCCGCGCCCGTGGTGTCTGAGATAAACAGCATAAAGTTGGTACTCATGCAGGTTGGACCGGCACTGAGCGCAGTGCTCTTTGTGCTTGCCGGCATATTCTATGCTATAGGCCAGATGCTGCCGCCCGACAAAAAGGCAAATTTCCATACCGCGGCAGTCAACATAATAATTGGCGCTGTGGTTGTCGGTGCGCTGAGCGTTGCGTCGACTTCGCTTGCCATTGCTTCTACGCATTTGATCGGGAACCTGACCGCAATCAATTCAAGCATCTAACAAGGTTTCTACATGAGCGGCGTTGGCATCTATGGCGTGTCCGTAGGCATAATAGCAATAATGCTTGCGGTCTCGGGCATTGTTCTTGGCCTAGGATATGCGCTTGACGACAAAAGGCTGAAGGAATTCGGGCGCGACGAGCTGCTCCAATCCCTGATAAACGGCGCGATAGTCGGCTTCCTCTTCGTGGCATTCGGCAGTTCCGGATTCTTCACGCTTCTGGTGAACTCGCTCGCGAGCAGCCAATCCGTTGTGGCCTCGTGCCCTGCGTCAATCAATGCAAACTACGCCATATGCTTCGCCTACAACTACCTCGTCGGCGTCTCCCCGGTCCGCATAAACGGGGCAAGCTACCCCTCCCTGATGGATGTGTCTTTGCCGTTGCTCGTTGGCGTATCCGCCTCTTACACCGCGCTTAGCCTCATAGGATCCATGCAATTCAGTATCGGGGTGTTCAGCATAAGCCTGACGAGTGCGCTTTCGCCGCTTCTGACGCAACTCAGCTACCTGATGAACGTGCTTACCTTCGCAATAACCGGCATAGAGGTGCAGGCAATACTGCTCGAGTTCATAGCAATAACCGCGGTGCCCGTGCTGTTGCCCGTGGGCATCGCGCTCAGGGCGCTGTACCTCACACGGAAGCTCGGCGGCGCGATGATAGCGATCACCATAGGGCTTTTCGGCGTCTTCCCACTGACGTACCTGCTCAACGCCGGGCTCACAAACAGCTATTTCAACACCACAAGCGCGTCCACCACCGATTCGCTTATCTCAAGCCTTGGCACAATGAATGACAACCTTATGAACACAGTGTCCAGCGCAAGCACCTCGCAGAACAGCACGGTGCGCAACGGCATGCTAAATTCATTGTCGGGCACCATAAGCGGGCTGATGGGCGGCGCCGAGACAATCATAAAGGAACTCCTAAACGTTATCGCCTTCCTGATAATCGACATCTTCTTCCTCCCGGTTTTCAGCCTTATACTCACCGCGATATCTATCAGGGAATTCGCAAGGATACTCGGCTCAGAGGTGTCCTTCGGGAAACTGTTCATATACTAGTGGTCGCTTGAACGATGTGATCTTTTATGGAATGCTTGCCGCGGTGCTGATCCTATCATTGTCAAGCCTCCTGAGCCTTAACGTCTTCCTGATCGCACTGAGCCTGTTGGCCGTGCTTACGTTGATCCTGACGCAAAAACTTTGGTTCGTGGTCGAGGCCTTGGTGTTCAAGCACACAAGCCTCATACAAGTGCTTGGCGATCAGCAACTGAGCGGAGACCGTTCGGCCGCCATAAGGCGGGCGAAGGGCGGGTTTGTTGCAACAACAATGGCCCTCCTCAGGGGCGATGCCCGGGAGAATGTGGACCGGGAAAAGATAGAGGCGATAATAGCGCACCTGAACTACCCATTCCGGTTTGTGCTTGACGTAAAACGGCTTGACGCAAACAAACTACTCGATAAGCTCCAAACCAAAAGAAGCCTCAAGGAGATAGCCCTTTCAAAAATGAGCGCAAACGGTCCGAGCGCCGCAAAAATGAGCGCGATCAAGCGTGAGATAGAAGAGATAGAGCGGGACATAAGCAACATAAGCGCGAGCACGCCCGTGAGCCTTGCAAGGTACATAGCCACCAGCGCAAAATCCGAAAGCCGATTTGCAGCAGAAGAGCATGCAAAATCCCAGATAAGGGCACTTGCAAGCGAATTCGGCACGCTGCTCAACTCGGAGGCTCAAATATTGGCTGGCACCGACCTGCTGGAATGCCTTGAAATCGATTCGATGGTCCGATGAGCGCAAACTTCATATCCAATTCGGGCGTTGTCGCGGGATGCGTGTGCATGTCTGCAATGTCTGAGCCGCAAGCAGAGCAAAGCGAAGCTGGGGTGTACCTGGGCAACACAAAGATCTATCGCACGCCCTTCTATCTGGACACAACAAAATTGGTAAACCCCCACGTGGTGGTGCTCGGGATGTCCGGCTCCGGAAAGACCTACCTCCTGAAAAGCATCGTGGCAAGAAGCCGGATGTACAATTCAACAAGAGTTCTTGTGGTGGATTGGAACGGGGAATACAAGGAGCTTGTGTCCTTCCTGGGCGGCAAGACGCTACGGCTGGGTGCGGATTCGCGCATGAACATGTTTGAACTATTCGATGTCGGAAAAGACAAAGGCGCCAGGGCCGTACTCGATGCAATGGACAAGATAGTCAGATTCAACCGAAAAGAGCGCGCAATCGTATACCGGTTTATGCTCGATTCAACAAAAAGCGCGAATGCGGCTCTGAACCTAAAAATGCTGATAAAGCAGCTCAATGTCGATCCACAGAACACCTATGCCGATTCAAAGCTTAGGCAGCTTATGGGAAATCCCCTTTTTGCCGACCACACCAATTTCGACATCAAGAGCATTCTGGACGGGGTTACCAGCATAGACCTCTCCGGTTTAAAGGATGACGGGCAAAGGGGCGAGGTGGCCAGGGCCGTACTCGGCATACTGATCAGGGCGATGCATCGTTCAGAAATGACCAGCTCTGCCAGGACCCTCATAGTGCTCGACGAGGGGTGGCGCCTGCTTGGAGATTCGGAAGAAGTTTCAACCCTATTCAGGGAGGGACGAAAGTACGGGTTTGGCCTTGCAATTGCAACCCAACTGGCAAAGGATGTGAACAACGAAGCGATGGCAAACGCGGCTTTTATCGCCATTTTCAAGCTCCAGAGCGGCGAGGATTATGACCTATTGACCGAGGCTGGAATCATATCCGGAAACGACATCCCGCTATTGTCTGGATTGGACGTGGGCAAATGCATGATCCGCCTGGCGAAGAAAGAATCTTCAGAAGATGCAAGAAAATTTCTCATGGGCAGGATAGAAGGTGTGCACACTGAAATTTACAATCTTGTGTGTGAGCGTATGGACATCTCTGTTTCAGGAAGAAAATTCCTCGAGGAGACGGAAAGGCTGACTGCAAACATCGAAACAAAAAGCAGGATAATCGATTTTGCGAACGAGAATGGGCGAAACATCGATCTAACCGCTTTGGTAAAGTTAACGCTCCGATTGGGCATGAAACGGCCCGAAATAGTGCCGTACTTGAAGGCGCTGGGGGTGGACGACCTATCAATAATCAAATCGTGTGAGGCAGCCGATTTTGCGGCTCTAGAATTCATGTGATGCCGTGGAAAATGACAATACGCTGATATGCGGCGCTTTTCATGCTCGTGCAGAGCCGCGCAGCTCCCTCATTGACATACGAAACGCTATGAAAGGCATGCCGGAAGCGAAACACACCTCAACGGGCACAAGAATGTTATACTCCATCGGAGTGGCTGGCGACCGAAATGCACCAGAAGCGATGCTAGAACTGGCGCCCAAAGGGATAACCTTTACCTTCTATTTCAAAGAACCAAATCATCGTGTGTATAAACACAACCTGCTTCGATTCCTTTCGATCCTGGCGTACTTGAAAGACGAATACTCCGTGGACATCAGCGAAATCTACGGTTATGTGATAGAAGCACTGAGATACGAAGATTACACGTTGACACAAGAAGCCGCCAGCATCGTCTACCAACCGAACGAACGCATGGACGTGCTTAACCGTGTGAACGTTTCGCTATCCCACGAGCTTTCATTGAAAAACGAGCGCATCAGAACGATGGACAAGCAGCTTGCTGCATACTTCTCTTTTAGCAAAAAGCTGATCCAAAAACTTTCAGTAAGCTGCAGCAGCGCGTCCCCCAACACAAATGAAATATTGAAAATTGCCGGAATAGATGAGGGTCTCGCAAAAGATATTCTACTGTTGATCGATGGAAACATCGGTGGCGACAAAAAAGATGGCGATAAACATGATTAATCTTGACTTCATGCTCTATGCTGCAAGTCCAAACGCGTACAATGGCAGTTATTACGCGCTACTGATACCAATCGGTGCAATAATCTTCTTATTAATCAAGGAGATGTCCGATTTTGATTCGGTAAACAAAGGAATATCAATTCGAACCTGTTGCGAAGCAGAACACGCCGAAGTGATCAAAGTCGACAAGAAACTCTTCCAAGCCGTTCTGAATCGCACCAAAAGACTAGACGATGGTACGCTTGCCGTTAAAGATATGGCCGTGAACCTTGGCACATTCGCCAACACGATGTCTGCAGAAATAGGGGCGACCTCCCGTACAGATCCGATCCGATACACAAAACTGATAAAAAACTGCAACAAGGTCGTACATGGAAACCTAATCTGCTTTTCGGATACGCCCTACCTGGAAGCCAATGCAAGATCATACTATGACTGGGCAATCAAAAACAGCACGATAAAAATAAAAAAGAGATCGAACGCCAAAAATTTCCTAGATTCGTGCGGATTTGTATGCTATGCTGAACTTTGCCAGGATTCGATCAGACCCGGGGCAAAAACAAAAGATGTGAAGATAGGCGTCCTAAACAAAGCGGAGTTAGGCGCCATGTCCTGTTTAGAAAGCTTATACGACAAGGGTAGTGCATTGCTGTTGTTGCAGAAACTAAACAAAACAGTGCAGGTGATTAACTGCTGAACTTTGCGAAATATTTTGCTAAGATTGGGCTTTCCATTGCCCTGTTGCTGTTTAATGCTGGTGCCATATCCCTTCTATCCGGCCATACCCTGGGAGTCAAGCCCCTCAACTCGTTAGCCACGAACATTCTCCTCGGAGCAACAATACTTACTGCATTTTCAACGCTTGCCTTTATTCTGTGATGGTATGCTAAAAAATGTGAAATCATTCTATGCAAAAAACAACGCATACGAGATGTTATTCGCATCGTTCACTGCAGGCATAACTGCGTTTTTCATGATTTTTGGCATCACGAAACTTGCAGGATTCCAACCAACCCCCTTCATCGGATATTTTGCCTCAATTGTTTTGCTTCTTGTCATCCTTTCCACCGCATCAGCGTCAACAAGAAAAGCGTTTGTCATACCAAGAGCATCCAAAGTCCTGCTGCTCGCCACGCTTTCAATATCCCTCATAATATTCCACGCGATAATATGACAAACAAACTGCTTTTTTACCAATTTTCCACAATGCCTTCAAAAGGTATTGAAAAGGACAAGTTTTTTGCTGGAATTGGCAAAAAAGAGTTCATCCTGGTTTACGACACAACAAACCGCACTACTCTCATGGGCATCCCAGAAGATATAGCAGAAGATAAGATCGAAGAACTTCAGAAAATAATTCCTGGCATGACCATGGAAAAGAGCAACAACCCTATCGGGGAATCGCAACTACTTGACGCAATATCTTTTTATAAAAAGCCGAAAGAGCAAATAACTTATGATGTGCCTGACCCTCACGATATCCACGACGTTTTTGAGCTTGCACGCGGTGATTTTCTCGCGGTAGCATTCATACCTGTTAGCGATAAAGAACTAGACCAAACAAAAAACTATCTTGAGAAAACGCTAAGCAGAAGGAACGTGAAGGAAACCTACTCCGTAATAAAGAATTCGCTTCAATCACGTGTAAACGTTTCATCACAGCGGGACATGTTTATTGAATCAGAAGAGGCCGTAATGCTCAACGACGTGCTAGAGTCGATTAACAATGCAGTACTAACCAAAAGCCCAATCTATAAACCTTTTTTTATAGTGCCCTATGGTCCAAGCAAAGTCCGCGAATTCATAAGTACGAGGTTCCTTATACTTGATACCTACGAAAGCAATGATTCATTAGAGTTGCTATTGTCGAAGCTGATTAACAAGAAGTCTTTCCCTCTCGGATTAGAGCATCTCAAACCCCTACTTGATCCATACGGCGCTCAGAAGCTTAGCTATGCCCTACCAACAATGATGCCTACCCCAAGAAGCGGGATAGCGGTGGGCACATTCATGAAAGACGGGGCTGTAGATACCCCTCTCGATATCAAGATAGAACCATCCACGATAAATCTCGGTTTTATCATAACTGGTTTACCTGGCTCCGGCAAAACAACCGAAGCCATGGCAATAATCGATACTCTATTAAATGAAAAAAACAGGCCGCGGGTGGTCGTAATAACTCCAACCACTGAATGGGATAAATTTGCTATTTCACATGGCATGTACCTGATCAAACTATACGATGACAAAACTCCAATAAATCTTTTCAGAAAGCCACCGTGCATAAACCGGGAAAAATTCTACGAGAGTCTTGCAACGGTGCTTTCTAGTGCGTCTAATGCTGGTCCATACCAAAACCCTATGGAAAAATGTATGCTTAATGCTTTTAGGAAAATTTATGCGAAAGAAGAGGAACCCGACCCAGTAGCAGTGTATGAAGAAATAGAAAATTCAATAATAGAATTGCATGCAAAAAGGACCAATACGGGTGTGAAATACACAAAACATGGGGAAAACATACGATCCGCACTCGAAAATCTAAGAAGCATACTATGCAGGCCCGAATTTTCTGTGCAGTCTGGCATAAAAATCGAAGACCTATTGAGTAGTGGAGTTATCTACAACATATCGAGCGCAAGTGGTACAACAAGAGCGTACCTGTATGCACTCCTCCTGAATCAGATTTATGCAATAACCTCTAGTCTCGATGCAAAAGGCGACGGCGAATTAAGGTTGCTGGTCTGTCTCGAAGAAGCCCAGACGATGTTCAGTGACAAGGACTCTGCCGCAGTAGTAGACATAAAACAGCGAATACAGGATTTCAGAAGGCAGGGGGTGGGGCTGATGATATTAACACACAACGTCAATGACATAGATTCTGGAGTAAGACGATTATGCCAATTGAAACTCTACCTAAAACAAGCATCTGATGTTGCAGTAGTTGCATCAAAGGATCTTGTATTTACGTACGCTAATGAAGATGATGTCACATTGAAATTAAAACTGCTTGATTCTAGAATCGGAGCATTCAGTTACATTACAAAGTCGGGCTTAGAAAAAATGACGCAGGACACAATATTCATCCGGACTAAAGAGTACAACAACAAGAGTGATAAATCCTATGAAAATCCATTAGATTTGCTATTAAAAAATAATCTATTTAAATTATCCTGCAAACTAGATGTGATTGTGCATATAGCTGTAGATAGAACTAATGAGAATGCTTGCCGAATTGCGGCGTCAATGTGCACTTTAAAATTTAGATATCTGGGTGAAGTGATAGCAGAGCATTCAATCGAAATGAACCGGGATATAATACAACCCTTGTTTGAGGGTAAAACATACAAAATCCAGATATTAGATAAAAAAGGAAAAACCATGAAAGAATTTGATCTAAAAGTCAAAGATAAAATATTCATCACAGTATCCGAAGACCGGATTAATATAAACAACTGATGCAACCCCATAAATTTGCAAGAGTATTTATATTTATCAGTTGATATATTAATCAGTTGATTAATATGTACCCAAAAACAACCGTAATCTTCAAACCCAGATTGATTGATCGGTCGCCACGTTTAGAGACAATATTGATGATAGAATCGATGCTTTACTTACACCGAAGTGATAAAACTATAACTCAAATTTGGAGATTGTTGCCAAAGAAAGTTATGTGGACCACCTTCACAACAGTTTTAAAATACCTGGAACATTCTGGTAAAATCTATGTTGAAAAAGACAAAACCATAACATGGCTCTGGGATCCAAAAGGCGTGGAAAAATTCAAGAAAAGTAAGTTAGTGATAAAATAAACGACAATAGAATAAAAAAAGTTAGTTTTGCAGATGAAAAACTTCTTAATGCATTTAATAAACTCAAAACTGGCAAATTCGAAGACAAAAAATTAGCGTCCGAAATAAACGACGTTATCAATAAACTCAAAGAAGACCCTCTTTGTGGTATTGAAATAGCAAAACTATTGTGGCCTATAAAATATATACGAGAATATGATATAAAAAATCTGAAAAAGTATAATCTACGGAATGGGTGGGGATTAATGTATACCGTTAAAGAAGATCCGGTAGAAATTATATCCATAATACTAGAATGGCTGGATCACAAAAATTATGAAAGACGATTTGGTTATAAAAGTCATTAACCAATAACAATCAAAATCAGCCTTTCGCGACGCCCATCGGGACTAATTTAGCAACGATATCAGAGATCTTCGCGCCTTCTATACTGTTTACCACATCATCCACGTTCTTGTAAGCCCACTCAGCCTCTTCACTGACGAGCCTGATGTTCCTGACACGCAATTCTATACCTTTGCTCTTCAGATCGTCCAATATCCTCGATACAGGTATCTCCCTCTGTGCCTGGTGCCTTGACATAACCCTTCCCGAGCCATGGCATGACGAGCCGAACGTCTCCTTCATCGCCTCGTCCCTGCCCGCAAGGACGTAGCTTGCGGTGCCCATGCTGCCCGGTATGATCACCGGCTGGCCATACTGCCTGTAATCCGCTGAAATCTCATTCCTTCCGGGCCCGAACGCCCTTGTCGCCCCCTTCCTGTGCACATAAAGCTTCATGCGCTTGCCATCGACGTCGTGCTCCTCCAACTTAACTATGTTGTGCGTAACGTCATACACCAGCTCCATGCCGAGCGCGTCGGCACTCTTGCCGAACACCTCAGCGAAGCTCTTCCTTATCGAGTTCGTCATTATCTGCCTGTTCACGAATGCGAAATTGACCGCGGATTTCATCGCTTTGAGATAATCGTCCGCCTCCTTCGTGTTTGCGTAAGCGTAAACCAACTCTGGATCTGGCGGTATTATGTTATTCTTCGCCTGATAATCCGCAAATATCCGTAGGTAGTCGCTGCAGACCTGATGGCCGAAGCCTCTGGAGCCGCTGTGAACGAGTATGACCACATTGCCCTTCTCGAGTCCGAACGCCTTCGCGTCCCTTTCGTTTAGTACGCTATCGACCTTCTGGACCTCAAGGAAATGATTTCCTGCGCCAAGCGTGCCGAGCTCATGGGTCCCTCTCTTCGCTGCAAAGGGACTGACCTTGCTTATGTCTGCGCCTGGCATACAGCCACGCTCCTCAATGTGCTCAACATCCTCCTTGAAGCCGAATCCTTTGTCTATTATGTACTGTACTCCTTCGCTGCAGACCTTCTCGAGATCATTCTTCGTGAAACCAAGGTTTATCCTGCTGCCCACTCCGCTAGGTATGTTCTTGAACAGCGTGTCCATGAGCTGCGAAAGCTTCGGCTTTACCTCCTCCACTTTCAAATCGGTTCTTATCAGCCTTACCCCGCAGTTTATGTCGTAGCCGACGACTCCAGGCGATATTATGCCGTTCTCCGCATCGAAAGCCGCAACCCCCCCAACCGGAAAGCCGTAGCCCTCGTGTGCGTCCGGCATCAGGAGCATGTGCTTAACTATCGATGGCAGCGAAGCCGCGTTCATCGCCTGCTTGAGCGTCCTGTCCTTGCCTATGGTGTTGGCTACTTTTTCGTTTGCGTATATGTGAACGGGCACCTTCATGCCCGGCTGCGCTTCGGTGCCAACCTCCCACAAGAAGTCGCTTATCTTGTTTGCCATGGAAATATCTACTTACGATTGCGTAATCATAAGAATTACGGCGGGAAGCTATTAATAAGTGCACCTGCCCTCAGTGCCTTATGGGCAGGTCGATCAACGTCTTCCCATCAGAATAGGCATACCTGCCTGTGCCGTCTATATTCCTGCGTTCCACGTAGAACCCTTCCGGCAGTATCCCATCCTTCATGAGTTTCCTTTGTTTCTCTATCAGGTCGAGCCCATCCACTTTTCTGTGCCTTATGGCTTCACCCCTGATCAAGTGAGCATACAGTTCAAGATATTGGCCATGTTTTATCTTGTTTTCGGTGTCTATACTCACAACCAGGCGGTCCTTGACTACCTCCTGCGTTGCGACTATGCGCATGACCGATGCCTGTGCCATCGCGCCGCTGCCGTAATAACACACGGCGCACGTCTTCGGCTTGTCCAAACCGGTTTTCAGCGCAGCATTCTGCAACAGACTCGCCAAAGCAACGAATGTAGCGCCCGAATAAGAGTTACCGACTATGGATGGAAGTTTCAGCGCCTCATTCAGACGTATCCTCTTGATGAATGCCTTGCATTCATCCTGCGCCCTCACATCACTCAGCCATTGCCAATAACTCGTTATGTCGGAGTCCTTGTCAATGTGATCGACTATCTCGTCCTCATTCCTGATGCCTGTTGAAGAATTGCGGTTGAATTCATACAACTTATCGTCAAGCATATCCGTCAATTTCTTGTAGCCGGCCAGAGGCTCTTTGCCGATAACCCTTCCTGGCTCACCTGGGATTTTACTTGGAACAACCCTCTTCCCAATCTCATCAAGCAGTTTTGGGTCCTTGAGTCTCAAGTAATGCACGAACAGCGATCCTGCAAATTTCTTCGCCTGCATCGGGAAAGGTACATGGCTTACAAAATAATCAATGCATTCTACAAGGTCTCTACCGTTGTTTTTGTATTCCTTCTCAAGAGCTTCGACGACTTTTGCAACCATAAGCACATACGTCTTTTCGGAGAAAGTTCCATGTACAAAAGGCATCTCCTCACCAAATTTCGTAAAGTCCGGCATGGACATGTGCCTGAATTTGCTCTCACCCATTACAACTGCAAGTTCCGGATTTTTTGTGACCCACAATAGCGTTGCCGCAGCGCCCTGTGTAGAATCCGCACCTGCGGCTCTCTTGGAATCGTAGATTGCAGTATCCGAAGTAATGACGAGCGCAGAGCAATTTTCGCCCCTATCTATCGCCGCATGCACGTTATTCACGGCCTGCGTCAGAGCTATTCCTCCACCCGCGCAGGCATAAGTAATCGGTACTGGCTGTGCCCCTTTCATCATTTGTATAATCTTCATCTGTATGCTTTTAGGATCCTGATCCTCCATCAGAAGTTTAGAATACACCATCTGTAGCGCTGTGGTAAGTTCCGGTTTGCTTCTGTCCGGATTGCTCTCGGTCGCATAATATATGTACCTTATCGGTTGCTCCTCCAGCTCGTTCATTGCTTCCTTGCTCGATGTCGCATTCTTGATGAACTGGTATACTGCGTTTGCCGCATAAGTCGCATTGCCCTCCGCGTAGCCTGGAAGTTTTGTATTTTCAATGCCCAAGCCATCTCTTATCAAGCCAGCCTCAACTTTCTTCACCGTATGCAATACTCCATCGGGGTTTTTCACCGGTTCTATCGACTTTACCCACTCCGGAGTCACCAACCCTTTCGTAACCATATCCTCGAGCACTTTATTCAACTCTGCTCTTGAAAAGGTGTTCTCCACCACTTCGACAAGCTCCGCCCGGATGCCATCAACAACGTACTTCATCGCATTCTTATTTTGCCCCATAACTCCCAAGGCAATTCCTGCAAGACCACCATAACAGAGTATGCTGTTGTTGTCCATCCTATGCAGATGATTGACAACCTCGTTCTGCATGTTCCTTATGGTGATTGCTTGCGCAAGCTCTTCTGGTGATATGCTAAGAGTGGGGGTCGTCACGACCATCCTGTCAATTCCAACGGGGACTGATTTCTCTGCCATAATATCACTACGACTTAATCTATTCACTATTTAAATGTCGTTCTGGCATTAGTCAATTGTCGTAGTACACCGAAAAAGTGGAAAACAAGGAAAAGATTGCGATTGGGCGCCCAAACAAAAGAGCAAATCCCAATCGCGCCATAGATCGCCCGCTCACAACGACACGCTCAGCCTGGAAAGGTAAGCCCAGACCTTGCTGTCGTCGAACCACGCGTTTGTCAGCACCTCTTTGTCCAGCAGCGGCGTGACCACCAGTATGAACGCGCACGTTGTGAGCAGGTGCATCGCGGTGAACGGTATCTGGCCTATGAATGCTGCCTGGAAGGTCATCCCGAACATGAGCGGCGTAGCCAAAACTCCAGTGACAAAGTCGAAGGCCAGCACCCCAAGAATGCCGCAGCCCAGATACGTCTTTATCCCTACCTTGTCTTTGTTCTTGAAGTAATAATGGAATGCGAGCCCTATCACTCCGTAAGTGACGGCAGTAACCAGCGTCCAGGATCCGAGCAGGTTTGTGATGAAATCAAACGAGACCATCGTTATGAACGGAAATATGAACGAGGTCAGCGCCGAGCTCCTTTTCGAATAGGGCAGCGCCATCGACATTATGGGGTCGTTGTTCGGTATTATCCTAAGCAATCGTATCCCGTTGGCTATCAGGATGGACAGTACCATCCTGATCTTGTTGCTGTTGCTCATCCTCTTGTTCGGTTTTTCCATATCATCTCCATTCTAGATTTTTTATCGTAACGGCTCGTTGCAAATCCCTGAGAAAGTGGATGCGAAGACTTCCAGTTAAAAAAAAGGCCATTCAGCGTTTCCATCTCTACCATGCTCGTGGGCATATACCGGACCCAGGCAGACTGGCTTACCCATTATGGGATTACAGTTGCGGCACAGCAGTGGATTTTCACCACTTTCCCCTGACTTCCACTGGATCTGAACCCAGTTGTCCGTTAATTAGCCTTCATAAACAATATCTATAAAACTATCTCCGCTCCGCGGAACACAAAAAGAGTCGTAACTAAGCGACAGACGCCCCTGCCGGGATTTGAACCCGGATCACAGGCTCCGGAAGCCCGCGTTCTATCCAAGTTATACCACAAGGGCAGAAGACCGAAGACACCATCTGACAAGAATGTTACGCCCTTGTCGGGATTTGAACCCGAATCACAGGCTCCGCAAGCCCGTGTTCTATCCAAGTTATACTACAAGGGCACAAAGATTTTAATATGCCTTATGCTTTATACACTTTACACATTAATGCTTTAAAGTCCGCTGATTTGATGGTCCATACCTACCTGACGCTGATCATTCCTGCAATCTGCACATTCATAATAACGATCATCACCATGCTCTTCATCAAATCCTACATGCTCGAGTCCGGAGTCACAATAATAGACCACAACAAGAGAAGGAAGACCGTGCTGCCGAGCGGCGGAGGCGTCGCGGTCGCCTTCGGCTTCACTGCCGGCATGCTTGTCTACATATTCGGCAGTAGCTTCTCGTTCTACACGCCTGTTGCCTCGTTGGAATACCTATTCGCCACCGTGCTTTCGGTCATGCTGATAGCCTTCGGCGGGTTCTTGGACGACATCAACGTGAAGAAGGAGATGACAAAGACAACTGACATGATGGACACCCACAAAGGGCTGCACCAGTGGCAGAAGCCTCTTCTTTCACTGATAGGCGCGATACCTCTGATCGCAATAAACGCAGGCGTCTCAACCATAAGAATACCCTTCCTGGGCGCGTTCAACTTCGGCATACTCTACCCGCTTGTCATAATACCGCTCGCGATCGTATTTTCGGCAAATGCGTTCAACCTGCTTGGCGGCTTCGACGGGATCTCTTCAGGCTGCGGATTGATAATGAGCCTAAGCATGCTGGTGTACAGCCTTGTCTTTGGCACTTACACCGGTGCTTTGGTGTCGGGAATACTTTTTGCGGCGATACTTGCCTTCATGTTCTTCAATCTTTATCCGGCGAAGGTGATAGGCGGCGACAGCTTCTCCTACTGCGTGGGCGGGGCGCTCGTGGCTGTAATGATAATAGGCAACATGGAATCATTCGGTTTCGTGATCCTGGTTCCTTTCATAATAGAGTTCCTTCTGCATGCGAGGCGGAAATTCAACGTCACCGACCTCGGGAAAAGGAGAAGCGATGGCACCTTCGAGGCGCCTTACGGCAAAAAGATATACAGCTGGACGCATCTGATCATGAACCTCAGGCACCAGAAGGAATGGGAAGTATCACTATACATGTGGTGCATAGAATTGGGCTTCGTGGCACTGGCTTTTGCGATGAAGCTGCTCTTACTGCTCTAGCATGCGCACTTGGACGAGCTCGTCCAGCCTCTGCATCCTGGCCTTTCTGCTGCTGACGATCCTTTTAGGCCGCTGCCTCAGGGCGTGCGCTCTTATGCTCGGGCGTCTGGCTCCGATCCTTCCTCCATTGTGCTGCGCAAGCTCTATGTCCGAGCTGTCTATCAGGCTCTTCCTGCCCGCATAGCTGGCGTACATGCTTGCCTCATCGACCAACTCCTTGACCGTGTCCTCTATCTCCTTCTCAAGGCTTATCACCGCCTTCTCGTTGATCCGCTCGGCTCCAGCTTCCCTAAGGAATTGTTCAATATCATAAAGGCTGAACTCTCTCTTCTTCATAACTTACCCACCAAGGGAATCATTATCCCAAGTAAACGCTATAAATAGCCCTGTTTTCTCCCGATTAGTGGCACTCCTGCTGCGCTGCAACCGAGTCTGAAAGTGAACCTTTATATATCTTAATCTAATTCCAGCCCGCATTGCTCCGTTCAGGTTCTTACGCGTTCATCGTGGCTGGGTTTTTTACTGTTTTCAGCCACTATAATACCATGATAAAGCTGGGTTTCCACATGTCCATCGCCGGCTCCGTGGCGAACGCGCCAAGAGCAGCCGCAGAGATGGGTTACGGCGACTTCCAGATGTTCACAACCAGCGCGAGAGCGTGGGCGAACACGCAGATACCTGAAAAGGACCGCCTTGAATTCATCGAGCTGAACAAGAAGCACTCATTGACCCCTTTTGCACACATACCATACCTGTGCAACGTAGCATCGACAAATCCATTGGTGTATGAAAAGAGCAAGGCGATGCTGATCGACAACATAAGGAACTGCATGTCCCTTGAGATTGGCGGCTTGGTGATACATCTCGGCTCGCATCTGGGCAAAGGCGCAAAGTACGGCATCGAGAATGTCTGCAATGCCCTCAGCTATGCGCTTGACCGGACGAGCAAGGTCGAGATACTTCTTGAGAACACCTCCGGTTACAAGAACAGCGTCGGATCGAAGCTTGATGAGATCGGCACCATAATAGACCGCCTGGGCAGCGACCGCATCGGCGTCTGTTTCGATACGTGCCACGCATTTGCCGCGGGCTACGATCTTAGGACCAAAGGCGAAGTTGAAAGAGTGGCGGACGAGTTCATTTCGCACATCGGCGCAAAGAAACTCAGGCTCATACACCTTAACGATGCCAAATTCCCGCTTGGCAGCGGCCTAGACCGCCACTGGAACATCGGGAAGGGTCACATAGGCAGGGATGGATTCGTAAACTTCTTCCAAAACAAGCTTTTCGGCCACGGCTTCTTCGTTCTTGAGACGCCAATGAGCGAGGACGGCAACAGCGAGACGGACATGGCTGAGACAAAGAGCATAATAAAGGCGGCAACCGGAGTCAGCCCATAACAAAGACAAAATGCAGGAGCGCGTAGGCGATCACAACAACCATTGCAAGGCTGACGTTGTCATCAAGCTTTATATCAACACTCTCAACAATCGCGAGCAGCGCGCCCAAACCAATCGCCGTAAAACCTATAAGCGGATAACCCAACAACGCGGTCACAAGGAAAAAAGCAAGACTTCCAAAGACGCTCTTTTTCTTGTTGTACGGCAGTTTCACTTGATCAAAATTGACGCCCACGATGGTCGCTATCGAATCCGCAAAAAATAGCGTTACAAGGCCGAACATCATGAACGCCTGATTGCTCACGAAACCCACCATCATCGCGGTGCCTGCGGCCATGTACAACGCGCCCGAACCATAAACAACCCCGGAACGCTCCAATCTAGAGTCCAGGATCCTGTACACGCCTCTGAGCCTCCTTTCGCTTGAAAGGTCGTTGACAACGTAACCAAGGATTATCAGTGCGAACACGATCGCGACGGCGGTGCTGGACTTCAGGAATATGAGTATGGCCAATACCACCAAACCCAGCGCTATTTGTATTATATCCCGGTGCACCTCCTTGGCTTTATCCTTGTTCACCGTCTTCATCCCTCTTTTCTGAAGGCTGTCCCGATAGACCAAGCCGTACATGGTCGAGAGGCCGAACACACCCACCGGCGCGAATCCGCCGAAATTGCCGTAGCAATAGACCAGAAAGCCCACGAGCATCAGCACCGTTAGCGCGATGAACGCCTTCGGCCTTAGCATGTACATCTGCACGAGCACGGTTGCGAGGAGTGCAATGCCATACTCTATCCCAAGAAGGTAATAGCCTCCAGCAAGCTGCTGTTGCCATAGAAGATAGATCGCAGACACCGTAACGATGGCCGCAAGCGCGGGCAGCAGGTCCATTGCCCTTTTCTTTGCCACGAGCCATGCGAAGTAGGCTGACGACGAGACGAGCGCAGCCGCAAAGAAGATCAAGGAATAAGCGATGTCCATAATCATGCATGGGTTGTTTTCGTTTATAAGCGTTGATGTGCTGCGTTATCCTTGTTGTGCAGGTACTCCTCGACTATCTCCTTCGCGGCTTTTTCATAACCAACTTTCGGTTCGAAACCCAGCTCCCTCTTCGCCTTGGAGATGTCGAAAGTCCTGTTGTCCGTTATCCTTGTAATGTGCTCCGGCACCAGCCTCGACTTTTTGCCGGTCATCCTGGCCTCAAACATCCTATAGTACGCCAGAGTTTTTGCGACCGTTTTGGGGATCTTCTTCTTGGGTGATTCAACTTTCAAGTACTTTGCGAGCAGCGAGAGCAACTCGCTCTGCGTCATGATCTCTTTCCCTCCGACGAGATACGCCTCGCCTGGCTTGCCACTGTCCTTCGCCAGCAGCAGCGCTTCGATAAGGTCGCTTATGTGTATCCACTGTATCCTGTTCTCCCCGTTTCCTATCAGCTGCATGCGTCCCTTCTCAAGTTGCGACAGGACAAAATCGAAGCCCTGGTCGAAACCATGGCCGAATATCGGGGGCGACCTGATCACCATGCCTCCCTTCTGCAAGACCATCTTCTCGGCCATCATCTTTGTCTTCCCATAGTAGCTGTGGGGATTGTACCCTGTCGTCTCGTTCGCGGGGTTCTCTTTCATGTTCTTACCGTAGACCCCCGTGGTGGACAGATAAATGAACTTCTTTCCGTCGAAGTGCTCAAGAAGGACTTTGGTCCCAATGACATTCACATTGTACATGACCTCGTCCGGAACCGGAAAATAATCAACAATCGCTGCCAGGTGGTAGACGACATCAACGTCCTTCATCGCCCTTTCCACTGTTTCCGTATCGAGGATGTCTCCCTGCACCACCTCGATGCCTTCCAGCTTTGCGCCCTCCCTTTTTTCCAACGCCCTGACCTTCTCCTTCCTCTCCAGCAATGCCGCGACAAGCGCGCTGCCCACACGGCCCATAGAACCAGTTACAAGTATCATAAGATTACCCTGGCATGCGCGCGCATGCCCTACACTATCAGTATAACCCAGGCCGCAACTATAAAACCAAGCGCTGCGAGTATCGGCACGAGCACCCTCGCCATCTCGATCACCGAAGCCGCAACGACCGTCAGCCTTTCCTTCACGTTTGGGCCCCACACCATGAACTCCTTCATCACGTCCCTCTTGTGGTAGACGCTGACCGGCGCCACGTCAAGCATCGCCTTCTCGACCACCTCGTCGACCGCATCCATGAGCCTCTTCCGGTTCACGTGCCTCCCTAGCACGTTGCCCTCTATCGCCCCGGGCGAATTAACCGCATGGGTGTCCGTGGTGTACACCTCGACGTCAGTCCTGAACTTCCTCTTGACGTGCTCCACTATATCATTCCTCAAATTCGGAAGCATGTTGTTGCAGTTGAACTGCAGCATGGTGTACTTGAATCCATTGAACGAGAACACCGCTGCATTGAGGTTGCCTTCGGCAAGATCTCGCGGTCTGCCCAGCCGGTTGTAAAGTTCTGTGCTGTAAGCGCCAACCCGTATGCCGCTGCTCTTGTGCTGCGGCTTTCCTGAAAGCGCTATCGCCTTTTCATACTCACCGACAATGGGCGAATCAGGATTGACGCAGTCCAGTTCATTTTTCGGCGCGGTTTCGTACCTGGAGTTGTGCGCATCTATCAGTATGGCCGCATCGGTGCCCTGCTCTATTATGCCCTTAAACAGATAGGCAACTTCCGGAGCGATATCCTCTGTAACGTGCGGCGCCCTTGTCAGCGTGACGAGCTGTATGTTGTCCAGCCACAGCCTTATGGCAAAAGAGTTCCCGTACTTTGACCGCGAGAAGAGCATCCCAGGGCCTTTAGCGGCCTTCACCGCGCTTTTGACGCTGTTGTCAAAGGTGCTCTGGAACCGGCCGAACTGGTTTATCGATATCGGATTGTGATCGAGGTTCACCGGCTTGTGCATCACGAAGGTCACTGCATGGTACTTCAGCATGGAGTGCTTCTCAAGCATGAATGGGAAATTGCTGCCCGCAATGGTGCCGGAAGGCCCATAGTGTATGTCCGGCGCGAAGAATATCACCTTTATCCTGCCGCTCTTGTCCTTCATGACCACGGTGTCTGTGCTTATGTCCGTGGGCACCCCAAGCTTGCCGCCGAACGTGGTGGATATGTTTATATCGAAGAGCCAGTTCTGCATCATCTGCGATACCGCTTCGAGCCCGTGGAAGCCGCCCAGCCCCTTTTCTATAGGCTTGTCGAACACGAACAGTATGGCGTAGGTCACCACGAGGAAGACGAAGATGCCCGCGTACAGCTTTATGAGAAGTATGTACAACGGGGTCGAGAAGGAAAATATGAAGGTGCTGTAAGGTATGTAGAGCAGTATGTTGAGGGTCGGCTGAATGAGCGCGAGCAGTATCGCCTTCTTCTTCTGCCCGAGCACGAACTTCGCGGCGAAGACCCACCACGCGAATATGCTTGCATCCCCGACAAGTATGACCACGCTGGCTATGGTGTACGCGTTGCCGAAAGCGTAGGCCGCACTGCCAAGCAGTATGAAAAGGGAATACACCACCGTACCTATCATGGTGAGGAAGAACACGTACTTCAGGGCAACGTAGCGCTTCAGCGCCTTGAAGACTATTATCGTCAGCAGCGTGGGCAGAGTTATTATGAGGATGCCCGTTGTGGTGCCGTTGACTATCACATAGGACAGCCTCGTGCCCACCGTTTTGATGTTGAGCAGGGCCACGGCCGTCATCCCTATCGCAAGGCTGAAGAAGATAAGAAGCACGAAAAGCGCAGACGCTTTGGGTATGCTCCTGTAGAAGAACGGGTTCACTTCCTTGAAGAAATCTCTATACTTTGAGGGCATCTAAACACAAACCTATTTGCCGAATCTCCTCTTCCTCTTGGCGAAAACGTTCAACGCCCTGACCAGGTCCTCCCTCTCGAAGTCCGGCCAGTACTTCTTCGCGAAGTACAGCTCAGAATAGCTCGATTGAATGGGCAAGAATCCCGAGAGCCTCATCTCTCCGGACGTCCTTATTATCAAGTCGACGTCCGGTATGGCCGCGGTCCTTATGTGCTGCCTGATAAATTCTTCGTCAACGCTGACCAGGCTGCGGTTCATGACTCCGCTGCACAGCTTCCTGAATGCGTAAAGAAGATCGTCCCTGCCACCATAGCCAACGAGTAGGTTTATCGTAAAGTCCTTGTAAGTCTTGGTCTTGTTCTCCAGATGCCTGAACGCCTTTATCACCTTGACCGGCAGCACGCTCAGGTTGCCCACGATTATGACCTTCGCGCCATTCTTCCTGAGCGTCTCCAGGATCTTCGGATCATTGGCAACGTTTATGTACACCTTGTACAACGCCGCGAGCTCGCTCTTGCTCCTGTTCCTTATGTTCTCGGTCGAGAGCGCCCAGACCGTCAGGGTCTTTATCCCGAAGCTCTTCGCCCACACGCTGAAATCCGCGAATTTCTTAGCCCCCCGGTCATAGCCTTTCAGGAGTTCGAACCGGTGCAGAAATGACCAGCGCCTGTTCCCGTCAGGTATGAGCGCGACGTGGCTGGGGACCGAACGCACTCTAGCACTAGATTTTACCATTGGCGCACCACAAAACAGGTTTGTAGTCATTACTATTATCCAAGACTCTTTAAATAACTTATCCTGGGGCGAAACCGCGCCGTGGACACGACGTCTTTAAATAATTCTAACCGCCATGCGCAGGTATAAATATTTTCAAAAGAATGCATTAATGCAAGGGGCAAAATCTCTGGTTTGCATGCAAAAGCAATACGATCTCTACGAGATCTCCTCGCTGCGGGAGATAATCGGCAACGACGACGCCATTCGCAGATTGGTGGGTTTCTCCAGCGACATAGACGACGGGAAAACCAGGACGCCGCTCCTCATTTTCGGCCCTCCGGGCACCGGCAAAACCGCCGCAATCCACGCGCTTGCAAGGGAACGCGGATGGAACGTTGTCGAGCTCAACGCGAGCGACTACAGGGACCGGGAGAGCATAGAAAAGAACCTTGTTGCCGCATCCAAATCGAGAACGCTGTTCCACGAGCGCAACCTCATACTGCTTGACGAGATAGACGAGCTCGCGCCACGTTTCGACAAGGGCGCCGGAGCCGCCATAGCCGGACTGATTGCAAACTCAAAGAACCCGGTCATACTGATAGCGAACGACATGTGGGACCAGAGCATATCCTTCCTCCGGGGGAAGGTAGAGCCCGTGGAGTTCAAGCGGCTTGCGCCACTCACGATAGCGAGGGTCATATCAAACATCTGCAAGAAATTCTCCATAACGCTTGACGCAGAGGTCGCGGACATAATAGCGAACAGGTCGAACGGGGACGCCAGGAGCGCGATCAACGACGTGTCGGTCATGATGGACTCGAAGGACGACATCACCGAGGTCATAGGCCTGAGGGACAGGAAGGTCGATGTCTTCAGGGTGCTGGACAAGATATTCCTCACTGATGCAAGCAGGGCGATGGATTCGCAGCTCAGGTCGATACCAAACACCGACCTCACCAACGAGATGCTGATCAACTGGATAGACGAGAACGTGCCCAAGAGGTACGTGCGCAAGGAGGAGATGAAAAGGGCATTCGATTCCCTGTCGCGAGCATCGATGTTCTCAACAAGGGCCGCCAGGTCGCAGTATTACACCTACTGGAGATACATGAACGTGTTCATGCTCAGCGGCGTCGCTCTGTCGAAGAAGGGCGCTCCGGAAACGCGGGAGCGCTACACCTTCCCTAAATTCATAAAGGATCTCAGCACCTCAAAGACCGAGCGCAGGAAAGAGATAGAGATCGCGGAGAAGCTGCAGAGGCACTTCCATTCCAGCGTGAGCAGCATAAGGAACAACGAGATGAGGGTGCTGGCAAAGATCATCAAGGGCATGCGGGCTGATGGCGTGGCCAAAGGAGAACTTGAGGACGAGTTCATGCGGCGCTTCCAGCTCGACGAGAAGGAAGTGGAGTACGTTGCCGGAATGCACGGCTAAACCGCCTTCACGCCAAACTCGGTCAGCAGGGCCTTCATGACCTCCTGCGTTCCTTTCTCCCCGATCCTTATGCTCGCGGCCTCGCTGTGCCCTCCGCCTGAAAGCACATCTCCTGATTCTTTCATCCTTTCTATAATCTCAAGAAGCCTGATCTTTTTTGATATGTCCCTGCTCTCCCTTATCGAGATGTAGTTGCCGTAGTGTATCACCGTTATGGTGCTGCCGTTGTTCAATGCCTCCATGTGCGCCTGCAGCTTCGAGCTGTACCTGCCCGGCAACGGATAACTGTAGCCAAGCTTCGCGATGTGGCTGAAGTCGAGCACGTGCACGTTCACCGGACCGCTCCTGTAGCTCCGTATGTTCTTCAATCCCACGTTCAGCGCCTCGTCGAGCAGCTTGGTCGCGAAGCCGAACACCTCCTCGAACCTTTCATTGTCGTTGATTATGCTCTCCACCTGCTTCGGGGTCGTCCCCTGGCTGTCGTACCTGCTCTTCCCCGAGGTGAGGAAGTCCATGACCAAGGCCAGCTTGTACGCCCTTTTGTTGCCCAGATCGGCGTACTCGCTGTAGTCGCTTATCAGCGAAGACTGCTTCAGCAATTCAACGTCGACGTCGCTTATGACCTGCGCGAACACGCAGGTCAGCAGGCCTGCCGTGGTGTTCGAATCCCCGCCGAAGCCCCACGAATTCATGTAGTGCCTCGTGAGGTCTTTCGGGAACCCCTCATACGGCAGGTGATGGTCCAGCCACACCAGCTCGCACTGGTCCTTTATCCTGTTTATCGCGTCCATGCTCTCCGGCGACGTGCCGAAGTCGGTTATCAGCAGCAGCGGCTTCTCGATGCTCCTGTAGGAGCCGAAGAGCATGCCGTCCCCGTACATTGATTCGACGGTGTATGCTATGCTCCTGTTCATGTGCCACAGAACGCTACGCTCGTTGACGAAGAGCTTCTCCTGCAGCGCCATGACCGACCTGTACAGCGCCGTGGCCCCGCTTGTCCCGTCGCCGTCGTTGTGGAACCTGATGACCATCGGTGCGCCAGAGGCGAAGCAGCGTCCGAATGTCTTTGCGGCGTCGACGAGCCTGGGCATGGCCTTGGAAATGACGCCGCTGTACCTCTTGTCATCAAGGCCTATCTTCTTCAGGTTTGCTTCTATGCCCATCCGGTCGACGAGCCTCCCCATCACCGCTTCATAATCGTCCTTGCCCGAGCCCTTTATCTCCACATCGCCGCACACGTCCGCCTCGGCCATGTCAAACGATACCTTGTCGTAAAGATCAAGCACGAGCTTGCTCCTGATCTGGACAACCCGGTCGGAAACGACGGTGTAGAGGTTATCGGCGGGCCTGACCGATGCCTTTATCGAAGAGACTATGCCATCCATTCGCCGTTTTTCCATGCCATCAACTTTTCAATGCCGTGAGCAGATCATGAAGTCTTGTTGCCGTTCGTGGCGCCGAAGTAGCACTGCTGCTCCTCGGTCGAATTGACGATGTACGAGCAGACGGTTGCGTTCGCGTATTTCACCGCGTAGGCGTTTATGCAGACCGACACATAATACTCGGAAGGCGCGAGCATGCATTTCGATACGTTCTTCGTGCTGGTGGCCTCGGAAGTGAGGAGACCTGCTGTGCACAGGTCGCCGAGGCTGCTGTTCTGGCTCATCGCCACCGCACACGCATCCACGCCGCCCGTGGCGTTGACGGTTGCGTTGTTGTGGCTAAAAGCCATATCGCATTCATCTCTGAGCACGCCTCCGACCTGCGAGCACCCGGTGCTGTTGCCCGTGAGTACCGACAGGTAATAATTGCAGAAGTTCCGCGGCGAGGTGTTCAGGGACGCGTACTCCACCCTCATGCCGTTCGCGTAGCTCGTGAGATTGCTGTTCAGCATGAGCGACATCACGGTGTAATTGGTCACGTTCGGGAGGAAGGAGCAGTTGGCCATCGAGCCAGATTTCAGTGCGCTGCCGTAATAATGCAGGTACGTGCACTCTAGCCCGACGGTCTTGTTCCGTATGCTGTTGCAAAGCGCGAGGCTGCTGAACTTTCTTGCCTCGGACAGGTTGAACTCACATGACGACTGGTCGGTGTAGTTGAGCAGTTGGCAGTAGCTCTCATCCCCGGTGCTCATGCTCACGTTCAGCACGCAGTCTGGATAGTATGCGCTAGTGCTGTTCAATTCGTTGCACAGGCTTATGTTGCCCTCCGCTTCGGCTATGCCCTCCAGGCAGGAATACCGCTCATCCTGCGATGTTATGAGGCCGCATATCGGTACATTATCGGTTGTGCTTGCCAGTGCATGAAGGCACATGTCCCTCTGGTTCTGTATGAGTATGCCTGTGCACCTTCCAAGCGCGGACCCGCTGCCTCCGAAAACAAGCGCGACGATCGCGAGCAGCACGATGCCGACGGTGATCACCGCGAGGACGAGCCTAGTCTCATGCTCGCTCAGCATCCGGCCCTTCTCCTTGCTGTCTTCGGCTACCTCCTTGCCGTTATCGCCTCTTTCGAAGAAAGCGACCATCGCATCATTGCTCAATCGTGAAAACCTTGAAGCCGTGCGAGGTTATCTCATAGGGCGAGAGCGCCCAGCTGTGGTTGCTGCCTCTCATCTTCACGACTTCCATCGTGAGGACCCTCTTGTCCTCCTGCCCGCTCTGGTACATCATTATCACTCCGTCAAAGATGAAGAACTCCTGGCTGAACCTGAGTTCCTCCCTCTCCGAAGTCATTATGTCGGAAGTCAGTATGGCCGTGACACCCAGCCTGCGCAGGTTCGATATCATCGCCACCATCGATCTCCTCCAGGAGAGCTTGTTGTTCATCATCAGCTTTATCACGGAGAGCGAGTCTATGGCCAGCACCTTCGCGTTGTTCGTCCTGATGACCCCCTCGATGTAGGAGACCATGTTGCCGAAGGAATAATCATCCGGGTATGCCTGCGAAAAGACGTCGGAGGCCGGCTCCTTGCCATCCACAATGAAAAGTCCTTTCTTTATCAGTTCGTCCAGGTCTGTGAATTCCACGAAGGTCTTCTTCACATTGTCCAGCAGCTTCGCCGGGTGCTCATCGAACGTTATGAACGCGACGGGTATCCCTTTCTTTGCGTTGCGGTAGAGTATCTCAAACGACAGGAGCGTCTTGCCCGAACCTGGGCCACCGGCTATGATGGTCTGATTTCCAGCCGGAACCCCTCCAAAAAGTATGGAATCGAGCCCGACAATCCCAGTCTTTACCTTCCCAGTTTCATCGCTCATAACAAAACCCTTCGCGCCGACCCGCTATCGAAGAAGCTATGCCTGTATAAGTATATAAATATGGCGCTGAGAAATTGTGCTGATGTCGTTGATTCTCATCGTTCGGGGTGCCCTAGGATGGAGCTGAGGGCCGGGGGCTTCAGGATAAGCCTGATGACGCTGCGCGCCGAAGACGCCAGCGACCTTGCCGGCCACGCCAGCGATCCGGAGATAACCCGCAACGTTGCGAGGTTCGGGGAATTTCCCTACCCCTACACCACAGAGAACGCCCTGTCGTTCATAGACTCCCTGCGAGAGAGGCAGTCTGCCGGCAGCGAGTTGCACTTCGGCATAACGCTCAAAGGCAGAACCATCGGCGCGTGCGCCCTCCTGAAAATCGATGGACAGAAGCACGGGGCGGAGATCGGCTATTGGATCGGAAGGAAATACTGGGGCATGGGCTATGCCAAAGAGGCCCTCATGCTCCTGCTCGGATTTGGTTTTTCCAAACTCGGTCTGAACACTGTATCCGCGCGAACCTTCAGATTCAATGAACGGTCCATAAAGCTCCTCAAATCAACGGGCTTCTCGGAAGAAGCTCCGGCCCCGGGCGAGCGGCATGACGACGAGCTGGAGTACCGCATCCACAAAAAGGATTACCTCAACCCGACCGGTTTCGAGGCGATTGACGAATAGGATGCGGTTTCTGGGGCAATTGATGCGCATCCTTTATATATCTTTAATCTGTAGATTTGGTTTGTGGGTCTGTGAGGAAGAAGATCTTTTACATCGGCATCGCGATCTTTGTAATAGCCTTGATACTGTTCTTTGTATCCGGGACTCTTTACAGCAGCACGCTGTCCAGAGTGATCATAACAAAAAACTTGACGGTCAATAGCGGCGGATTCGCGTTCGCTCCGGTGGGAACGGGCGACGCCTCTCTGGTCGCAGTCTATGCCGCTTCGACCAACAACACGAACGTCTATCTCTTCAACTCCAGCGCGTTCGGGCTGTGGAGCAGCCACATGACTGGCAACTATACCGCCAGCGGGCTTGCCTTTGCCCGCACGCTCGGCACAAGCAACACCGCGGTGATAAACGAAAACACCAGCGGCTCGCAGATAATACTCACGCAGGGGCCAAGCGACCTCGGGATCAACGGCTCGGTCATAGGGCTGGACCAATTCAATGGCACGGCGTACGTTGTCATAGACAACAGCAAGGGGAGCTATTCCTCCAACACGGCACTGAAGGCGGTGGTATCCTATTTCAAGATGACCTCAGCGAATCTCAACACCTACGAGGAGATAGCGATAACGGAGCTGGTTGTGATTCTGGTGGGCATTGCGGGCATAATCCTGGCGGTGTACGGCGCAATAAAGAAGCCGCCAAGCCCTGCGGCCGAACCGGGCGCAAAAAGCGCGGCCGGGGATCCCTCCAGCAAGGAATATATAGATTCCTTGTACAAGAATGTCGATAAGTCGAAAGGGAAGAAGAAGGGAGATGGAAGTTAGGAAGTGTTTGATCGGTTGATACGGTGGATGAACTCCGAGAGAAGATTGCGGGCGAGATAACCCTAGCGGAGAGCCCCGGCAGCGCCATGAAGAAGTGGAGGGAGCTCTTCGGCGTGACGCAGATAGAGCTCGCAAAGCAGATAAAGATCTCGACCTCCACGATAAGCGACTACGAGAGCAACAGGAGGCTGAGCCCCGGCGTCGGCGTGATAAAAAGATTTGTCGAGGCGCTGTTCATCATAGACGAGGTCCACGGCGGCACCGTCAAGAACGGCCTTGAGAGGATGTCGACCAAGTCGGAGGAAAAAGCGTCGTTCTACACGATACATGATTTCACGGCTCCGATAAGCGGATTGGATTTCAACAGAATAATCGAAGGCAAGGTCATAGCGAACCCGAACTATCTCGATTCTATAAAGCTGTTCGGCTACACAAGGCTTGACAGCCTCAGGGTCATACTCGAACTGTCGCCAGCGGAATACCCGAAGCTCTTCGGCTCCACAACGGAGCGGGCGTTCATCTTCGAGCACGTCTCATCTGGAAGGTCGCCGCTGGTGGTGATAAGGGTCTCCCCGATAAAGCCGAAGGTGATAGTCATACACAACGTCACCACTGTCGACAAGCTTGCCATAAAGATAGCGCAGATCGAGAAGATACCTCTGCTTGTCACTAAGCTTGACATAGAAGAGGTCTACAAGAGACTCAGCAAGCTGTGATCAGCCCCAGACATCGCACTTTATCTTTCCTTCCGGAATCCCCAAAGAGAGAAGCGCTTCCTTCATCGCCTTTGCGAAATTGAGCGGTCCGCACACGTAGGGCACGCGCTCCGCGAAGTCCGGCGCGCACTTCTTTATCATGTCCGCATCTATGTGGCCCGTCTGGCCAGTCCATCCATCCCCCTGCTGGGGGCGCGTCACGGTCACCACCGTATTCAGGTTGATGCGCTTGCCAAGCTCGGCCAGCTCGTCCTTCCTTATGATCTCATTCGGGTACTTCACGCTGTATAACATCGAAACGTCGTTGCCCGAGGACATGAGGTCTATCTCCCTGAGCATCGACATGAACGGGGCCAGGCCTGTCCCGCCGGCAAGGAAGAGCACCTTCTTATCCGCATTTGGTGCAAACTTGAACTGGCCGTATGGGCCCGTGAAATAGTACGCGTCGCCCACCTTCGCATTCTCCAACTTCGAGGTGAGCTTGCCGTGCACCATGCTTATGTAGAATTCGAGGAAGTCCTGGCTGGGCGCCGATGCGATCGAGAAGGCCCTTGCGGTCTTCTCCTTGGTCTGGGGATCCACATAGGCGACCATCACAAACATCCCCGGCTCGAATCCCATCTTCGACTTGTCCTGCGATTCGAACCTGAAAAGCACCACGTCCGGAGTCTCCTTCAACATCTCCGTTATCGCGCACAACTTGTCGGTGAAATTTGTGGGTATCGCTGGCATGGCGGTCACGCTATGAAATTCATTATGATCTCATTGATCTTGTCCGGATGGGTGTAATGCGGGCTGTGCCCGGCTCCGTCTATTATCTCTAGCCTGCAGTTCTTTATCCCTTTGGCAAAGATGTTGGCGAACTTGCTGTCCAGTACCTTGTCGTTGCTGCCCCACACCACCACGGTCTGGGTGTCTATCTTTGCAAGGGTGTCAAGATCAAGCATGTCCTTGTCGGAGTCGACTATGCTCTTCAGCACATACTCCTTGTTGTCATTCACGGCCATGGCAGACTTCACCATTTCCTCCTTGTTGCTGTCGATGCCTTCCTCGGTCATCTCATCAAAAAATTTCTTCAATCCGGCCGGGTCCTCAAGAATTATTCCCCGGCTGGCAAAATGCTGGGCGGCATAATACGCTGCGACCCAACCTCCATAGGAATGGCCGAACAGGTAACAGTCCTCGTCTATCAGCGCGATGAATTCCTTCAGCACTTGGGCCTGAACGTCAATAGTGTAATCTATCCTCGGAGCGTCCGACTTGCCGTGGCCCAGCAGGTCGATGAGATATATGTCAAGCTCTTTTGGCATGACCGTCATGAGCTTCGACCACACCTGTGAAGTCGCACCGAACCCATGCAGGAAGATGATGGACTTGCCGCTTCCGCTGTGGTGCTTGTAGTACACTGCGCCGAACGAGGTGCTCTCCAATCCCTCTTCAAAATCTTTTTCGTAATCCATGCAATCCGCTCCTTATCCATCACATTCTGATCTTATCCTCCTTTTTTACGTTGCTTTTGTTTTGAGTTTCTGTAAAATATACCTTGTTAGCTTCTAAATTTATGTCCCTTCTGTACTGCTCTCCCATAAAATGTATCCTATCAAGGTATTCATAAGCCTTCATTCTTGATCCCTGCGAGGTTTTATCAAGACCCACAACATCAAGCACCCTACCACCATCAGTTATCAACAGCCCGTCTTTGAATTTAGTTCCAGCGTGAAATATAATAATATCTTTCGAAGGCGTTGATCCCGTTACGCCACTTATCGCTCTCCCTAGGTTACCTTTGTGATCAAAAGGATACCCCTTCGAGGCCATAACAACGCACGTTGCATTAAGCTCGTTGAAAATATCTTTGGATTTCACCCCGATACCGTGTCCGTTAGAGATAGAACGCATTTCGCTCAAGAGGTCAAAATTCAGTCTCGGTAATATTACCTGTGCCTCCGGATCCCCGAGTCTAGCGTTGAATTCTAGCACCATCGGTCCCTTTTCAGTTATCATCAATGCCACAAACAAGAAACCACTAAACCCTGTTTTTTCCACTGTAGGATAAACAACAGTCTTCATAACGCCGTCAATCAATTTGGGGTCAAACTCCGACGCTGGGGAATAAGCACCCATACTTCCTGTGTTGGGTCCTTTTCCACCATCAAGAAGCCGTTTATAATCAACCGCACTACCAATGTATGTTGCATTCTTGCCGTCGCATAGTGCAAACAATGACAACTCTTTACCGTAAAGTTTATCCTCCACAATTATTCTATCGCCCGCCGAGCCGAATTTTTTTGCGTCCAAGATACTGAAGATCGCCGCTTCTGCCTCTTTTTCGGAAGAACATACGAAGACTCCCTTACCCTCTGCCAGTCCATCCGCTTTTACCACAACATTCCATGCTTTACTCCTGGCATATCTGATCGCCGCTCCTGAATTTACAAACGTCTCAAAATCAGCAGTGGGTATTCCGTTGTCTCTCATGAACTGTTTCCCGTACCTCTTACTTGACTCAAGGAGTGCCTGCTGCGCCGTCGGCCCAAAAATCGGCAACCCCCTAGCGCGGAAATAATCTACTATCCCGTCCGCCAAAGGCTTATCCTGCCCCACTACGGTGAAACAGTCATGTTCACGCGCAAATTTATACAAAGCACCAAAGTCTTCAGGACCTATATTCACATTATGTTCAATTGTGCCCCCATTGCCTGGGGCGATGTAAACCTCACCAACAATGCTGCTTTTACTGCATGCCCATAGCAATGCATGCTCTCTACCACCAGAGCCAACAACCAGCACATTTACTTTCTCAATGCCATTAAAGGAACTGTTTTCATCCCTCAATCCAACCGATACCATTGATCCTCCTCCTATGGCTTCTTGTTGCTCTTGCCGTAGAAGAAGTGTATCGACCTTCCGAGCGCGGCCTCCGCCGCTTCTTGCACGGCCTCGCTGTAGGTCGGATGCGGATGTATGGTGTCTGCAATGTCCTCAAGCGTCGCGCCCATCTCTATAGCAAGCGCAGCCTCAGATATCATCGCGTTCGCTTCGTCGGAGACGATCTCGATACCTTTTATCACATTCTCTTGATCGTAAGCAATCTTCACGAAGCCGTTTGTCGTGTCAAGTGCGATGCTCCTGCCAAGTGCGGTGAGCGGGAACTTGGTTATCCTTATGCCTTCGGATTCCTCCACGCTGCCAGCAATCGCTACCTCTGGATCGGAGAATATGACTGCCGGAACCACGAGGTTGTCGTACGAGGAGTTCTCTCCCGACGCAACCTCTGCCGCGACAACGCCCTGCCGAATGGCTTTATGCGCCAGCAGCGGCTGCCCGATCACGTCGCCGACTGCGAGTATGTTCGGGTCAGAAGTGCGCAGCGCGCTATCGACCTTTATGAATCCCTTTTCATCAAGCTGGACCTTGGTGTTCTCCAATCCAAGGCCCGTGGTGTACGGTGTCAATCCCGTTGCCACGATTATCATTTCGGCTTCTATGGACTTTCCATCGCTCAGGGTCACCGAATTGGCGCCGTGCGATGCCGGGTTCACGCCGGTGTAAACATCAATGTCAAGTTCCTTCATCTTCGCCTTTATCAGGTCCACGGCCTCTCTGTCGAACGTGCGCAGCACGTCCGATCTGGCGATGATGCTCACCTTGCTGCCGAGCTTCGCGTAGAGCGTGCCTATCTCGACCGCAACATAGCCTGCGCCCACAATCACGATCGATTTGGGTATGTGGTCCAGCATCAATGCTCCCTTGTAGTCTATCACATTGCCCCCGAACTCGAAGCCTGGCAGAACGGTGGGCTCGGAACCGGTCGCTATTATCGCCTTCTTGAAATCAAGCGAGGTGCCGTTCGTCAGCTGCAGGGTGCCGGAATTCAGGAAAGTGGCCTCGCCCTTTACGACTTCGATGCCGTTGGACTTGCAGAGGAATTCGACTCCTATCTCCAGCTTCCTCGACACATCCATGCGCCATCCCAACATGCGCTTGGCGTCAAGGGACACGGAGCCTACATCGATGCCGAACTTCTGCGAATGTTGCGCCTCGTAGAATATGTCGGATATCTTTATCAGGACCTTCGAAGGTATGCAGGCATAGTTCAGGCAGTGGCCTCCCATCTTTTCCTTCTCTACCAGCGCGACATCCATGCCCAGCTCAGCCGCCCTTATGGCCGCGCAGTAACCGCCAACGCCTCCGCCGACCACTGCAAGATCCACACCTTCCGGCAGAGAGCCCATTACCATGTTGTCAACCTTCTAAGCAAGAGATTCCAGGAAAGTGGCGTCCTGCAGGTACTTCATGATGGCGTTGCCGAACTTCACCGCTTCTGCGCCGTCCACCACCCTGTGGTCGAACGATATCTCGAAAGGCAGGACTTTTCCTACAACCACCTGCCCGTCCTTCACCACGGGCATGTCCTTGATCATGTTTATGCCGAGTATCGCGGCTTCAGGATAGTTTATCATCGGTACTGATAGGAAGCCCCCTCCCAGGCTGCCGATGTTCGTTATCGTGAAAGAGCTGTCGCGCATCTCGTCCAGTGTGATGGTCATGTTCATCACTTTTTCATGGAGTGCCTGTATCTCCTTTGCGATGTCTATCACGCCCTTCGTGTCCGCATCCTTTATCACGACAACCTTCAACCCATCGGGAGCTTCTGCCGCAAGGCCGATGTTGTAATACTTCTTCCTTATTATCTCCAGCTTCTCGTGGTCATAGCTGACATTGAAGTTCGGATTCTCCTTCAGTGCGGCTATCACCGCCTTTATTATGAACGGAAAGAAGGTCAGCTTGACGTTGAGCGTGCTCAGTATGACCGGCTTTTCCTTCTGCACCACATTGAACAGCGCGGTTGCGTCTATAAGGTCCATGTGCACCGCCCTGGGTATGGTCCACGAAGCCTCCATGTTCCTTGCTATCGCCTTCCTTGTCTGTGTTAGCGGTATGCGCTCTATCTTGTCATCGTGCTGCGCCTCAAGGACTTCGGAGAATTTCGGCACCTGCTTAACGGGTACCGTCTGGTTGACCGCGCTCCTCACATCGTTCTCAAGAACCCGGCCGTTGGGCCCTGTGGCCGTAACTTTTGATATGTCAACGTTAAGATCATGCGCCAGCTTCCTGACCGCCGGAGTGGCCATTATCTCTTTCACCGCCGCAACCTTTGGCTGTTGTGCCGTTGTCGATTGTGCCTGCGCGGTTGGCGCCGCCGCCTTTGCAACGACCGGTTGCACCGGTGCACCCGAACCTATTGCCGCCAGCTCCTGAGCTTCACCTATATAAGCAACCATATCGCCGACATGCACCGTGGTGTTCTCCGGTGCTGCTATCTTGACTATGCCGTCTATCGGCGAGGGCACGTTCACCACCGCTTTGTCTGTTTCTACCTGTACCAAGGTCTGGTCCTCCTTCACCCTGTCGCCGTCATTGACCAGCCACTTCCTTATGTGACCCTCGGTTA
>CAVUGN010000003.1:0-17238 GCA_963741095.1 uncultured Microcaldota archaeon
GGGAAATGGGCCTACGAGATCGAAAGGGGCGGCGAGCAGATCCTGGCCACCTATGCCGTTCTCCAGCAGATGGGCGACACCGTGATCGTGCAGGCCGGCGAGGAACGCAACGGCTACGCCATCCTGCCCGAGGGAATTGCCCGGCGCGAAGGCCTGAATCCAGGCGACTTCATCCTCAAGACGCCGATACGCGCGGGCGCGAGCTGGCCGCTGGCTGGCGGCACAGCCAAGGTGGTTTCCGTGGGCGAGACCGTGACGTTGCCCGCGGGGAGCTACGCCAATTGCGCTGTCGTCGAGGAGGTTCGTACGAATCCTGACCGCGTCTTGCGAACCATCTATGCCTCGGGCGTCGGACCGATCAGCCTCGAATATCAGGTGAGCAATCCCGAGACGCGGAAATTCGACGTGGTCCTGCGCGCCCGCCTGCTCGGCTTGACCCGTCCCGGAGAAGATCCCATGGGGAACGATACCACCAGTTCCCCGCCGGCCAAGCCCTGAAAGTTCCGAATCGGTGCCAACTCCGAAGTCGGAGCTGACCGTTCTTGTGAACGTCGCCACTGCACCACGTGTGTCGAGCATGCGCGTGACTGGCGTTGGACTACGGCTACAATGGGGCGATGGAGCGGAAATGGAAGTTGCGTTGGCTCGCGTTGCTGGCGCTGCTGGCGCTGCTGGCGCTCGTTCCCAACGGGCTTGCATACATTCACGCGCGCGGGATGACCCATTTTGTGGATTCGGGCGCGCGCACGCCGCCGCCCGGGCAGATGTCGCTGCTGGGCAAACTGCACGTGGCCCTGCTTGGCGTGAGCATTCCGCACCCGGTGGTGACGAGGCCCGCTTGAGGCGGTGAGGAAGTATGAAAAAAGGTTCCATCAGGTCTCGACCGACGAGGTTTACGGCTCGCTAGAGTTGGAATCGAAGGATGTTTTCACGGAGAATTCGCCCTACGCGCCCAGGAATCCTTACGCCGCGACCAAAGCGGGTGCGGATCATCTGGTCAGGGCCTATTACAACACCTATGGGTTGAGGGTGAGCATATCCAATTGCAGCAACAATCTTGGCCCCCATCAGCACAGGGAGAAGTTGATACCCAAATGCATAATCAACGCGACCAACAACGTCAAGATACCCGTTTACGCCGCTGGCCTGCAGGTCAGGGATTGGATATACGTTGAGGACCACTGCTCCGCCATCGAATCGATACTGATGCACGACACAATTGGCGAGACATACCTGGTGAGCGCGAACCAGGAGAAGCACAACATAGACGTGGTAAAGGAGATTTTGAAGAAGCTCGATAGGCCCGAATCGCTCATAGAGCACGTCAAGGACAGGCCCGGGCACGATATGCGGTACGCGTTGGATGCAAGCAAGATAAAACGGGATCTTGGGTGGAAGCCGAAGTACGATTTCAACAGCGGCCTGGATAGGACCATAGCGTGGTACAAGAAGGCGATGGTTGATGGGTAAACCCACATGCAAGGTGTGCGGGAGCGAAGGCCTTCACAAGGTCCTGGACCTGGGAGTCATGCCGAGTGCAAACGACCTGGTGGAGAAAAAAGATCTGCCGACGGTCAAGAGCTATCCCCTGGTTTACTACTGGTGCGACAATTGCACCTTCTTCCAGCAGGTTGACATGGTCAGCAGGACGACGCTTTTCGAGGGCAACTATGCTTATTCTACGGGCGCGAGCCCGCCTGCGATAGAGCACTTTAAGGAGCTCTCTTTGGAGATGGGAAGAAGAGCCAGCCACAAGAATTTTGCGGTGGTCATAGCGTCGAACGATGGCACCGAGATAGATCTGTTAAAAAAGTTCGGTGGTTTCGAAAAGGTGCTAGGAGTGGAAGCCACAAACCTCGCGAAGGTCGCGAACGAGAGGGGATTGCCGACGATAAACGCGTTTTTCGGAGAGGAGCTGAGCAGGCAGATTGTTGATGAACACGGCAATGCTGATCTGGTCACGGCGAACAACGTCTTCGCGCACATCCCGGACCCGCAGGACATGCTCCGGGGGATGAAGAACCTGATAAACGACGAGGGGATGATATCGATAGAGGTGCACTGGCTGAAGAGGCTCATCGAGGATATGCAGATAGACGCCCTGTACGCAGAGCACTATTATGTCTGGGACATAAAGGCGTTCGAGAGGATTTCCGAGGACTGCGGATTGAAGATAGTCGACATCGAGTATCTCCCGAACCGTCTGGGTGGTTCCATAAGGGTCATGCTGAAGAAGCATGGGAAATCGAAGGCGGCAAGCCGATTCATCCTGGAGGAGGAGAAGGCCGGTTTGTACGATATCGAAGAGATAGATAAACTCCAGAAGCGTTCGGATGATAGGAGGGACCGCTTCGTCAGCCTGATAAAAGAGCTGAAGAGGCAGAACAAGAAAGTCTCAGTATGGACCGTCCCGGCGAAGATAGCGACCTGGCTCAACTTCTGCGGGATATCGGACAAGGAGATAGACTACGGCTATGATTCCACGGGATACAAAATAGGCAGGTACATACCGAAGGCGAACATATTAGTGAAGGATGAAACGAGGATAGCGGAGGACATGCCGGACTACCTGATCGTCGGTGCCTGGAACTACATAGATTTCGGAAGGGAGAAGCTCAGGTGGTACCTCGAAAAGGGGGGCAAATTCATAAACCCGTTGACCTGCGAGGTAATAGGCGCATGAAGCGCGCAGAGGCTATCGATGATTGTTTTACTTCGAGGAATTCTGGGGGATTTGCCATCCTGTTGAATCTTTCTTGGCGCTTCTGTAGGTGCCGTATCCCTTGAAGATCGCCTTTATCGATACGCCCAAGCGCCAGAGCGCCCTGTCCTTGAATCTGAGGTTTGATATCCCGATCCCGTCGCCGCCAACGGCGAAGATGGAATTCCCCAGTTCGTATATCGCCAGAACGCCTATCCTCTGTATCCAGTTGTAATGCTTGAATGCGAAGTACGCGTAACTGGCCTGCCAGCGCGGAAACATCACGTCCTTGCCGCCCTTCTTCTGCATGCTTTTTGTGGAAAGGCGCGCGAGATGGGTGATTGAGACCCTGCCATCGTACATGACCTTGAATCCAGCTTTTTTTGCCACCAGGCAATAGTCCATGTCCTCTGCGATTTGGTAGAGGTGCTCATCGAGAAGCCCTATCTTTTCGATCACGCTCCTTTTTATCAGGCATGCCACCGCTCCGACTATGTCGACCTCTCTTATGCGCTTGTCGTCATCCCTCTTGCCGGGTCTGATAACCACGCCGAAGTCCGCCCAGGTGCCCTGTATGCTTCCGTCGGGTTCGAGGTATTTGCACCCCACAATGCCTATGTCGTCTTTCGATTCCGCAGTTTCTACGAGCCTGGCCAGCCACTTCCTGTCCGTTATCAGTATGTCGTTATTCAGGACAAGTATGTAGTCCGGATCGTATTCGCTGAGCGCATATTTTATCCCGTTGTTGGTGTTTTTTGCAAGACCCCCGTTGGGCCTGTTTACCACAAAATCCACATCTTTAAAACGGCCTGCAACTTCCTTGCTGCGGTCTTGGGAGGAGTCGTCTGCCACTATTATCTTGAGATTGTTGTAGTCGGTTTTCCCTAACGAAGAGAGGCTGAGCTCAAGGATGTTCTTGCCCTTGTAAAAGATCGTTGCGCCGTCGTAATTCGACATTATGGCTACGACGGAGGGTTTTTTTGATTTGTTTTTTGCCATCTTGATCCATCTCTTAGGTTGTTTCTTTTAGTCGGCCACAGTCTCGGGTTTGCTAGGGATTCGCCATCTTCTGATTATGCTCTTGTCCGTAGAAAGCTTGTAGTTAAAATAGGCGAGATTTGCGATGTCACGCAGTAATCTTGCATTCCCGGTACCTGCGCTTTTACCAATGTAACAGCCCAGCCTGAAATCGATGAAGCGGTAATTGTATTTTTGCGTGATGTTCAGGCACAGGTCGCAGTCTTCGTATCCGTTTATGTAGGTCTCGTCGAAGAGCTTCCCCTTCATGCCCTCGACAAATTTTCGGCTGAACACTGCGCACATGAGGTTTCCGCAGGATTCGATTTTGTCCTTGAGTGCTATGCGGGACAGGATGTTGTGGTTGTTAAGTCCCCCAAAGGCAAAATAATTTATTTTGAATTTCTCAAAAAGCAGGAGGTAGTGCCTCTTTGTGTAGTCGGTCTGAAGGCGCGCGACTATCCCGAACAGGATCGGGTCGGGCCTTACGAAATAGCCATAAAGGCTGAACCCGTAGAGAGCGTCGTGCTCCTTTCCGTGGTTTTTACGGAACAGCACGTCGACCTTGTCCCTGTCGAAGGCGGCCAGCTCTTTCCTGAGCACTTCGATGTTGTCTATTTTGTACACGTCGTCGTTGGACAGTATTATCCAATCGGGCTTGTATTTTTTAAGGGCGTACTTGATTCCGGAGTTTGCGCTCGTTGAGAAATTGAAATAAGGGCCGCTGCTCTCGACAAAAATTATCTTGAGCCCTTTGTAGACTTTCTTTGCCCCTTTGGAATAGGCGTTGTTGCGGTTTGCCGTAGGGATCACAACGCAGATGTCTGCCGAGCCTTCCGTTTCGTAGATCTTGATCGGCGCCCTGGGCCTGCTCTTCATCCATTTGATCAATTCTGTGTTGCTGTTGAAATGATTGTAGAATTCGAGTATCTTGGCTGGGTCGTCGCTCTTCAGCAGGTTATCCAATTCGCCCATTCGATCATTCCTTGAGATGCTCGTTCTCTAGCCGCGCATAAGCCGCCTTGAACTCGGCCAGTTTTGTGCTTGCTTTGTACGGCCTTGAGGCTTCCCTGAACTTTTTCCTCAGCTCCAGCCGCTTTTCTCTTGGTAGACTTAGATAATCGTCCATCCTCTTTGCCAGCGCCTTCGCATCCAGCGGGAGCACGAACGAGTTGTCCGCTTTTGCCACGATGGTCTTTGTGCCGGTCTGCTCGGACACGATGGTAGGGATGCCCGCCTGCATCGTTTCTATTGTGGCCAGGGGGAACGTGTCTCCTCTACCCATGACCACCGAGAGCGCCTTGTCCCTGAACACCCCGATGAACTCCTCGTCGGTCTTCTTGAAGCCGGTCAGGACCACTTTTTCATGCTTTATGCTGCTGTCTCCGGTCACGTACAGCCGCATATCCGGGTACTTCTCTGCTAGCATTTCCATCGCTTCTAGGAGCAGGTCGATGCCCTTGTATTTCAATCGATCCGCTCTCAAATGCCCGACGAAGAGGATGTCGTGATTGTCCTTGTAATCATCAATTCCGAGGTTCATTAGCAGGTTGTAAAACCCGTCCGGGGTGCTCGGCTCTGTTGCAAGAGTCGGTACGTCCATCCCGACCCCCTTTACCAGTTCGCTCCAGTCGCCGTCCATGACAAAGGCGTCCACGTCCTTTATGAACAGGGCATGCACCCAATCGAACAGGGTGCGTTTTGAGTCGTGATTCAGGTTGTAGAGCACCGGATCCGCAACAAGGTCCACGATTTTTGCCTTCTTGTCTATCCTGCCGAGTTTCTTTGCCAAGACAGGCACGATGAAGACGGTCTCGGAGAAGTACACATCGTAGCCCTTGGGCAGTGTCAGCGCACTTTTGATGGTGTTGACGATCTTGTCGATGTTGGACGCGTCATACCCTCCCTTGTTGACGTTCGAATTGAAAAAATCCGCGCCTATGGCCTTCGCCTCGGCTTCGTGGCCTGGTGTTGCCTGCTGCGCACCAGTTATGAACAGGGTTTTCATGCTAGCTCGTCTTTTTTTGTTCTGACAGGGTCCATCTGACGCAGTCCCTCAGGGTCTCCTTGCTCGTCCTTGTGGGTTTCCATCCGCACGCTTCGAGCTTGGCCACGTCAGGGAAGACCATGGCGTTGTCCCCTTTCCATCCGACAGGCTCATCGGCATAGACCACCTTTGTCTTGCTCATCCCCGACTCCTCGATGATTATCTTTATCATGTCCTTGACCGTTGCGGTGTCTTTGTTCGCTATGTTGAACCTGTCCACGCTGCCTTTCCTGTTTTTCAGGCTGACCAGCATGCCCTCGACGCAGTCTTTCACATGAAGGTATGAGCGCACCTGAGTCCCGTTCCCCAGGACGTGCAGTTCGTTTGGGTTCTCGCGCAGCCTTTGCACCAATTCCCAGATAGAGCCGTTGCGCGAGCGCGGGCCGAGAATCCTGCCGAACCTATCGATCAGGACGTTTATCCCGAACAGTCCGGCATAGGCCTCGCACCACCTCTCGCTGTTGTATTTCGCCGTGCCGTAGAATGACGGATCGGGACCTACGAAATCCTCCGGAGTCGGCACGACCTTCGCTTGGCCGTAGAGGGTTGTCGAGGCCGGCATCACGAATAGCGGGATGTCGTTTTTCCTTGCGATCTCCAGCGCAGCCAGAGTGCCCCCTTCGGTCTGCTCTAGGTATATCTTGTAATCGAACAGCTTGTCCCGCCTTATCGGATAGGCGGCCATGTGGAAGATTATATCGATTCCTTCGAATTTCCTGTTCTCGCAGTCTTTGAGATCCGCTTTTATCATGCTGAACTTTGGATTTTTCTGCGCTTCGATTAGATTGGGAGCACACCCGCTGATCAGGTTGTCTATGCATCCAACCTCGTGCCCATCGGCAAGGAGCTTATCCACCAGATGGCTTCCTATAAAGCCCGCCCCTCCGGTGACGAGTACTTTCAGTTTTTTAGGATGATCCATAGAATCTCCACATTGAAATGCTACTTTAATATTATTATCAGAGATAACTTAAAAATGTTGCTTCGGGATGGCAGAATGGTAACGGAAACGGGGGATATTGACGGAAGGATTATAAACCGCCCGTCGTATAGATATTGACCCAGAATGAATAGTCTGTATCCTGTTTATGCCCGGATGGTGAGATGGACAAACGCAATGATGTGTGCGCCGTTGTAGTTACATTCAATCCGGATGTAATTAGGTTCAAGAACCTGATTGAAAGCGCAGGCAAGCAGGTTAAGAGAATTGTGGTCGTGGACAACGGTTCCAGGAACATAGGGGACATAAAAAGGATACTGCTCCACGGCAAAGCGAAATTGATAACGCTGAACAAGAACTTTGGGCAGCCCAAGGCCCTGAATGAGGGAGGCAACGAGGCGATAAAACAGCATTCGAAATGGATATTGATATTGGATGACGACACCATCCTGTACAAGAATGCCGTTAATGATATTCTGGCCAGGTACGAAAGGCTGCCGGAGGGGGTGAAGGAGAGGGTCGGGTTGCTCGCCATGGCGGTTGAACCTACTGACACAAACAAGCACACGGCGGTGCTGGCCGAGGATCCCGAATTCATTTCCAGGAAATCCGTGATAACGAGCGGAAATTTGATCAAATGCTCAGTTTTTGAGCGCGTCAAGTTCAGGGAGGACTTCTTTATAGACCAGGTGGACACCGAGTTTGACATTAGATTGAGAAGCTTTGGCTACAGCATAATCGAGTACAATAAAAAATTGATAACTCAGAGGTATGGACGGCAGGTCATGGTCAGGGGCAAGGCGGTGAACTACTACAATGCGATGCGGATGTACTACATAACTAGAAATTCGGCCTACATGCTTTTCCATAATCAGCTTACGATCACCGAAGTTGTCAGGAACTTTCTGGTGGTGTACAGCAGATTCGTAAGGGTCAACGGCATAAAGAACAGCATCAACCCATGCGCCAGGATCCTTTTCAGAGGGATAAAAGACGCGGCATGCTCGAATCTGGGCGAGGCAAAGTTGCAGTGGAAATTTCCAAACGTGCTTGAGAGCGTGCATCTGCGCAATTCTACAGATTCGTGAACCGTTGCCCGGGTGCTACTGAAGCAAAAAATATTAAATATTGATGGATGAAGATAGAGAAGACGATGCTAAAGATGATTAATATGGTAAAGGAAATAAAAAAGGATGGCCAGGCATACTCAAAATCTGTTGAATTGACGTCTTGGATAAAGGCCATCTTTACCCATCCTTTCAAAAGCTATGCCTACCTGAGCGATGCGGTGCATTATAATGGAATTTACCAGGGAATATTCGTCAAGCAGCCTTTTCATTGGCTCTACAGGAGGATCGTGCCGAATACTACCCTGCTGGACCTGGGCGCGGGCATGGGCGAGACCGCCTTTTACTTCGTGTTGAACCCGAACGCTTCGCGGATCATCTCTTACGAAAGCGACAGGACAAAGAGGAGGTGGTTCACAGAGTCGTTGGCAACCAGCCCGGATAAGGGTCGAATAATCATCAAGGGAGAGGGGGTGTACAAACACACGCTTGATGAGATACTACACACACACACACAAGAACATCGCCATCAAGAGCAACACTGAGGGTGCGGAGCATGAGGTCTTCGACAAAGACATCGATCTGAGCAACGTCTATGCATTGCACATAGCGTATCATTATGGTTTGCGGGAATTGCCCGCAGTACTCACGAGCAAGGGATTCAAGATAAAAACAGAAAAGGAGTCTGAAGGCAGGGAAATGGGAGAACTTGGATATCTCTATGCTTGGAAGTAGAAAAAGAGCGCGTGTCTTTGCTTTTTCGGCTCGATAACAAATGGCATATAAATATTTACTACCTAATCGTTTAACTGTGGAAAAGTTATTGGTGATAGGCGCCACCGGCCTTCTTGGCAACAGGTTGATGGAGCTCGCAAAGGGGAGGTACGAAGTCTACGGGACCCGAAATTCCAGTAGCAACAATGCGGCCAACATCCACAAGCTTGATGTCTGCGACAGGAAGAGCACCTTCAGCTTGATGGAAAGGATAAAGCCGGACTTCGTGATAGACACACATTCTCTCACCAACCTGGATTACTGCGAGACCCATCCTGAGGAGACCTGGAAGGTTATCGTCGAGGGGTCGAAGAATGCTGCTGAGGCTTCTAAAAAATTCGGCGCAAGGTACGTCTTCCTGTCGACCGATTACGTCTTTGATGGCAAGAAGCCAAGTTACACGGAAAGGGACACGCCCAATCCCATCAACTGCTACGCCAGGACAAAGCTGGCGGCGGAGCGCGCCCTATCGGAGCTGGATATTGATCACATAATTGCAAGGACGACGGTTTTGTACGGAGTCGGAGGCATCGGAAAAGCTAGCTTCGCGGTCTGGCTCATAAACAGGCTCAGGGCCAACGAGCGGGTCAACATAGTCACAGACCAGAGGAACTGCCCGACCTTCACGGACAATCTCTCGGAATTCCTTTTCAGGTTGTATGAAAAGGACGCGGCGGGGGTATTCCACGTAACCGGCAAGGAGTGCATAAGCAGGTATGATTTCGCAGTGCGGATAGCTGCAAAGTTTGGCCTGGAAAGAAACCTGATAACGCCGGTCACCACGGCCGAACTCAATCAGGTGGCTCCAAGACCCTTGAGCATAAACATGATCACCGAAAAGGCGGAGAAGGCGACCGGACTCCGTGCGTTGGATGTGGATGGGGGGCTTTCGCTATTCAGGAAGCAGTTAGGATAATCGAATGGTATAAATAACATTCAACGATAATAGTTTGGAGAGTTTATGGCGCCCGAAGATCCAAGCAAGAAAATTGACAACAACCTTAGGGTCTACTATGCCTGGGCAGTCTACGGGGACGAGGAGGAGCGCGCTGTCTCGAATCTGATAAGGAGCCACAAGACCCTTGCAGCGGGCGAAAACACAAAGAATTTCGAGTTGGAGGTCGCAAAGCTTTTCGGGAAGAAGCACGGCATAATGGTCAACTCCGGCTCTTCGGCGAACCTGCTGGGAGTGGAACTGCTAAATTTGGAAAGAGGATCCGAGGTGATAACGCCTATACTCACTTTTTCCACCACGGTGTCACCGTTGGTGCAGAAGGGGCTGATTCCAGCTTTTGTGGATGTCGACCTTGGTAGTTATCAGATACAAGTTGACAAGATAGAGGATGCGATAACCAAAAAGACGAAGGCATTGATGATCCCTTCGCTTCTCGGAAACACCGCAGACATGAAGAGATTGAGGGAAATCGCGGATGCGCACGGGCTTTATTACATTGAGGATTCTTGCGACACGATAGGAGGGAAATATGATGGTAAAGAAACGGGGGGATACTCGGACATATCCACGACAAGCTTCTACGGATCCCACATAATGACAGCTGGAGGCGGCGGAGGCATGATATGCGTCAACGATGACCAGTGGGACAGAAAGGCAAGAATGATGAGGGGCTGGGGTAGGTCTTCATCGGTCAACGAGAGCGAGGATGTTGATCTGAGATTCAACTGCGAACTCAAAGGCATACCCTACGATTCAAAGTTCATATTCGAGGAGATAGCCTACAATTTCTGGCCGCTTGAGATGAGCGCGGTGTTCGGGTTGGAGCAGCTCAAGAGGCTTGACGGCTTTGCAAAGGCGAGGAGGGCCAATTTTGCCAAGCTTACTTCATTCTTTTCGAAGTACAAACACCTGTTCATCCTTCCCATGCAGTTGCCGAAAGCGGAAACCTCCTGGCTGGCGTACCCGCTCACGATCATGAAGGGCGCGCCGTTCACAAGGCGGGACATAACAATGTATCTCGAAAGGAACAACGTGCAGACCAGGCCGGTCTTTACGGGCAACATACTCTACCAACCGGCGTTCAGCGGCATAGAGCACAGGGATGCACAGGGCTCTTATCCGAACGCCGATTACATAATGCGCAACGCTTTCCTGATAGGGTGCCACCAGGGGCTCACAGACGCGCACATGGAGAAGATAATGCGCCTGTTCGACGAATTCCTGGGCAAATTTTGATGCGGTTAGGGGCTTCGCTCGTTCTTAAACTTCGGCACTTGTGGGCGCAGTATTATTAATTTATTAGAGATAATGGTTTATTGAATTAGGTTCAGGTCGTTGTTGTTTTTAGGTAATGATCCAATGAGGATACTCTGCATCAATCCTTCGATACGCGCACCGACCGGATGGGGCGTACCATACAGCCACATGCCGCTCGGATTGGCGTACATAGCCGCGGTGCTTCAGAAAGACCATGAGGTCCTGTTCCTGGACGCGAATGCCGAAGGTACTCTGAGCAGAACTGGCGATTTCTACTATGCCGGGCTATCCAAAGAGGAGATAGTCAACCGCGTTGCAGAGGCACATCCTGATGCCGTCTGCATGTCGGTGGTGTTCACTTTCAATTCGCCGAATGCGCTGGATATATTGAAAGCGGTAAAAGAAAAACTTCCCGCCATGCCGATCGTGGTCGGAGGCATGCACGTCACCGTGACTCCCGAAAAGACTCTCAAAAGCGGGGGCGTCGACATAGTCGTGATGGGCGAGGGGGAAAGGACGGTGGCGGAGCTCTTCGAGAAGCTGTCGAAAAACGAGGACCTGAAGGAGGTAAAGGGGATAGCGTACCGGGAGAACGGCGAGATACGGATAAACCCGGAGCGCGAGCTCATAAGGGACCTGGATTCGCTCCCGTTTCCGGCAATAGAGCTGCTGCCCCTGGAGAAATACTTCGAGACCCAGGCTAAGGGCAACAGCCAGAGGGAGAGGTACACCTTCAATGAGCGATGGACATCGATCATAACGAGCAGGGGATGCCCCATGAACTGCGTCTTCTGTTCCATCCACCTGACCATGGGCAAGCTCTACAGGCCCAGAAGCCCCGAGAACGTGCTCCTGGAGATGGAGAGGGATTACAATAAGTTCGGGATAAGGCACTTCAACATAGAGGATGACAACATGAGCTGGAACATAGAAAGGTTCCAGAAGATCTGCGATCTCATTGTGGCCAAAGGTTTGAAGATAACTTGGTCGGCGCCTAACGGCTTGAGAGCCGACAGGGTCGACGATCTGACAATCAAGAAGATGAAGGCTTCAGGATGCAAAAGGGTGTTCGTGGCTCCGGAGTCGGGCTCGCAGAGAGTGGTGAACGAAGTTATAGACAAAAGGATGAAGCTCGAGGATGTCGAGAAGGCTGTGGAGCTGTTCGCCAAAAACGGCATAACGGTCGATGCGGCTTTCATAATAGGCCTGCCCGGCGAAACCAAGGCGGAGATGGAGGAGACCATAGCATTCGCCAAAAAATTGAGGAAAAAAGGCGCAACCCACACCGGAATCTCCATAGCCGCACCGCTCTATGGCACAAGACTCTACAAGCTGGCGGTAGAGAACGGCTATTTTGACCCGAAAACCGATCCGGCTAGGATCACACCACTGGAGGCGAATATCCAGACGCCGGAATGGACCAAGGATTATGTGGCGGCGTTTTGGAACATGGCGAATTGGTCCGTAAACCTTAGCACCGCTGAAAAGTTCACACACATATTAAAGAAATGGAAACGCGTTCCAGGATTTGCAGCAAATTACTTCAAATTTTACCTGTTTGACAAAGAAGAGAGCAAACATAAGGATTGACGCAGAACTTTTCTTTGCGGGCTTGGTACGGCTTCCTAGTGTGAGAGGGTTAGTTATCGGTTCAACATCCTGGTGAACCGGGATACGAATTTATCCGGAGCATATCTTTTTTTTATGATGTTGTGGATTTTGAGTTTTCTATTGAAGTACGCACCGCTGTCCTCGAGATATAAATCGAAGAAATCCAAGATCGCATTGGAGAATCTTCCAACATCAAAGGGTTTTATCAGTGTGCCCTGCACACTTGTTTTGATTATGTCCTTTGAACCGGATACGTTGAAGGCTACGGCAGGGATACCATAGCTCTGCGCTTCTAACAGGGACAGCCCGGTGGTCTCATACCTTGAAGGCATGAGAAAGAGGCTGGCTTTTTTGTACTCGCTTTTGAGCGACGCGTCCGTGACAAAACCATGCCAGGATACGTTATGGGGGAATTTGCTTGCCAACCGCCGCACCGTGCCTGCGCCCTCTTCCCCTGAACCGATGATGTGGAATTTTAGGTGCTTTTCCTTTTTGATTGTGTTTTCTATGATTCCTTCAAGCAGGTCTATCCCTTTCTGGGGTACGGCAAGCCTCCCAACGAAAAGGCAGATGAACTCTTTCCGGTTTGAGATTATGTTTGATACCGCAGGCTCAAGATAGAGGAAGTGTGGGATGTTGTACACCCTGCCTTTGTATTTTAGTTCGTGCAACATGTCGACCTGCAGCTGGGATAACGTGTGTATTTCTTTGATGTGTTTGAGCAAGATTTTCTGCGTAAGATTCAGTATTGGGTTGCCTTTGCTGTCCCGCTTTTTCATCAGGAATTCGGGATTGTGCATGCCGAGTATGAATCGTTTCTTGTAGAACCTGGACAGCATCAACGAGTATGAAAGAATCACTGGATTGAGGGTGACTTCATACACTATGTCCGCATTTGCTATGACTTTTCTGAGTTTGGGCAGCCCGGTGATTTTTGGAAGCCGCGTTACGAATCCGCCGGTGTTTGATAATTTTGTGTTGACCCCGTAACAGTCCACATCAACTATGTTCACGCCCTTCAGATTGTATCTTTTGAGCAGCTCGGCCTTGGGTATCCGCATTGTATCAATCCGCGAAACCGGGTTTACCAGGGTGATATTGAAATCTTTTTTCAGCCGAACCGCCACTTCCAAAGCCCAGCGTTCTCCGCCGCCGAAGGATTGTAAAGTGTTCAGTATTATCGCGAGCTTTTTCTTCGGCGTCCTTTTGGTGTTCATGTCATTCGGGACCTTTGTTCTGCTTTTCGTATCTCTCCTTTATTAGCGTCATCATTAACTCTCCGTGCTGTTCCTTATCTTTATACTTTCGGTTCAGCGCTTCTATTGTTGCATCTTCGTCGAGGTGCAGGAATTTGACCACCCCTATGCGGTTTATCTTCTTTGATATGTCAAATATCTCTTCCGCGTCTGGAGCTGTTTTCCATTCGCTTATCCAGTTCAGGCGCGTCTTCAGGTGAGGTATCAATTGGAGCACTCCGCTGATGCTGCGCCGCTTCAGTGCATAGCCCAGATCGACCATGAAGTAGTACACGAAATAATCAAAATTGCTTATCTCCTGATCTTGCTTCCTTAGTGTGATTTTCTCGTAGGACAACATGAAAGATTTTATGGCCCTGCCCAGAAACGTGTTTTCCACACTCCTGCTCTTGGACATCATGAGCTTTGACACATAATCCATAACGCGTTCGTTGTACAGTCCGTACGAAAGGCGGTCGAATTTCAATATCTTCGAGTATTCGCCACCGTAGCCCACGGACTTCAATTCCACAAGGTGGTCGAAGAAGTACTCTTCATTGAGCTTTTCGATCGCGCCGGTGACGAGCGCCTGCTCATGCAGAAATCCCTTGAATTCGACAAACTCCTTTCGGAAGAGTCTTATCTGCCACGTGTAGAAGCCATTTCGCTTGCCCTTGAACACCTCTTCGTTTCTTCTGATGGCGAACGCCCTGCATTTTGCGCTGCCGATTATCCTCTTTAGGTCGGACTTGAAGGGATTGCTCATCCGTTCGTCAGTATCGATTAGGAGGACCCAGGAATGCTTGCACTTCTTGAATGCATACGGCCTCAGCGCCTCCAGCGGGGCCAGAGGGACCACGTAGAATAGCTGCAGCTTTGCCATCCTCTGATTCTTCTTGGCCGCGTGCAACTTCTCCCTGTTTTTCTTGTCGCTCGAATCCATGAGGACTATATCATCTGCGACTCCGTAAAGGTCGTTGACTAGACCAAGAGTCTTTTCCACCTCGTTCCTGGAGAATATCAGGACTGAGAGTTTGACCATCGGAAACACGCCAGATATAGATGGAATAAAAAGGTTAAAAGCGTATTTATGTCTGCAACATCTTTGGATTTGGCCGCGGCGCCCGTTCTGTGATCAGGCTCTTGTGGCGAAAAGTATGCCGGTCCCTCTGTTTTTGTCCTTGTCCCTGAGCGTTACTTCGAATCCCTTTTTGACGAGGTAATTGACCATCTCGCCCCTCTTCCTGCCGTTGATCTCGTGGTACTCCATGCAGATGTAATCGATGTCGAACTCCAAGTCGCGCATGTCCCTTATTATCTCCCACTCGCTGCCCTCGCAGTCCATCTTCATTATGTCCACGTGGCCCAATTTTTTCAGTATACGGCTCAGCTTTGTGCTGGCGACGAGGGTGTATTCGTCTTTTTTATGCCCTCCCGCAGCCGATTTGAGTGTGGAGAACAGCACCGGGTTGTTGCTGTTCCACAGCTTCACCTCGCCTTCCGTACCGCTAACCGCAAGATTGAACGGCTTCACCCTGCCGATCAGGTTGTTTGCTTTTATGTTTCTTTTCATGAGATTGAAGTTGCTTTTATCTGGTTCGTACGCATACACGACCGGCATCTTCAATGTCTTGCAGGCATAGAGCGAGAAGAGACTTATGTGCGCCCCGATGTCAAGGACCGTCGGCCTGGCTTTGTTCTTTGTGCTTTTAGGAAGCCTGGTGAAGTAGGGCTGACCGAGAAAGAGCTCAAGGAAGGTCTCTATGTCCCCCAGCTTGTTTTCCCTCATCTCTATTTTGAGCCCGTCGTTGGTCTCCACAACGAACGTCTCGTCCGGAAGGCTTAGTCCTGCCTTGTTCGCCAGATAGAAATACATGAAGTTAGGCCAGCTTGCGGCGGACAGCGAATTGAAGTACGTGCTAAGGGTTTCCATTTGCGCTAGGATGTCCATGAGGATGCCTTTTGACTGATGTTTGGGTGCTATTCGTTGTTAAAATCTAAAAAGACCGCATATCATAGATGAATCCTGCATTTCTATGCCGCCTTCTGGTGTTTTTGTGGCACATTCCATCAATGATAAAAGCCTTGTTGTTGTAGCCATAATATGGCCATACTCGACTTTGTGGTATCGCTACTTGTCGACATATCCTTCTCGTGGCTCAGGATGCTGGCCGCGCTTCTTATTTCTATCCTGCTGGGGCTTGCGATAGGCATATACGCTGCGCGTAGGGAGTGGGCAGAGAAGATCATAATGCCAATAATCGATATACTGCAGACGCTGCCGATCCTTGCCTTCTTCCCATTCGTGATATACGTGATCGTTGCCGCCTTCCCCGGCTATGTGGGCATAAACGTCGCTGTGATATTCCTGATAATAACGAGCATGGTCTGGAACATCATATTCGGCGCCTTCGAGGCGGTCAAGACATTGCCGCTTGAGATCTCAGAGGTATCTGAGGTGTACAGGATGGGCGCGCTGGGAAGGATAAGAAGGATATGGCTGCCTGCGAGCATGCCAAAGGTCGTGGAGCAGGCGATGCTCTCATGGTCTATCGGGCTCTTTTACCTCGTCACTAGCGAGATCTTCTCCACCGCGAACAGCACCTACACGGTCAAGTACGGCATAGGAGTCGCACTCACGAACCTCGCGCTGTCGGGCAATTACCTCGAGTACGCGCTCGGCATCGGCGTGTTCATAATCTTTGTCATCCTGACGAGGGCGCTGCTCTTTGCGCCTTTGGAAACCTTCTTCTCGCCTTACGGTGACCAGAAGCAGAGAAAGCACAGGCTGTCAAATTTCATACACCGGTTCAAGACGCCCAGGCTGCTGCGGGTGCACTGGCACGTCTTCAACATCGAACTGAAGCACAGGCCGCGCATCAACTACGCGGCGAGGAACGAGAGCCTGACGAAGGCGAAGACGGGAAAGCGCCTGCTGAACAGGCGCGGCTACACCCTCTTGGCGGTTGGGATGGTCGCACTCCTGCTCATTTCGCTTTACAGCATCGGAATCATCACTGTCAAGGATTTCGGCTACGAGTACGAGGTGCTTTTGGCGCTTGGCGCGTCGTTCGCAAGGATCTGGCTGGCCTTCGCTGTGATACTTGCGATATCCGTGCCCGTCAGCGTCTACCTCGTCTTCATGGCGAAGCACAGGAACGCCTACGTCACGCTGTTCCAGGTGCTGGCATCCATACCCGCGACGATACTGCTGCCGCTCATAGTCCTTGGCCTGCAGAAATCGCCGTACCACAACGAGCTCGTGGCCTTTGTCATTTTCGTCCTCAGCGGCCTGTGGTACGTGATATTTGGCATAATGTCGAACAGGAATGCGATACAGAACAGCGTGTTGGAGGCGAAGGAGGTGTTTGGGGTGAAGGGAATAAAAGCATGGAAGTCGATCTACCTTAAGGCGATAGTGCCGGGATTGATAACCGGCGCAGTGACCTGCATAGGCGCTGAATGGAACGCAAGCATAGTGGCCGAGTATTTCAAGGCGCCGGTTGCAATGAACACCACCACGATTGCAGGCAGCACGGCTGTGGCCAACTCTGCGGCAACACTGAACGGCACGGTGCTGACTTCGGTGAAGGTAGGAATGGGTAAATTCCTGAACGTCGAGCTTGCTGCGGGG
>CAVUGN010000004.1:0-117189 GCA_963741095.1 uncultured Microcaldota archaeon
ACTTCCTTATGTGACCCTCGGTTATGCCCTCTCCAACATCCACGAATTTTATCTCCTTCATAACAAAACCTGGTCTATGGCCTTCGATATCTTGATATCGTTTGGAATGTAATAGTTCTCATAGCCCGGCAACGGGTACGGCAGGCTGTCCGAGCCAACCCTTATCACTGGCGCGTCAAGCTCGAATATCGCCTTCTCCGCTATCCTTGCCGCTATCTCCGCCCCGGCTCCGAAGCTCAGGGGCGCCTCATGCACTATCACGACCCTTCCGGTCTTCTTGGCGCTGTTGATTATTGTTTCCTCGTCCAACGGATTTATCGTGCGCAAGTCAATGACATCCGCAGAAAGGTTTCTCTTGCTCACCACATCCTTCACAATTGGCACCATCGTGCCGTAAGTCACGATCGTAAGGTCTTCGCCCTCGCTCACCATAGCAGCCTTCCCGATCGGCACCTCGTACATCTCGTCGGGTATCTCCTGCTTGAAGAGCCTGTAGAGCTTTGTCGGCTCAAGGAACACGACGGGATCATCCATGTGCGACGCCCTTATCAGAAGACCCTTCGCATCGTATGGGTTTGAAGGCTCCACGACTATCAGGCCCCCGATGTGCGAATACAGAACCTCGGGGCTTTCGGAGTGGTGCTCCAAGGTCCTCACCCCACCGCTGACCGGTGTCCTGACGACCAGCGGCACCTTGAGATTAGATCTTGTCCTGCTCCTGAACCTTGCTGCATGATTGACGAGCTGGCTGAATGCGAGAAACATGAAGCCTGCGAACTGCATCTCGGGGATCGGTCGCAGTCCGGACATCGCCATGCCTATCGACGATCCCATTATCACCGATTCCGCCAATGGCGTATCGAAGACACGGTCCGATCCGAACTTTGCCTGTAGGCCATCGGTTACCCTGAAGACGCCTCCGTCCTTGCCGACATCCTCGCCGAAGACTATGACCTTGTCGTTCTCCTTCAGCAGTAGCTCAAGGGCATTGTTTATCGCGCTAACCATGTTTGCCTGCATAACATCACTTTTTCTCCATGAAGAAGTTGGATCCTACCGCGTAATCCATCTCCTCCTTAAGGGTCTGCGGCATGAAGCTGTAGACATGCTCGAAGATGCTCTTCGGGTCCGGCACGAACTTCTCTGCCTTGTCGACCGCATCGTCTATCTTTTTCTTCTGCTCCTCCTGCATCTTGCTCTCAAGGGCGTCGTTCCACAGCTTCTTGTTGTTCAAGTAGATCCTGACCCTTGCTATCGGATCCTTCTTCTTCCAGGCATCGACATCATCATCGCTTCTGTACCTTGTCGGGTCGTCGGAGGTCGTGTGCATGCTCATCCGGTAGGTGACGCACTCTATCAGCGTGGGCCCGTTCCTGGAATTGTCTATCGCATCCTTCACCGCCTTGTAGACCGCCATGACGTCGTTGCCATCAACCTGCAGCACGTTTATCCCGGCTGCGATGCCCTTCTGCGCTAGCGTCTGCGCGGCGCTCTGCCTGTTCCTCGGCACCGATATCGCCCATTGGTTGTTCTCTATTATCGCGACCAGCGGCACCTTGAACACGCCCGCGAAGTTCAGCGCCTCATAGAAATCCCCTTCCGAAGTGCCTCCGTCGCCGACATAGGCAACGACTGCGACATCCTTCTTCAGGTACTTCTGCGCGAACGCTATCCCAGCAGCATGCGGCATCTGCGTGCTCACGGGTATTATCATCGGGAAACCTCCGACCTCTTTTGGTATGACATTGCCCTCTTCGAAGCCCTTCCAGCCCAGCACCATGATATCGATTGGCATCCCTCTCGCAAGGAAAACGCCGTGCTGCCTGAAGTTAGGCACGAACAGGTCATCCTTCCTCATCGCCATCGCGCTGCCTATCTGCGTTGCCTCCTGCCCCAGCAACGGCGCATAGGTCGCGGCCCTGCCCTGCCTCTGGAGACTTAGCACTTTTGCATCAAGCGCCCTGGCGAAGCACATCAGCTTGTACATCTCCACAATCTTCGCATCATCGAGATAACTGGGAAGGAGCGCAACGTCCACGCCACCATTCTCATCGAGTATCTGAAGGTTATCCACCGAGCCTTCGAAAACTTTCTTAAGCACCAAACCACTACGAAGATGTATCCACTACAACAAATATATTAGTTGCTGTGCTCTTGCAGAATAATTTGGCGTCCGGCAGGGCGCCGGATAACGCAGCGGCTTTCTGCACACAAAACATAAATATTTCCACGAACAGGTATGAGATACGGTTCAAGTGTACAAAACTTTTATAGCACCAACGGCATTAGCAACCCAAGCGGGCCAGGTTCCATCGAACCAATCCGAGATAACTCGAATTGCCGCAGTAACCACCCTTCCGCAACTGCGCAATGTGGATTCCTCCATCCCCAAAGCAATATATCGGGGCAAGAAATTTCATAGAAACCAGATGGGTGGGGCGTTTGTGGATGAGCGTGCTCATGTCGATGTTGGCGTGTTCACTGGTCCGAACTCAATAATCTACGAACGCGTGAATGCCTTCTACAATCCGGATTCGATCGGTTTCGCTCCTGAGACGATCATAGTCGGCAGGACGCTGCTGCGCGGCGATACCAGAATTCTCTGGCGGAGCTACATCTCCAATGCGGACATATCCGGCAGCATAGAACTCAGCGATGTTAGGGTGTGCGGAGAACCCCGAATCATCATAACGGGCAAGGGCAAGATCATCGGAGGCCAGAACAAGAGCGAAGGCAATGCCCATATCGCTCCAGGCATAATGCTGAGCAACGTTTCGCTGATCGGTGAAATAAGCATAACCGGCACCGGAGTTATCGGGCATCTCACAAAAGCGGCTTTGAACAGGCTGATGCTGGAGCATTCTACACAACCACGGTACTCCTAAAGCCTCTTTCTAACCCCGTCGCTTGTCAACTCCCTGAGCGCATCGTTCGCTATCCATCTCGCGCTGCTGGAGTCCATTGCCTTTATCTCGTTTGCAGCCTCGATCGCAAGCCTGTTCAGCCTCTTGTTCCGCTTCCCTATCTGTCTCAGCGCCCAGTTTACCGCCTTTTTCACAAAATTGCGCTCATCTGTCGCGCCCTTTTTTATTATGGGCAAAAACCCGATGAACCTGCTGTCGTCCGCTTTCTTGTCGTGCACTGACAGCGCGGCCATCATGACATATCCTGCCCTCATGACAAATTCGCTCTTGTCCTTGCTCCACTTCACCGCTTTTTCATACGCGTAAGGCGTCTTATCAAATAGATTGCCGCAGCACTGGTCGCAGATGTCCCATGAATCGAAATCCTCGACCCATCTGTCCATCTGCTTTTCTGTAACTTTTTCGGTCTCTTCGATCATCGGTGCAAGTATCCTGGCTTCGTGTATGCCCGATGACCAGAGCCTTCCGGCCAGCTCGTGATCCTTGCCTATCCCCTTTGCCATCCCTCTCAACGCGACGACCGATATCCCGAGCGTGTTCTTCGTGCTTATCCCGAACCGCTTCATCCCTTCTATATTTTTCGGGTTGTACTGCGACTTCAGTTTCGAGATTATCTCATCGTAGGGCATTTAACACACCAATGTGCGGACCATATCACTTTATACGCAACGAATTTAAGCCTTGAAGAACAACTTTCAAAGTGCCGCATAGCAAGGCGGCATGAAGCCGTCGCGATTGATCATCATGGTGAACCTGCCGATAACCAGAGAGGAAGCCGTCGTATTATTGAAAAGCATGGACCAGCAGACTTCCGACATGAACCATTATCTCGAGGCGGAGGCCATCATGAGGGCCCTTGCAAAAAGGTTCGGCGAAGATGTTGATTATTGGGGCATGTTGGGGCTATTGCACGATGTTGACTGGGCACTGACAAAAAACGACGTGAAGGAGCACTGCATCAAGGCTGTAGAGCTATTGAAACGGAACGGTTTTGACGAAAAGTTCATCCAGATTGTCCAGTCCCACGGGTACGGGTATGACATAATTCCCGCCCTGAAAGACAAGCAGAGAACGGGGCGTGTGGAGCATGCCCTTATCGCCGCCGAGACGCTGACCGGATTAATCTACGCCTACGCTCTGATGAAGGGCAAAAAGATCAGCGACATGGAGGTCAAAGGACTAAAAAAGAAATTCAAGGACAAGAGCTTCGCGGCGAATTGCAACCGGGAGAGCATAGGCGAGATAGAAAAGACCGGGATAACCCTGGACGAATTTTTTGAATTGTCCATCAACGCAATGAAAGAGATAAAAAGCCAGATAGGACTGGAATAAATGCATGAATGGCCGTTCTGCGGCAGGTTCAGCTCATTATCATAAGGTGCGATTGCCGGGATTTGAACCCGGGTCTTTGCCTTGGAGGGGCAAAGTCCTAACCAGACTAGACTACAATCGCCCAGTAGGATAGGAAAAAGAGAATTTAAAACAGTTTAGTACCGGCACTGGATAGAAAAGCTTCCAGAGAGGAAGCGCCAATGCGGTGCATTGGCGCTCAAGCCCTCCCTGATGCTGCTATTATTATCGTAGCAGCCCCCAATCTTACTCCCCTCCTTTTCGCCTCTCTCACGGCGCCAACGGCGTATTCCGTGATGCGCTCGGCAAGGACTGCCTTGAGTGCGGCACTCGTCGCGCCGTCATCTTTTTCTACTCCCAGTGACCCCAGAATATCGGTGAAGTCGCTGTTTTTCAGGGCAGTTACGGCCTCCTGCCGTACCTTCCTCGCCACCTCCTCTCTAGATGTTCCCCCTATTTTTATTTCCCCCATCCATTCCACCACACTACTATTTTGAATGTCTTGATATTTAATGGTTTTGCGGTATTTTCTAAGAGAGATTAAGAAAAAGCCCGTTTTCGGATTTTGGAGGTATATAAGCCTTTCCTATGGGTTCGTCAAGAGTCCATTAAGTTCGCTTCCATCCACGTTCAGCCGGTACTTTGACATGATCAGGCTCCTCAGTTCCCCGCCGTTTTTGGCCTTGCCGGATGCCTTCTCCTTCTCGATCAAGACCTTCAGCTCCTTTCCCCTTATGCGCGCAAGCGAGAGTTCGGCAATTATGTCGTCCACCGGCCTCTCGTTCTTTGCAAGCGCTTTTATCACCTCTTCTACAGCCTGCTTGGTTATCTTCTCCATCCTGTAGGCGCCGAACAGCTCGAAAAGGCACTTTTCGCTTATGGCATCGACCTCGAAGCCCTCCCTTCTAAGCTCGGTGAACTTCTGCAGCATCGTGTTAGCGACGAACTCGGGATCGGCTTTGGTGACATCGACAATAAGCTTGAAGGTCTGCAACCTGGGCGATTTTATCAATTGTTCGGCAATCGCCCTGTTCTTTATCATGGATTCAATGTACTCCCTTTCCTTTGCTATGTCCGGCGCGTTCCTGATCGCCTCGCTCATCATGCGCTTGTCCACGCGGATGGGCTTCGCGTCCGTCTCAGGGTACATCCTGGAACCGGACGGCAGCGGCCTCAGGAAGGCGGTTGTGCACAGCACGCTGTCATTGACGACCCTCGTCTCCTTCGGCACTCCCTTCAGCGCATACGCCGAACGCAATCTTGCCAGCTCTATGGCTCCCTTCGCGTTCTTGCTGCTGGCTGCTACCAGTACAAAAGAATCGTCTGCCCCGAGCTTCAGCTCTTTTTTAAGGGTCTCGAGCTCTCCAGCCTCGAAGCCATAACTCTCGAGCTTCTCGTCGCTGTGGATTATGCCGTTGACCCCGCCCTTCTTCGCGTAATCGCTTATCTCCGTTCCCAACCTCCTGTTGGGCGCTATCTCGGTGCCGATCATGCCCTTGAAGCCCCTGAGCGCGAATGCCATCACGCAGAGGTCCTTCTGCTTCTTTATGATGCCCACTTTGGTGTTTGCGAATATCTTCGTCACGTCCTTGGCGGCGTCAACTTTGGCGTCCGCCTTCAGAAGTTTTCCCATTATCTCAAGGAGCTTCTGCTGCCTCTTGATCTCAATCTCCAGGAACTTGTCAATGAGGTTGACCTCCTGCGCGCCCTTTATCTCCACGCGGGCGCCGCCCTTTATCGACATGTTGACATCCTGCCTTATCGAGCCGATCCCTCTCTGCATCTTGCCGGTCAGCCGCAGCAGCGTGCCTATGTGCAATGCAAGGTCCCTCGCCGCAACCGGATTCGGTATGTAAGGATCCGTGTCGACCTCTATCAATGGAATGCCAAGCCGGTCTATACTGTAGACCACGCTCTCCTCGTCGCTCTTTACTATGCCGCACGATTCCTCCTCAAGGAACATGGAGGGCAGATTTATCTTCATGCCGTCCAGTTCTAAGACTCCGTTAAGCGCCACCATCGCCGTCCTTTGGAACGCGCTGGGGTCGCTGCCGTCTATCACGTTCTTTCTCATGGGCTGTATCTCGTCGACTATCCGCATCTTCAATGCCGTTGCAACCGAGAGCGCTATGTCCAAAGCCTCCATGTTTATCGTGTGCGGCGGCTCCTCGTCCAGTTCGACAAGGCAGGTGTCGTCGTTGAAGACGTTGTACTTGAAGCTGCGGCTCCTCAGCTCCTCGAACTGCGCCGTTGCGTCTATCGCGCCGAGCTCTCCCGCCACTGCTCTCTGGTAGCGCATGACGCTTGCCACTGGCTTGTGGTCCTCCTTGACAAGAGCGGGGCACGAGCAGAACAGCTTCTCCTTCGTCGCGAGACGCTGGTGGATCTCAAGCCCGCACATGAATCCTATGCTCTTGTAGTAATCATCCATCCTAACTCCCTGAGAAAGCATAAACAGAGTGGTTGGTGCGAAAGAGTATTTAAGGCTTTTCGGGATGACGCCTTGCAACGCGCATTTTTTTAGATTTTGCAGCGCTACCTCAGCAATTCCTCGACCGTTGCATCAGCGAATATCTTCATTGTGTCGAATATCTTCAATCCAGGATGCTTCGGTATCAGCAATTGGAGGTCCGTGCAGGCGAGCACCACGCAATCCACGTCTTTGTCGCCAAAACCGTCGATTATCTGGATGAGCCCATCCCTGTCCCTGTTGTTCTGCTGGCCGTTGACAAGGTTGAGGATGAATTTGCCCATCCTTTCCTGCTGAAGGGCATCAGGGGTCTCGTAAGCTATCCCGTTTTTCCTGAACGCATCCTCATACAACCTGTTTTTTATCGTCGCGGACGTGGACACGATGCCAACTTTCTTGAAACCGTTCTTCTCAAGGAATTTCACCGTCTCCTCGACAATGCTCAAGACGGGTACGCTGACCGCGTCTCTAATATCCCCAATAAAAACGTGGAGCGAATTGCAGGGCATTACGATGAAATCCGCGCCGGCCTTTTCCAGCCTTCGTGCCTCTTTTACCAAAAATGGCGCAAACCTTTCGATGCCGGTCCCCTTCAGGATTGCATCCTCTTCAATCGAGTACGGCATGGGCACACTGGTGATGATTATGGGCGGTCTGCTGCTCCTGTCTCTCTTCTGACAAGAAAAGACCAAATCCAGGTAGAACTCGGACGTAGTTTCCGGTCCAAGACCTCCGATTATCCCCACGGTTTTCATATCCATCACTAGACAAAATAGATTATTCAATCTTTTGTGCCCACTACAAATACAACTATAAGAAAGCACATATTTGTATCTATTATACGTCTATACAACATAAAATGTTAGGCTCATTATAACATTTATGCAATAATCCTCCTTCTCACGCCCCTAATGACGCCGAGAAACCTACACTAGTTATATATACAACAAGGCCCCCAATAATAGAGTAAAGGGCGTGGTGCACTTAGATCAAATGAACATTTAACCCTTAGCTTTTTGATAGCTATCTTATCCCATCCACCCATGCATCAAAACAGCGCGGGAAGATACGTCTTGATCTATCAAGATCTTCTTCCTTGCACCCTCCCTTTACAACACCCACCATCCTGATCCTACCACATACTGATTATTGCAATGACGAAGGGCAGCCATACCGTTATCTCATATCAAGAATTCGTCGTACAAAGTCCTGCTCTTTATCTCCCCTTTTATGTTCTGGTTAAGGAGTTTCTTCGCCTCATCCGCTTTGTAATTGCCCAGCAGCCAGCCCAGCTTTACGAGCGCAGTCTCCGGAGTCATGTCTTCGCAGTACACAACTCCCTCGCCGCTCAGCATTCGCAGGTACCTGTAAACATTCGAATTGACCCTGCCGTAAAGGCACTGCGATGTCATCCCTACCACAACGCCCTTCTCCATCGCCCTTTTCACGCTCGGCATCCACTCGAATTCCTTCTGCGAAGGCGAAAGTGCCAGATGCCCGAGTCCGGTGCCTTCCAATATGATGCCCTTGCAGCCCTTGTCCACATAGAAGTCGATGACTGTTGGGTCGGAATTTGGATAACTCTTCACCAGCGCCACCATCTTTTCGTACTTTGTTTCGGCGGTCACCTTGTATCTCGGAACTTTCTCGACTTTCCTGTAATCGCTTCCGTAAGCAATTTCAAGATCCCTTTTGACGTGCGCAAGCGGCCTGTCGTTTATCGGCCGGAATGCATCCCTTCTTGAAGTGTGCATCTTCCTGACATGCGTGCCTCTGATGAAGGCGCAACTGTCGTCGGAACTGCCTGCGTGCATGCATATGCCCACCTCCGCAATATCAGATTTTGCAGCGATCTGTGCAGAACATATCAGATTGAAGAATGCGTCGCTTGAGCCCCTGTCGCTGCTGCGTTGCGCGCCTGTGATCGCAACCGGAGCATTGAGATTGTTGAGCATGAAGCTCAGGGCCGCCGAAGCATAATGCATCGTGTCGGTACCCATCGTCACGACCGCGCCTCTCGCCCCATCGTTCAATGATTTTGCGACCTCCTTTGCCATGCTCTGCCATTCGACATAGGTCATGTCCTCGCTCGCAATCCCGAAGAGATTTCTCACGTCAATGCTGGCTATCCCGGAAAGCTCGGGCACTTCGTAGAGCAGTTCCTCGGGCTTTGTGAGCATGTACACCCCGCCGGTCTTGTAGTCTACCTTGCTGCCTATCGTGCCTCCCGTGTATATCAGTGAAACCTGGGGCAGTCCCTTGACCTTGTCTGTCTTTGCCTTCGGAAATGATATGTTCGTGCTGCCCGCAGAAATTTTTGTAATCGTTACATCATTGGAATAGGCTATGCCGACGTTGTAGCCGCTGTCGAGCTTTATGATGATCGTGTCCTGGTCTCCTGCATCCGTCTTCGGCATGAGCTCGCCCTCGAACTCCTCGCCCTTAGAGACCGCCCTTACGCGGTCCATGACCTTGACATCGTACTTCTTGAACAGCGCCTCCAATTTGCTTGAGTACATCACATCACGCGTTTCGCAGTCGCATAAAAGACGTTTGCGGATGCGGCATTGATCAGGACATCGACGCGCGTTCCAATTCCGATGCCATTTGCATCGTTCCTGCCGACGACCACCTGCCTGTACGATCCGTTCCTTCCGTTAAGCGACTTCTCGTTTGATTCTGTTATTATAACATCAAATCTTTTGCCTATAAACTTATCGTTTATCTCATGCTGGACCTGCCTTACTACCCTCGTCAGCGCGATGCTTCTCCGATTTATCATCTCGGTGCTCTGCTGCTTCATCTTTGATGCACGCGCGTGCGGTCTTGCGCCGAATCTGGATATGTTTGTGACCTCCGGTCGCGTCCTTCTAACGAAGTCGATGGTCTCCCCGAATTGGTCTTCGCCCTCTGTCGGGAATCCAGCTATCAGATCCGTCTCTATTGTCACCCCAGGAACCTTTTTCCTGAGCTCCTTCACATATCCGTCGAATTCCTCCACGGTTCCTACCCTTCCCATGTCTTTCAGCACCTTGTTGCTGCCCGACTGCACTGGAATGTGGGCAAATTTGTAGAACTTTTCACCCTTAAGTTCCCTGGCAAATCCGTCAAAGCACCTGTGAAGATGCTCTGGATTCATCATTCCTATTCTAACCTTGAAATCGCCATCAACCTGCGCTATCTTCTCCATCAGCATTGCAATGTCGGTGCCACTGTCGATTCCATAGGCTCCCACATCCTGAGAGGTAAGTTGTACCTCCTTTGCGCCCATCCTTACGCTCTGCACAACAGCATCGACTATCCTCTCTTCTGAAAAGCTATTGAGGGGCCCTCTTGCGAACTTTGTCTCGCAGAACGAGCAGTTGCTCGTGCAGCCCTCGTTTATTGGTATTTTTGCTATTATCCCGCCATCGGCGTTGAAGAGGGCCATCTTGTCCACCTTCGCATAGCCCTCAACCACCATTCTCTTACCCGCATTGAGGCGCTCAGCGACCTCCGCGATCCTGCCTATGTTGCTTGTATCGACTATGCTTGCCGAAGGCGCGTACCTCTCTATCAGGTCCCTGTTCGCGCTGGCCATGCAGCCGGTCACGACCATCTTTTTGCCGGCATCATGCATCCTGCCCAACCTGTAAAGTATCTTCTGCGCGGTTATGCTCTTGACCGTGCAGGTGTTGACAACCGCCACATCCGCATCGTCAATCCTTTCGGTCATCGTGGCGCCGTTTCCCTCAAGCATCGACTTCATGATGCTGCCGTCCGCCTGGTTGAGCGTACAGCCATAGGTTTTTATACATACGCGCATAATACCATACACAAGCTTTCTAAACAATTTATATTCTCAAGAATTGCTATTAATCTAAGGGTGCATAAATGATACTTACGTGTGAACGATGCAAGCGGGAGGAGTTCGAGCTGGAGCGCTGCAATTATTGCAAGAAGATGGTGTGCAACAGCTGCACCAAAAGCTCATCGAGATACCAGAAGACAACGAGGCTTGTCATATGCAAGGATTGCTGGAGTGACCTGAAGAAGAGGACGGCGTTCAAGAGCAACAAGGGAGAAGTAATCGAAGCAAAGGTTGAGGCATGATAAAGATTTTTGGTCTTCTTGCGTGCAAAGATTAAGAATCGGGGTGCACATCCGATAACGGTGCTGTTTATGGACCTGAATGAAAGAGAGGAGGAAATATTGAGATATTGGGCTGAAAACAGCATAAACGAAAAAGTCAGAACAAAGAACCGGAATATAGGGAAACCTTTCTACTTTCTTGACGGACCGCCTTTCGTGACAGGCGAGCTCCACTTAGGTCAGGTCTGGACGAAGGCCTTTAAGGACATGGTCGTTAGGTACAAGAGAAGCAGGGGATTCGATGTTGTAGACCGGGCGGGCTATGACACACAAGGTCTGCCTGCTGAGCATCTTGTAGAAAAGAAGCTGAAGCTGGCTTCGAAAAGAGACATAGAAGAGAAAATAGGCATAGAACTTTTCATCAAGACCTGTAAAGAAGAAATAGACTACTACATTGGAATGTGGAAGAATGATTTTGAGCGTTTTGGCGTCTCACTTGATTTCAGCAAGCCCTACCTGCCGCATAGCAACGAGTATATGGAAGGGGAATGGGCTCTTTTTAAGACTATAAATGAGCGGGGATACCTTTATCATGGCAAGAAGACTACTGCCTATTGCCCTCACTGTGAATGCGTAGTATCGCAGGGTAGCATGGAAGTGGAACATTCGGATGAAAAGGATCCATCGATATTCATCACCTTCAAGGTCGATAACGCTAAGTCTTCAAAGGCAAAGGTGAAACTAAATGGGATGGTTTACCTTCTTGTCTGGACCACGACCCCTTGGACCGTTCCAGCAAACGTCTCAGTCGCAATGAATCCTGACGGCAGGTACGTCGTAGCTAGAATAAAAGGGAAGGACATGATTCTTGCAAAGGATAGGCTGGATTACGTCTCCTCCATGCTGAATGAGAGCGCAGTTGTGCTGCAGGAGTTCTATGGCAGCGAGCTTATTAACGTATACTACACAAACGGGCTCGAGGCGAAGGTGCCGAAGCAGAAAGAGCTGAGAAAATACCATAAGATTCTTCCTGCACCGAAATTGGTCTCTAATGGAGAAGGTACGGGACTTGTGCATATAGCTCCAGGCCACGGTCTAGATGACTACAACCTCGGAGTCACAGAGAAGCTCCCCATCTTCTGTCCGGTAGGTGCGGATGCAAATTACACTGAAGACGCGGGGGCATATATCGGCACGAAGGTGCCCGAACTCGCTAATGGGGTGGTGCTTAAAGACCTCTACGAGCTCGGCATGCTTGAATACAGTAGTGAGCTTATACACAGTTATCCGCATTGCTGGCGCTGCCACTCAAAGGTGATATTCATAGCCACTCCGCAGTGGTTCTTCAACATCCAGAAGATAAAGAAGAAACTTCTCAGGGCCAACGAGAAGATCATATGGCACCCGGATGAAGCACGGATATGGGAGAAGGACCTTATGACAAACTCACCAGACTGGTGCATCTCAAGACAGAGATACTGGGCAACGCCTCTACCTATCTGGATATGCGAGAAATGCAAAGAGTATGAAGTCATAGGTTCGAGGAAGGAGCTCGAAGAGAAAGCTATTGACAAGAAGTATGCGCACGAGATGAATGATCTGCACAAGCCCTACATAGACAATGTAGTGATAAGATGTTCGAAGTGCGGCGGGGAGAGTAAGAGAGTAAAGGATGTCCTTGATGTTTGGTTTGATTCTGGGATGACCTTCAGGCTGAGTGTCAGCGAGGCACAGTTCAACAGACTCTTTCCCGTAGATTTCGTTGTCGAGTACATAGAGCAGATTCGCGCCTGGTTCGGAGTTCTCCTCAAATGCGGTATGCTGGCCTATGGGAAAAGTTCCCTCACCCACATCGCTGTACATGGCATATTACTCGGCAGCGACGGGAAGAAACTTAGCAAGAGCCTAGGGAATTTTATACCTCTAAACGAAATATTAAAACACGTCAGTGCCGATGCCTGCAGGTTCTGGTTTCTCGACCACACACAGATTGAAAACAGGAACCTCAACGATCAAGAGATGAGGGGGGTAGACCAAATAGTCATGCTACTCTACAACATAGCGAACATGCTTAAAGAGTATTCATATGCGATTGGATACGAGCCAAAGCTCAAGCTCGGGCAGGTCTCAAAGCTCGAGACGGAGGAGGCATGGTTGATATCGAGATACGCTTCAACTCTTGAAAAGGTCACAATGAGTCTTGATAATTATGAACCTGGAGGTGCTACCTCTGCGATAAAGACCTTCGTGGTCGAAGATTTGAGCAGGTTCTACTTAAAGATGGCGAAGAAAAGGCTCATCAAGGTATCCAAGACGGAAGCAAAGTCGATAATAAACACGATAAACTATGTGCTCTACAATACGTTGATAATGATTTCGCCAATAACACCTTTTGTATCTGAGGGGATTTATCTTGACAGATACAAATACAAAGAGAGCATTTTCCTAGAGGAATGGCCGCACTCGAAGAAGAAACTGATCAACGAACCACTCGAGAGTGAATTTGTGATACTACAAGAGGCGATAACAGCGCTGCTGAACAGCAGGGAAAAGTCGAACGTAAAGCTAAGGTGGCCAATTGCAAATGCCACCGTGGCGGTAAATGACGATGCAGTCGAGAACACCCTGCTCAGACTCTCTGGTTTCGTAGAGGAGTACGTTAACGCAAAGCGCCTCATTGTCAAGAGAGTCAATGCATTCGGAAAGGAAATGAGACCAGTGTTCACGAAGCTAGGCCCTGAGTTCAAGGAGAATGCGCCTGCTGTTGCCGAAGCTCTTAAAATGGAAGATGCTAACAAGGTCTCGAGCGAAATAGACAAAAACGGTCACTATGATTTACATACGGCAAGCGGTATCTTTAACATAAAACACGAGCATTTCACGTTGATAGAGAAGTTCGATGATGAGAATGCAATAAAATTTGCCCATGGTATTGCATACATAAACAAAGAGATAAGCAAGGAGCTTTGGGAAGAGGCAATGGTGAGAGAATTCGAGCGGAGGGTACAGATTGCAAGGAAAGAGACGCAGCTCACAAAAGCCGACAAAATAATCCTACACTACGAAGTCGATATCGCGCAATCTGAGGTAATCAAGAAAAATCTTGCAGAGATTAGGAAGTACGTCAACGCAAGAGAGATGCATGAAGGTATACTAAACAAAAACAAGGCCAAGGAATATGAGTTAGACGAGGAGAAAATATGGCTCGAGATCGAACGTGTATGAGATTTTAGGTATCTGTATGGATAATCCTAATGAACCATTCAAGTATCTAAGAGGAAATTTGACAAACAACATGGACCTAACTGAGATTAACAACGAAAAAACCGATAACTTATTCAGAGATATAAATTCATTATTTAAACTCCCGCTAGATAAAGTAATAACAACATTTCATCCGAGAGTAAGTGTTACACTAAATGGATTTGTTACCCCCCTTTTTTCATATCTTGCTTCGAGAGAAGATAAATATCCACTTTTTGCAGCATACACCTACGAATTACCAAAAAAATGGGGGATGGAAAAATCCAAAGCGCCGTTATCTTTTTATATAGAGGGCGAATATATGTCAATCCGAGTGAACAATTATCAATTTATTTTACGCTAAATCCTCATGCCAAGCGATGAAGGTGAGCATTACAGCGGCAACAGCTCCTACAAGTACATCAACCAGCTGATAGACAACGGAGACCGTGAGCTCCTCGTGGTCTCGCCGTACATAAGCAACCACTACACGAAGATGCTCCTCAAGGTCTGCGGCAGGAAGCGCATACGCGTGATAACCTCGGAGATATCCCTGGGCTACCGCGGATCAATGCTGAAAGGAATCACCAACAAGGGGCTCGGGGGCTACATCAACGCGATACTCTACTTCGCGGCTCTGGACGCGATAGTCGTATACCTGAAGTACGCCTACCTCGTCAGCATCATAACCCTGCTGCTTCTGATCTCGCTTCTGCTCACGATGCGGCGCAGGGAGAAAGTGAGCAAGAACATCAAGCTAAAGACGACCGGCGAAGAGTTCGTCCACGAGAAGCTGTACATCTCGGACAGCATGGCGATAGTGGGCAGCGCTAATCTGACCTACAACGGCATGCACAAGAACATAGAGCACATTGAAGTCATAAAAGACGGAAAGGAGATAGCCAAACTCAAGGAACATTTCGATTCCCTGTGGCACAGATATCCTTAAATATCTCCTAAATCGCAACAAATCCCGTGATGGAATGGCTGAAGCTCAAAAAGCATCAGACGGAAAAGCGTCAAACGACGAAGTAAGGGAAGGGGGTGTTCGAGGTTATATCAGCGCGATTGCGTCTGGAAGACAGGGGGCAATTTGGGCGGCAGGCTTGGTGCAAATCCATGGATTCACGAAAGAAGAGCAGCATTCGATGAACGTAGAAGCATTCAAACAGAAGCTGGAGGACGGTGTGCTGTCTGCAATCAGGAATGCCGAGCAGATCACAAAAAAGATTGATATTACCGAAGAGGACAAGCGTGCAGCTGCAGCCAAGGTTCTTGACGAGTTGGGGGACTACGCAAAAATGGTCAAGACCGTCACAAAGGTAGATGAAGATGCGGAAAAACACGCCGAAAAAGTCAGAACAATCTGGGACGGGATAATAAGGCCGCAGATGGAAAAAGAACTATAGCAGTTCTGCGCCTCTCCTTGTGACCAGCACGTCGTCCTCTATCCTCACTCCGCCGAATCCGACGATGTAGATCCCGGGCTCGTCGCTGAACACCATGCCTTCCCTGAGCTTGAAGTGCATGTTCGGCGCAAGCGCTATGTTGCCGTCATGCGTCTCTATGCCTATCGAATGCCCCAACGCGTGGATGAATTTGCCTTTATAGATGCCGTTCCTTGCGCTGTTTATGTGCTTCTCTGCTGCGACGTGCGCCTCGCTTGCATCTGCTCCGGGTTTTATGGCCTTTAGCGCTATTGCCTGCGCTTCCTTGACCGTCTCGTACATGTCAGCCATCCTTTTGTACTTGTCCGTCTTCTTGTCCGGTTCGAATATGAAGGTGCGGGTCACGTCGGCGCAATAGTTCCTGTACCTCGCGCCAACGTCCATCAAAACGAAACTGTTAGACCTCAGCCTGGTGTTGTCCGGCATGTGGTGCGGCAGCGCCGCGTTCTTGCCGAAGGACACTATGCTCTCGAAAGAGGGCCCGTCAGCACCATGCATCATTATGAGGTAATCGAACATCGCGGCAATATCCTTCTCCTTGACGCCGATTTTTATAAACTTTCTGACTTCGAGCAGCGCACTCTTCGTTATCCTGTTTGCAATCCTCAGGTTCTCGATCTCATCCCTGCTTTTTGTCGCCCTGGCCTTTGCGAATGCCTTGCTCACGTTTATCAGCCTTCTTGCACCAGAGTATTCCTTGATCCTCTTGTGGCTTGCGTAAGGCATGAACGACTCGTTCACTCCGACCACTTTGTTGCTGAGATGCGCCCTCATGGCCTTCTTTATATCATCCGCGCTCTCGATCTTCACGACAAGCATCTCCTTCGGCCGCTGCTCCTTCGCTATCTCATATTCAAGCGGGTTTGCAAGCAGGACAAGACCTTTTCTTGACACTATCATAACCGTACCTTCAAAGACGCCGCTGGTGAAGCCCGTAAGGTACAAAAAGTTGCTGTCCTCCGTTTTCGTGTTGAGGATGACTATCGCGTCCGCTTTCGTGTTGTCAAAGACCTTTTTTATCCTGTCCTTTACGCTCCGCATCCATCTCGCTCCTATATTTCACCACAGCCTTAAATAAGTTATCAATAGCGATAAAAATGTGCACTGGCATATATGTGGGGTGCAGGCTTGAACAGGGAAGAGATGCTCGCTGAGCTCGGGAAGATCGGTGACACGAACGTCAAGCGATCCGACATAGTGTACAGGCACATGCACGACCCGGTGCTCCTAAGGCACTACTACCGCCTCAAGATGATGCCGATGACCTCCAAATTGGAGATAGTCGGAAGCTCTCCTACGGACCTTTTCGTCGGCAGATACGGTTATCCGTACGTGAACATAGGCCCGCTCCTGCCGCCGGAATTCGGCGACACCTCAATCCTCGCAACCCCAGAGCGTTGGGTGCACATGTCGATAAACGATATCGTGGAGATGCGGTCAAAGCTCGTGCGCGGAATGCACATGACAAAGGTAAGCAACGTCGAGAATGGCAAGATAGAGGAACTCGTTAGAGACCTTGCGCTTGCGGAAAAGCCCGCGGAGGCCGATGCGACCTTCTCGGCAAAGCCATCAGTCCGGCTTACATTGCGGGACGAGGTGCAGCCCTTCGGCCCCAGCGCGCAGCTGAAGAGCTTCGATCTCTACAACATGCAGGCAGACACGAAGGTGGAGAACCTCTACAACGACTTCGATGCGACCGCCAAGACCTCGATGGTGGAGCTCTACAACAAGGGCATACCCGTTTCTAAAATACAGCGCGGCCTTTCCGCGGGGCTCTTCGGGCTTAAGAACAAGCGGAAATTCGTCCCGACAAGGTGGAGCATAACCGCGGTGGACGACACCCTATCGAAGGTCAACCTGGAAGAGGTCAAGTCGTTCGACCAGATAGACTCGATACACGCCTACTACAACAACTCCCTCGATAACCGATGGCTCATCTTCCTGATACCCGGCGGCTGGCAGTACGAGTCGATCGAAGCATGGTGGCCCAAAACCATATGGAACGAGAATGGCGTTGACATCTCCATATTCTCTTCGAGCGAAGGATACAACGGCAGGAAGACCTACGCAGAGATAGGCGGCTGCTACTACTCTGGGAGGCTGGCGATAACCGAAAAGCTACAGATGCTGAAAAAGCAGGCCGTAGCGCTGATACTCCGTGAGGTGCATGACGGCTACGTGATGCCCGTGGGCGTGTGGAACGTCCGGGAGCACGTAAGGGAGACGCTCCAGGGCGAGCCGATGATAATGCACAGCATGGAGGACATGATGGCCTGCATAAAATCAAAGCTCGACATAAACACCGCCGGCTGGATAAGGAACAGCAGGATACTCAGGGATCTGATATCCCAGAGGCGGCTGCGCGAGTACGTCCTGGTCTGATCCCGGGCTTTATCGCAAGCCATTACTTCTTGGCTCTGCTGCCTGGTTTCTTGCCTGCGGTTTTCGTTAGCTGCATGTAGACCAGTACGAATGCCACCACTGTCGGATAGCTCAGCAGCAGCTCAACAAATTGGCCTATCGACTTGTTCACGAGAAGCGTGATGGGCATGCCGATCAGCACCTCGATCAGGCCTATGGCCATCACTATCCCCAGCATCTGCCAGAGGTTGCCCTTCATCGCGGCCCAGCTCTCCTCAACCGAGGCTATCGCACGCTTGCCCCCGACGACGCAGAACGCGTCTGCCAGATACAGCCTCAATGAAACATAGATCGGTATTATCACAAGCGCTGTTCCGATCAACGCCAGGATCAAAACGACCGGAACGGACGCGGAGCTCCCGAACGTAACGAGAAAAGCGAAGACGATCATTACCGGTACCGCGCTCAGAAGGCTCACCACGGCAGAAGCGATGCACGTGCCCAAAAGCGAAACATACCTCGAGGCCGCGTTCCTGACAACGGAGCCCATTTTTGCATCATCTCCCTCTGCCACTGCGCTTATCAGAATCCCAGAAATGAATACCTCTATCAGGCCGAACACGATGACCGCTGCAACCAACTCTGCCCAGAACGTGGGAGAAGTGAGCAGTGCCATCGCCGCCGATTGGTTGCCCTGGAGATTGACAAACGGCGCAAACAGAGAATTGACCAAAAGGCTCAGCGCCAAGCCTATCAACGCACCTACAAAGCCAATGATCAGAAGCGTCCTGCTCCTGAAGAACCTTCCGTACGCTTCTCCCACCGTGTCGGTTATGCTTATTGCCATGTATCCACGTCAGACTAATTTGTGCACGGATTGCTTTAATACGTTTGTTACGGCCCGACTTTCGGTTCTGCGACAGGCGCCGAAACCGGTGCCCATCCGAACTCCGCAAGCTTCGCCCACCAGCCAAGGTGCTTTTCAAGCCAATGATCCAGCGAGTTCTTGTCGGGTCCTTGACTCGACGCAATCACCATGAGCGCGACGAACACAAAAACGTATATGATGGCCGTCCCGATGTCCGTGGAACCGGGGCCGTAGGGCCCTCCGAACCCTTCAGGTATCGCCCAGAGCGAAAGGCCGTACAAAGCGCCCATCCCATACACAATCTTTCTCATGAATCCAAAAATCAGTGTGAGTCCAAGAAGAATCTCGCACGTGACAATCATGCTTACAAACATATTTGGGTTCTGCGTTATCATTCCTGACCAGAAGCTGAACCACGGTGTAAGCCAGGTTGGTTGGCTGGCCACCATTCCCTGCATGGTCTGCACGAAAGCGTCCGCCGTTCCTGGCTGTAATTTCAAGAGGCCGTCTACAAGCCAGACAAAGCCGAACGCCACACGCATGAAAGTTCCTATCCCCGCGCTGTTCTTGCGGAACCAATTCCCTATCATAAACCCACAAAATATCTAACAATATCTGGCTTTAAATTGCTTTGTACAGAATTACTAACACCGAATCATATGCACACCAGCAACCCTAAGATAGTGCTTGCGTCGAGTTCTCCTAGAAGAAAAGCTCTTTTGAAAAGTCTAGGCGTCGGATTTTCAGTCCTTCCAAGCAAGTTCGACGAAAGAAAAGTGAAAGCGATCGAGCCAAAGGCCTATGCGAAAAAGCTTGCAACGCTAAAAGCGAGCGAGGTGTCCTCGCGGGTAAAAAAGGGAATAATAATCGGGGCGGACACCGTGGTAGTGGTGGGCAAAGAGATACTCAACAAGCCGAAGGACGCGAAAGACGCGCGAAGGATGCTGAAATTACTGAGCGGAAAAACGCACCGTGTGATAACAGGCATGTGTGTGATAAACAACTACGACAACACTATCAAAACCGTTGCGGTTTCTTCAAAGGTCAGATTCAAGAAGCTGGGCGAAAAGACGATCGATTGGTACATAGATTCGAAAGAGCCGCTCGACAAGGCGGGGGCATACGCGATACAGGGCAAGGGCGCGATTCTCATCGAAGGAATATCCGGTGACTACAACAACATAGTGGGGCTGCCGCTGGCTGTGCTCTCAAAGATCCTGATGCAAATGGGCGTACAACACAAAACAAAATAAATCAGCAGACCTTCGGCGCGGATATGCCCGTGCTTGACAGGAACTCGTTTATGGAATTGACGTCCTTTGGCTTCAGCTTCCAGTCCGCAGAACCTATCAACTCCATGACATGCTCCTTCCTGCTTGCTTTTGGTATCACCATGACCGGCTCCTTGCAGATCAGCCAGTTCAGCGCCACCTGCGTGGCGGTCTTGTTGTAAGCCTTTCCTATCCCGGCAAGGAAATCCGTGAGCTTCGAGTACTCCTTCTTGTACAGCGCTCCGTGCGTCAATGGACTGTAGGCCATGACCGTTATCTTCTGCTTCTCGCAGTAGCCAAGAATGTCCTTTTCGATGCCCCTGACCAGTATGCTGTACTCGAACTGGTTCGTGACGAGCTCGTTCTCTTTCAGCGCCTCCTGCGCCGCCTTCATCTCCTCCACGGAGAAGTTGCTCACCCCTATGTAGCGTATCTTGCCGTCCTTGACCAGCTTCTCCATTGCGCGCATCGTCTCCTCTATCGGTATTGACTCGTTGGGCCAGTGCAGTTGGTATAAGTCTATTGTCTTTATGCCCAGCTTCTTGAGGCTGGCGTCGCAGGACTTTATTACGTCATCGTAATGGAAGTGCGGCGGTGCCACCTTCGTCGCCACGAACATGCCGTCGTAGCCCTTTATCGCCTTCCCCACTTCGGGTTCCGTGCCATAAACTTCTGCAGTGTCAACAAACCTCACGCCGTTTTCGAAGCCGAATTTCAGCGCCTCGATCGCGCTCTCCTTTCCGACAACGTCGTTCAGCTTCCACGTGCCCAGGCCAAACACGGGTATCTTCTCATTCGTCTTGCCAAGATTTTTGTACTCCATAGCCACACCTACCGATAAGCATCCTCTGTTTTAACTGCAATCCCGCTCTTTTTCAGCAGCGCAGCGGTGACTCCATCGCCATCAATCAGCGTGCGCGAGAATGTGCCGTCATACACCTTGCCGCAGCCGCACGAAGGGCTCCTTGCCTTCAGTATCGCCCCATCCGCGCCTATCCCCTTTGCTATCCTGAGCGTCTCCCATGCCCCCTTGACAAACTGATCGGTCACATCGTTACCCTTCGGGCTCACGACCTTGGCCCTGCCCTCCAGGACATCGAGGCCGCTCCCGCCCACCATCTCAGCATCTGCTCTTGGCACGGACTGCCCTCCGAGGACCTCCGGGCAGACCGGAAAAAGATCGCCCTTCTTGAACTCTTCGTACACCTTCTCGTTCAGGCTGTTGCCTCCCTTCCATTTGCAGTTTATCCCAACAAGACAAGCGCTGACCAATCTCATAAAAACCCTCTTTGACCTCTGTGGGACCACCTGCCCGCACCGGCAATCCCCAGCTAACCTTTATAAAGCCTATTTTATAGTATTATACGCAATAAAGGCATTAAATAGCTGTTAGTCAAATGTATAGTTGGTTACATGATCGGAAAGGAATCAAAAGAGGGCAAGGTAGTGCCGATAAACACAGTCATAGAAATACTCGAAGAGAGGAAGAAGGACGGCGATCTCACTTACGAGCAGCAGATAGCATTGGAGCATTCGGAGAAGTTCGCCCAGACAAAGGCGCACACCGAGAAGATGAAGAAGGCTCTCGAGGCTTTGGACCTGCTGAACGTGAAGAGCATCTTCAAGATACTCGAGATACAGCCCAGGAACGCGATGCTGCTCAAGCAGATACTGATGCAGGAAAAAAAGACTTTCGGCGACGAGGACATACAGAAGATACTGGCAATAACAAGAGAAAAGGGTTAGTGCTCTAATGCGGATGGACATAATCAAGTGTGTGAATGGAAGGAGAAGAGAAAAGAGAGGAGTACGCATATGTGCTAGACTTCATGCTCAGCGGCAAGTCTTTTTCTAACCGTCCGGAGCCCATAAGCCAGCTCCTTGGCGAGGAATGGTTCACACTTCTTGAGGCGACGCCGAAGCCCGCCGCAGCGCTTGCACTGGGCGAGCGCGTCTACATAGGCAAGAACGAGCGCGACAAGATACTGCTCATAAAGACGAGGATAAGCTACAACGAGCTGACGCAGACCTCAAGGAACGAGCTGCCGAACCTCGTGATGAAGATAGTGCGCACGAACGAGAAGAGGTTCGTCGACATATTCAACAATGCGGGCCCGCTCAACATAAGGCAGCACTCGCTGGAATTGCTGCCTGGCGTGGGGAAGAAGCACCTCGAGGCGATACTCAAGGCGAGGAACGAGAAGAAGTTCGAGAACTTCGCTGACATCGAGGCCAGGGTGGCGCTTCTGCAGGATCCTGCAAAGCTGGTTTCCGAGAGGGTACTATCCGAGCTGGAGGGCAACGAAAGGTTCTACATGCTCACGAAGCCCTACCGGCCGCGCCTCTGATCCTTATTCGGGAAGTCTATTCTACCGTCTGAACGAACTGGTCCAAAAGAAAAAGTCCGAAGATTTACCTGGCCTTGTCCAGGTGCACCGAAGGCACTATCAGCTTCTTTGTCGTGTTGAAGACATTGATCTGGACGACATAAGCCGCTCCCCTCTTCTCGATGATCTTGCCTATCTTGCCCTTGTACCTCGGATGAGGTATGTTCCTGGTGTTGCCCTTTGGCACTATGGCAACCTTGTCGCCGATGTTGAAGCTCTTTATTATCGCGCTCACGCTTAGCGATGAAGGCCTGTGATGCCTTGCCAGATGCCTCGTCTTTCCTACGAATATTCCGCTTGATCTTTTTGACATTGACTCCACTTTGTAGACTAAAACGGATGCCCTATGATGTAATACCGTAATTAGCAGAATCTATTATGTTGATTATGTATTTAAACGTTTGCGGCTCTCGGCTCCTGTCTGCCTAATCCAGTCGGGACAGCACGAAACGGACCCGCTCCTCCACTGTCAGCGGCGGCACCTCGATGACCTGATAGCCGAATTCCCTGTACGCCCCGAGCAGAAGCCCGCCCAACTTGCTTGCGAGCTCGGCGTCCTCGGTCCTCAGGGAGCCCTTCTCGTAGAAATTCAGCGGCTGCATGAAAAAGACCTTCCTGTACCGCCCTTTCACCATCTCCTCTATATGACCGGTCGGCATGTCAGTCAATCTGTGGTACACTATGTTATCGACCAGCGACCTGTCAAAGAACACTATTCTGTCGGTAGGCACGTCCTTCTCCAATTGCATGTCCCTCTGCAGGCACAGCTGGTTGAATTTGACTCCGTCGCGCCTCAACTCCTCCAACGTTATGCCCCTGGCGGCGTGCTCCTCTATCACCGATTGCGCCGCTTCTGGCACCATGTAATAGCCCAGCTTGCCGAGGCTCTTCCACAGCGTGGTCTTCCCCGAAGACGGGCCTCCAGCCACGACATACCACGGGGTTTCAATCGTCATCAGACACACCAGAACAGGCAGCGCGCATTTCGCGCAGGCACAAGTATTATTTCGAGCGAATTAAATAACGTTTCGTTCCCCAGCGAAAGATAAGCCATTTAAATACTAACACACAAGTATCCTTATAAAGAGGATTACATGCCGAAGAAACAATCAACCCAGATATTTCCACCGCACAAGCATGTCGTGCTTCATCCCACTTACCGGGTAGAGAACATAGTAGCGAAGGCAGAGCTCAACGTCGACCTCGACCTTTACGGGCTCGCGAAGCTGTCGCACGACGTCGACTACGAGCCGGAGCAGTTTCCCGGAGCTATATTCAAGGTGCACGAGCCAAAAGCGGCGCTGCTGCTATTCAAGAACGGGAAGATAATCTGCACCGGCGCCAGGACCACCGCGGACATAAAGAGGGCGGTGAGCCAGGCGGTCGATCTGGTCAACAAGTACATCGACACCAAGACAAAATAGCCCCCATTTGGTGGCAGGGCTTTTGCAAATTATAACCTGCGATTTGACAGAAAGGTTTTTATTAGTTTGTAGTAAATAATTAGTCCTTACGCTTTAACGCGTATCCTATAAACCCTATTCTCATCCACCCAGGCGTATGCTTTGCATACGCCTACTTTTGCTTCATGTTTCTGACGACACCTCAGGGGCTCAGCGCTATCGCTCCTACAACCATCACGACAAGACCGGCAAACTGAAGCTTTGTCCATCTGTCCTTGTAGAACATGCGGCTCAGGAGCATCTCGCAAGCAGGACCCATGGAGTTTATCGCCCCGGCAAGTGCGATTGCATTGCCAAGGAAGATGTAGCCGAACACTAGCATCCCAATCCCATCGAACAGTCCGCTTCCAAGGGTTATCAATGCCGTTCTGCCGCTTATCTTCTTCTGCACCTTAACTATCTTGCTCTTGCGAGGCATTGTCAGGAGCAGGTAAGCCGCGACCATGGCGAACGAAAAGACCTTCACCATGAGTATGGGGAGGATGAACTCTCCAGATCCCTTTATCGCGTAGGTTATCGGTATGGCGTACAATGCCCAGAGAACCATCCCCACGATTGCGGGGAACAGCTTCTTGTTGAACCTCTGTTTCACGTTGGTCGTGACGCAGAGCGCCCCGAAGAATATGGCGAGCATGCTCGCCGATTGCACAAGTGTCACGCTCTCTGAGAGCGCAAAGAACCCGAACAGCACAAGGACTACTGGTACGATCTCGAAAAGGATCAGCGTATTCGACGCCTGCTCGGTCTCAAGGGATTTGTAGACGAGCAGGTACCCAGCTGCCAGAAAGAAGGATGAGAGCGCAATCAGGCATATCTGATAAACACTCGGCATGCTTCCAGCGCCGAAGATGAGCAGGGCGATGAAGGCCGGCAAGATCCCGACGCCCATTATCGCGATCGAAGCGGTGCGGTTGCCGAAGAACTCCGAGACGTATTTCGATGCCGTGTCGCCGACCACGTACGCCGATGTGGCGACAAGCGCCGCAGCTATGCCAAGATTGAAATTCATTGTAACACGAAGCACATTGAATCCCTACTGCTTCTGCGCGAAGAGAAGGTATCCTGTGTGCCAAACGCCCTTTGTCGAAGGCCTCATCCCTTCCTCCCTGACTAGCATGTCCCTCACTATGACCTCCAGAACCAGCACGTTGTAGAATTTGTACTTCCCTAGCCGTTCCGCAAACTTCTTGACCTGCTCCATGTGCGGCAGGTAGCCGAAGATGAAGCCGTTCTGCTTCAGCGCCTTGTAAGCGTGCTTGACCACCTTGTCTGAATCTGGCATGTCGAGAGTGACAAGATCGACGTCCTTCTCGTCTATGCCCTTTGTGATATCCTTCTCCTTTATCTCAAGGTTGTCGAGCCTTTCGTTCAGCTTGTTGCGCTCCGCGATCTTTATGAACTCCGGACGTATGTCGTAGCTTGTGACCTTCTTGCAGATCCTCGCGAGCGAGACCGCCAGCCATCCGCTGCCCGTGCCCGCGTCGACGCAAACGCTGTTCCTGTCCACTCCCGTGTAAGTGATCACCATGCCTATGTCCTTGGGCAGCATGACCTGCGGGCCCCTCTTCAATCTCCTGTAAGCTTGCGGTATGAACATGCAATCAACATCATTCTGTGTTATCCATCCTCTTTGACTTATCCTTTGCCTTCGCCTTCTTTTTCGGCGCAGGCTTCTTTGCGGTTTTTGCCTTGGTCTCCTTCTCCATCGCTTTGACTGCGGGTGTCGCCTTATCTGCAGTAATAACTACCTTCGTCTTTGCGACCTTTTTCACCACGGGCTTTGCCGGCTTCGGCTGTGCTGCAGCCGCTTCAGCCTGCTTTGCCTTGTCCTCCAGCGCCTTAGCAGCTTTCGCCGCCTTCGCTGCGCTCCTCTCCCTCCATGCTTCCTTGGTGATGCAGTTAGGATCAAGGTCCATCTCGAAGACGCCTCTTCCGCTTCTTATGACCTTGACTATCGGAGTGTGGCAATGCTCGCACACCTTCCCCGTGCCGACTATCTTCGCGTTCTGCGGCAGCGAGTAGGTTGTGGTGCAATCAGGATAATTGGAACAGGCTGCAAAAGATTTCCCCATCTTCGACCTCCTCACGACCAGGTTGCCCCCGTCCTTCGGGCACTTGCCCAGTATCTCCTCGCCTTCGGATATGCCCTTTGTCATCTCCTCTGCAATCTTCGCCTTGTTGCTGTCAAAGGACTTGAGTGCCTCGAGGAGCATGCTCTTGCCCTCGTTTATCACCTCCTCCTCTGTCTTCTCGCCTTTCGAGATCCTCTCCATGTCCTCTTCAAGCCCTCTCGTGGTGCCCTCGTCCACTATCATGTTGACGTTCTCGTTCAGCGCCTCATAAATGCTCATGCCGAACTTCGTGACCCTTATGCTAGTTCCCTCTATGTACTCGCGCTTGAAGAGCGTGTCGATGATGCTCGCCCTAGTGGCCTTTGTTCCCAGCATGTGCCTCTCGAGCTCGGCTATGAGGCCGGCCTTGCTGTACCTTCTGGGGGGCTGTGTCTGCATGTCCTGCTTGTAGGCCTTCGTGGCCTTCGCCGCCATGCCCTTCTTGAACGGCGGAAGCGTCTTCTCGCTGATCGTCGCGTAGGGGTAGAACTCAAGCCACCCCTTCTCCAGTATGCTGGTGCCATTCGCCTGGTACTTCTCGTCACCGAACTGCACCACAACTCTCATGTTCGCGGTCTTCGCATATGGGGCGAAGCATGCAAGGAACCTTTTGACTATGAGGTCGTAGAGCCTTGTCTCCACATCCGTCAATCCTTTCACCATCGTCCCCGTGGGGAATATGGCCGGGTGCGCCTCGTCGGTCTTCATGCCCTCGTTCGGCCTGTACCTGTTCTCGCTCATCAGCTTCTTCGCGAGCTGCTCGTAATTCGGATTCTTTGCAAGGTCGCCGATTATCCTGTTCAATCCCAGGGTCGCCGGCAGCTTCTGCGAAGAAGTTCTCGGGTATGAAATGTAAGCCCTTTCATAAAGCGACTGCGCCGTGGCAAGCGCGGCGGACGGATCCATGCGCAGCGTGCGGCTTGCCTCCACCTGCAGCGAAGTCAGATCGAAAGGCGGGTACGGCCGTATCATCTGTTCGGTCATCGCGACCTCGGCGACTGCGCCTTTTTCGATGTTCGCGTTGGTGGTCTGAAGCGCCTTGTCCGATGCCGCCTTGTCGAAGATGTCCCCGCGCGTGTTTGCGAACTCTATCTCGTTTATCACCGCGACCACCCTCCAGAACGGCTTCGGCACGAACTTTGCGATCTCCAGTTCCCTCTTGGCAAGCAGCGCCAGAGCGGGTCCTTGCACTCTGCCTATGCTGAGCGCCTTTGAGAACCGTGTTCCCGCAAGCGCACTGCTCAGGGCCCTGCTGAGATTTATGCCCCAGAGCCAGTCCAGTATGTGCCTGACCTCCCCTGCATAGAAATTGTTTATGTCGATCGGCTGAAGATTGGCGTACGCCTCCTTTATGTCGGGTATGGTCGTTGTCGAGAACTTCATACGCTTGGCGCTTCCCAGCCCTCCGCCGGTGAACTTTATGATGTTGGTGCCTATGACCGTGCCCTCTATGTCGAAGTCGCAGGCGTTTATGAACGTCTTGGCCTTCGGCGCGAGCATTTTGAAAACATCAAGATACTTCTTCGTGAAGTCCGCTCCCTTGCTGACCTCGTAGGAAGCGGCCCAGCCGACGTTCAGGACGGGATAGCCGTACGCCTTGTCCGTCTGCCTGATGGTGTAGAGATGGCCCACGGCAGCGGCTATGTAAACCGTTCCGTTGCCGCTCTCTATCTCGTAATAGCTCACCCCGTTCGACGTGAGCCTCTTCTGCTTGTTATCCCCGAGCGCGATGGCTATTCTCAGCGCAACGCTGGGTTTTTCTGCTACGATGAGTGTGTCCATAAAAACATCCTCGAGCCATCATGCCTTCGTGCTCGCTTTCTTCTTCGTTCTGTTTGACTTCAGCGCGTGCAGGTTCACGATGGGCTTCTGCGCTGCCGCTTCCTGCCGAGGGACCCGCCGCGCCGGGGCCTCGGATTCAGACTGCGATATCATCCATGCATTGTAGAATCCTACGATGAGCGCCACTGCAACAATCACGTAGAACAGCGTGCCTGCGCCATAGTATATAAATACGACCACCGCTAATATAGCGAGCACAACAGTGGCCAATGACGTTAATACCTCAGCCGCGATTCGTTCCATCGCAACACCAATGATTTGATGAACATCTATCTGGTCATATTTATAACACTTGTTGCTTCACTGATGGCGTCCTCCTCTCAGATACTCTTCAAGACCGGCATGAAAAAGAAGCTGGGATCCCTCGCTGACATGATCGGCCTGCTGAAGAACCGGAAGGTGCTGCTGGGCTTCATAGGCTATGCCTCAAGCCTCGTGGTTTATCTTTATGCCCTGTCGAGCTCGCCCCTTTCTATAGTCTATCCCACCTTCGCGAGCACCTTCATCTTCGTGGCGCTGCTCTCCTCAATATTACTCAAAGAGAAGATAAGCGCGCTAAGAGTCATCGGTGTCATCGTGATATTCCTCGGAATAGCGCTGGTCGCGCTGACCGTGTAGTGATTGCATGGGCGAAAAAGCAAGGAACCTGGCAATGCTGTTCGCGTCGGCGACGCTCGGCGCGGTCGGCCAGTTCTTCTTCAAGTACGCCTTTGTGAACCAGAGCAGCTTCATAATGCTCCTGATCATCGGTCTCCTCTCCTACGCGGCATCAACCGTGGTCTATCTCTACGTGCTCAGTAGGGTCCACCTCAGCTGGGCGTACGGAGTCAGCGGCCTTAGCTACATCCTTGCGGTGGTGCTGGCCTATCTTGCGCTTTCAGAGAAGGTACCGCCATTGAGATGGGCCGGCGTGCTGGTCATAGCCATAGGTGTAGTGCTGATAGGGGCGAGCTGAACCCGTCGTTTCCTACCGAAATCAATCACGGATGCAGATTCGAAGAAGCCACCTTCTGGGTAACCGATGCAATCACAGTCTGGCTAATCCCGGTGTTTATGCTCGTGTAGTTCACCATGAGATACCCATTGAAGATGATCTTGCCCACGCTGCCTGTGAACGGGGTGCTGCCCGAATAGCACTGGACATAAGTGGTCATGTTGTTGCCTATCGGCAGGAAGACGTTGTAAGTCATCATGTTCGCGGTCGAGGCCACGGTGTTGCAGCCTATCGCTGTCACGTATATCGGCGAAGATGTGGACTGCCCAAGAGTGAATGCAAAGTTCCCTGAAGTAAACATCGTGGTGTTGGTGCAAACGAAGTCGCCCTGTGGCGTGCACCTGTTGTTCGTGAAGGATGTCGGATTGCCAATGCCCAGGGTGTAGAGCGCGCCCACCACAATGACCAGCACGATCAGCATCCAGCTGTAGGTTATGAAATACTCCATGGCTCCCTGCGCCCTGTGACTGCTCTCGAGAAAACGGCCGCTGCGGGCATCGCCAAGCGATGATGTCTCCATTACAAATCTGGAATATATGGGTTGAAGCTTTAATAAACGTGTGGAGATCGCTTGCCGGCCTTGAACTCGGCGCACATGCATGATATTTATAAATATGCTGAAAAGCTGTATGGAGCCGCATGCATCATCAAAAACAACAGTCTGCTCTTGAGTTCATCTCTGTGTATTCCTGGGCAATACTGATAGTGGCTCTCTTCCTCGGCATCATCGCCGTGCTCGCGCTGTCCAAAACCCCGGTCAGCAACCTCTCCTCCGCATGCAACATACAGCCCTCGCTTCCGTGCCTTGGTTCGGCCCTTTCGTACAACGCCATCAATCCGCTGCATCTGGAGATCATCTTCGTCAACAACCTCGGGGTTACAATGTCCTTCCCGTCCAACGGATTCAACGTCTCGACGACAAACGTCGGTTCTCCAGGCTTGGCGTACAACATAGGGAACTGCACGCCTTCCATCGCGCTGCAGGGCACCCCGGTGATCTGCCAGGCAACCTTATCCGGCACGCTGACGCCCCAAACCGGTTCGCAGGCTACAACACTGTTCACATTCAGCTACCAGCTGTGCAAGAACAACAACCCATCATCCTGCCAGGGCACAATCTACAAGTCCACCGGCACCTCCCTGCAGACTGTTGCGCTGTCCAATACCGGACTGTACAAGATAACCTTCCAGACCAACACCGGCAACGGCGGCATAGTCATCAACGGCGTGACCTACGTCAACAACGTCATCTCCTATTTCACGGCTGGCACCTACAACGCGTTCGCGGTCCCCCCGCCGAGCTATAGCTTCTCGGGCTGGTCCATAAGCTCTCCATCGTCCACTCTTTCCACCACCCTGCTGCAGGCGACTGTGCTCACTCTCAACTCCAACGCGGTGCTGACCGCGTCCTTCGCGCCATCAATCGGCATACTGCTGACCACGCCCACCATCTCTTCGCCCAACACGATAGTTACTGGAGGCAGCGCAACGCTAACCACAACATGGTCGCGCGGAACCCCCACATACACCACCAAGTGGTACAGCGGACCTTCATCCACCTGCACTTCTGACACAACCCTTCTTGCAACGTATCCTGGATTGAATGCGTACACCAACTCGATAACAGTGACACCAGGTTCGTCGACATACTACTGCTCTGTCGTGACCGATTCCGCGACCATACCCTCGATGCTATCCTCTCCGACGACGCTTGTGACCGTCACGGCTCCGCCTGCAATAACCGCCGTGACCCTAGTCCCATCCAACTACATAGTCGACGCGGGCCAAACTGAAGTTTATACTGGTACGGTCACCGGAGGCACGGCTTCATACACCTTCAACTATTACAACGTAACCGGGAGCAAGACGCTGAACCAGTACACCTCCGTCCCTTCCACAGCTAACACGTACACCTTCACCATAGGAACCTCTGCGGGCTCGTTCACCTACAACCTCCTTATGACTGATTCCTACTCGATGACCGGGAACTCCATTGTCAACACCATTGTAGTCCACATCGCACAGACGCCCGGCCTTCTGACGGAATCCAACACGGTGGTAAACGCCGGCGGGGTCTCGCTTCTCACGGCAGGTGCAACATCAGGCGGCACTTCGCCATACACCTATAATTGGTTCAATGCAGCGAACTGCGGCGGCACGAACATAGGCTCCGGCTCGACGCTGCTCGTCAATCCAGCATCGACGACGATATACAGCTTCAACAGCGCCGACTCCGCGTCGACCAGCAACGTCGTCTGCAGCGCGTCGAACACAGTCACTGTGACAACGCCGATATACACGATACTCACTGTAGCGCCCCCAGCAAATGCACTTCCAGCATACGCCGGAAGCTTCAACGGAGTGAGCAGTTATATCACGCTACCAGGCGGCCAAACATTGCTTGGCGCCACTCCGACTTCCGGCACCGTATCATTATGGGCCAATATGTTTGCGTATCCCGCAAATACGGTGCAGTACCAAAACGATGAAGAAATGCTTTTTGCCATAGCAAAAACCCAAGGCAATGGCTATTCTGACGGCTATAACACAATAGCTATAACTATACCGTGGAACAATCACAACACCTTCTGGTGGGCTCTGGCCGGCACGGGCGAAGGCGGCGTTTCTGTAGGCACTGCTTCCCTGAATCAATGGTACCTCCTGACGCTTACATTCAATTCCGTCGGTGGCGAGGTATACATCAACGGCGCACCTGTGGGGGCGATAGGCGCCCATGGTACAATTACACTCGATTCGAACCCCGGGTACATCAGTTACTGGCACTCTGGCGCTCCACAAGATTTCAACGGCGTCATCTCAAACGTCCAGCTCTACAACACCGCACTTTCGGCGGGCCAAGTGGCTAACCTATACTCTGAAGGCATAGGTGGGACTCCGATTGCTTCGGCTGGCAACATCGGCTGGTGGTCGCTCAACAACAACGCCAACGACGGCAGCGGCAGCGGCAACAACGGCGCTGCGACTAACGTGGCCTACACAGCCAACTACCTCAACAGCTACATAGTGCCGGTATCCAACGTCGCTCTTGATATCGGGCAGTCCATAACCCTTACCGGAGCGACCACCGACACTGCAACGCCTTATTCCTACAACTACATAATCAGCAACGCGATCACCAGTGCAATCCTCGCGAGCACGCTGTACTCCTCTTGCTCGCTTACAAAGAACACCCTCATATGGACTCCGGCCGCAGCGTGGGCGGGCAATGTAGTGAATGCCAATGTCATAGTAAAAGATAACAGTGCAGTCACGTCGAACTCGGTCGATAGCGGCAACATAATAATAAATTCGGCCCTTTCGCCGAGCACGATAACACCCGCATCGCCCACGATAGACAACGGACAGTGCGTGGCCCTGAACTCCAACCCGCCATTCGGCGGCACCTCGCCGTACACTTACAATTGGTACACCGGTGTTGGGTGCACAACCCCGGTCGGGGTGTACACGTCAACGTACACTCCATGCCCGACCTCGCTGACAACATACTACTATAAGGTGGGGGACAGCGCGAAGGTTCCGACATCCGCCTGCTCTGCCGGCGACCCCGTCACGGTCAATTCGATATTGTACGCTAATGTCATAACTCCAACATCTCCATCCATAGACCTGGGGCAACCAATCACGCTCACCTCCAACGCTGCAGGCGGCAGCCCGCCTTACACGGTGTACTGGTACTCGCAGGCCCTCTGCTCGGGCACTCTGCTTAACACCGGAACCAGCTACACCTTCAGCCCCACCACGTCAAACACCTACTATTACAAGGTCGTCGACCAGACTGCGGCATTCAACTGCATCTCAACTGGCGACACCGTGACGGTCGACCCAACTCTGTTCGCCAACTCGATAACCCCGCCTTCGGCCACAATAGACAGCGGGATGGGTGTGCTGCTCACCTCCAACGCGGCTGGTGGCACTCCATCATTGACGATAAACTGGTTCAGCCAGGCAAGCTGCGGAGGCGCATCGCAAGCCACGGGAACCACATATACGCCCAGCCCGGCATCGACCACGACGTACACCTACAACGTTGTCGATTCGGCATACTCCAAAGTATCGCAATGCTCGGCGAACGACGTGATAACGGTCAACCCGGTGCTTCTCGCCAATGCGATAACCCCCGCATCCCCCAAACTCGATCTCGGCCAGTCAGTCACGCTCACTGCCAATCCGGCAGGCGGCAGCCCTGCGTACACGATAAACTGGTACATACAGGCTCTCTGCTCCGGCGCAGTTGTCAACACCGGTTCGCCGTACGCCTTCACTCCGATAGCGTCAAACACGTATTACTACAAGGTGACCGACCAGGCATCAGCTTTCAACTGCCTGGGCACCGGAGATATCCTCACAGTCAATAGCGTGCAGGTGGTCGGCCTTCTGACCGAATCGAACACCGTGATAAACAGCGGCGGCGTCTCCCTGCTCACTGCAGCTGCAACGACCGGCGGCACTCCGCCGTACACCTACAACTGGTTCAATGCTGCCAATTGCGGCGGCACTAACATAGGCTCCGGTTCGACGCTGCTCGTCAATCCGGCATCAACGACGATCTACAGCTTCAACAGCGTCGATTCGGCGACGACGAAGAACGTCGTCTGCAGCGCGTCCAACACGGTCACGGTATCCAGTGCAGTGCAGCCTCCGATATACACAATAATCACGACATCGCCACCAGGAAGCACTCTCCCGGCTTACGTGGCAAGCTTCAACGGCCTGAGCACCAACATCACTGCTGGCCACGGCGCGTCACTGAATTTGCAAAATGCATTCACGTTATCCGGATGGGTCTATTACAACGGTTTGCCTCAGGACGATGCAATAATGTACAAAGTGTCCAATCCAAGCGCCTTCGAACCACAATACGGGCTTGGCGCATCCGACCAAAACATGGGTGGCGGCACCCCAACAAGCGATACGAGCGTTTTCTATGGCACTGCAAGCACCAGATACAACACCGCCGGCTACGCCGTGAGCCCGAACACGTGGATGCAGCAAACCGCAACATACGACGGGTCGACCATCAAACTCTATATGAACGGCGTATACACTGGCGTGTCCAGTTCTGTTTCGGCACCCATTGATTCATCATCCACTGGCAACCTAATCTTCGGGTCGCGCCCAGTATCAAGCTATATGTGGTTCAACGGTCTCATGTCTGATTTCCAGATCTACAACATCGCGCTTACACCGGCGCAGGTATCAAGCTTATACGCAGAGGGCATCGGCGGTACTCCCCTTGTGCCAGCCAGTACCGCGGGATGGTGGAAGTTCAATGGCGACGCGAACGACTACTCTGGCAACGGCAATAACGGGATGAACTTCGGAACAACAAATGTCATCTACCCGTCAAACTACATTGCCAACTACATAGTGCCAACGCCAAATGTCGCGCTTGACATAGGTCAATCAATCACCTTCACCGGAGCCACTACCGACACAGTGTCGCCTTACTCCTACAACTACATAATCTCAAACTCCGTGACGAACGCGCAGATCTCAAGCAATCTGTTCACCTCATGCACGCTGACAACAAACACCTTCGTATGGACTCCTGCGTCAAGCCTCATCGGGAACACCGTGCAGGGCAACGTGATAGTGAAGGACAACAGTGCGGCAACCTCTAACTCAGTGAAATCCGGCATAATAACAATAAATCCTGCGCTGCAAACCGCGAAGGCCGCAAATTTCAACAACATACTGAACAGCTACATACAAATGGCAGACACGGGCCTGCCGTTCGGCAACAGCGCAAGATCGGTGTTCGTTTGGGTGTACATCACAAGTAAGGGCGATGCCTACACTGTGCACGAATACGGCATAACACAGTCGAACGGGCCAAACCAGCAATCCAACCTCGTGGCAGATTGCAGCACCGGAACGTGTTATCCAAGACTCGAAATGTATACCTCCAATGATTTTGATGCCGGTTCGCTTACGATACCCCTTAATACGTGGACGCTTGTCGGGTACACCTACAACGGCGTTGCAGGAACGCTCTACGTCAACACTGGTTCATACAGCCAATCATTCGGTCCGTTGATCACGGCATCATCTGGCTATGCCTATCTCGGCCTTACAGACTGGGAATGGGGCAACTGGTTCCCAGGTGCCATGTCAAATCTACAGATATACAACACCGCGCTTACCCCAATACAGGAAGCAAGCTTATACGCTGCGGGCATGGGCGGCACCCCTGTCCTGCCGTCGAGCCTTGTTGGATGGTTCCCGCTCAACGGCAACTCGATCGACTATTCCGGTAGCGGCAACAACGGCGCAGATTCAAATATGGCGTACGTAAGCTCGATAACGGCATCGAACGCTCCAACAGTAACTGCCGGTCAATACGAGCTCTTCCAGGCATCATGGATAGGCGGTACCTCGCCCTATTCGGCAAACTTCGTCGTATCCAACACGGTAACAGGAACAGTCTTGACTTCGCAGCTCTACACCGGCATAACCGGAACATCCAACTCGTTAAGTTACCAAATACCTGGCGCATGGGTGGGGAACACCATTGCGGTAAACGTCGTGATAACGGACAGCGCGTCGAACCCCATGACCATAAACTCCGTCAAAAGCAATACCATCACTGTAGCCTCATCAGTGCTGCCTCCGATATACACGATACTCACTGTAGCGCCCCCAGCAAATGCACTTCCAGCATACGCCGGAAGCTTCAACGGAGTGAGCAGTTATATCACGCTACCAGGCGGCCAAACATTGCTTGGCGCCACTCCGACTTCCGGCACCGTATCATTATGGGCCAATATGTTTGCGTATCCCGCAAATACGGTGCAGTACCAAAACGATGAAGAAATGCTTTTTGCCATAGCAAAAACCCAAGGCAATGGCTATTCTGACGGCTATAACACAATAGCTATAACTATACCGTGGAACAATCACAACACCTTCTGGTGGGCTCTGGCCGGCACGGGCGAAGGCGGCGTTTCTGTAGGCACTGCTTCCCTGAATCAATGGTACCTCCTGACGCTTACATTCAATTCCGTCGGTGGCGAGGTATACATCAACGGCGCACCTGTGGGGGCGATAGGCGCCCATGGTACAATTACACTCGATTCGAACCCCGGGTACATCAGTTACTGGCACTCTGGCGCTCCACAAGATTTCAACGGCGTCATCTCAAACGTCCAGCTCTACAACACCGCACTTTCGGCGGGCCAAGTGGCTAACCTATACTCTGAAGGCATAGGTGGGACTCCGATTGCTTCGGCTGGCAACATCGGCTGGTGGTCGCTCAACAACAACGCCAACGACGGCAGCGGCAGCGGCAACAACGGCGCTGCGACTAACGTGGCCTACACAGCCAACTACCTCAACAGCTACATAGTGCCGGTATCCAACGTCGCTCTTGATATCGGGCAGTCCATAACCCTTACCGGAGCGACCACCGACACTGCAACGCCTTATTCCTACAACTACATAATCAGCAACGCGATCACCAGTGCAATCCTCGCGAGCACGCTGTACTCCTCTTGCACGCTGACCACTAACACTCTAGTGTGGACACCAGCAGCCAACCTGGTTGGAAATGTGGTGAAGGCCAACGTCGTAGTGATAGACACCAGCGCAATTGCGTCGAACTCGCTGAAGACGGGCAACGTGATAATAAATCCTGCGCTGCTGTCGGTATCGACCGCCAACTTCAATGGCATAAACAGCCTTATCAGCATACCCGCAACGAAAATCGCGAACACGATGTCCCTCTCCGCCTGGTTCTACTACGCGGGAGACACGGGTGCGTCTGAGGACATATTCGCAATATCCTCCGGGGACATATTCTCGCCGTACGTCGCGACCAGCACGCACGTGCTCTGCGCGGACCTCGAATGGTACACCAACGGCTACACCTATTACTGCGAAGGAGCCACGGTGACCCCCAACACCTGGTACCATCTCGTGATAACCTACGATAAAGTCAATATACGCGGATATGTGAACGGCGTTGCCGGGACCGTCACTCCGAATTCGCTCGGATTCAACGGCGTGTCGTACAGCCCATACATCGGTGGCATCGGCCAACAGGTATATTGGAAGGGCAATCTCGCCAACATCCAGCTCTACAACGCAGTCCTTACGGCTGGCCAGATTTCAAGTCTTTACGCCGAGGGCATAAACGGCGCTCCAATCCTGCCAGGCAACGACGTCGGCTGGTGGCCCCTCAACGGCAACGCAGTCGACCTGAGCGGTAAGGGTCTCACCGGCACTCCGACCAACGTCGTGTTCTCTAGCTCTTCTGCAAACTCCGTGACGGTAACCCACGGGCAAAACGAGTTCTTCCAGACCACATGGACTGGCGGCACTCCACCCTATTCGGCAAACTACGTCATATCCAATACGGTCACCAAAACTGTCCTGGCGTCGCAGCTGTACTCCGGCATCCCCTCTGGGTTGACATTCAATACGTTGCTGTACCCAATACCTGCGGCATGGGCAGGCAACACCATCACAGTAAACGTCATAATTACGGACAGCGCATCAATACCCATGACCATAAACGGAATCAGCAATACGCTAAAGATCACCTAAGGCAATTAGTCAGTTATCCGGTATGCAAGTCCCCATTAACGATACCTCATCCACCTAGATTAAATTCTTATCAGTCAATCATATCAATATGAACAAACTATCTGCCGTGATGCGACTTACGAGGATAGAGCACAGCGTGATGCTCGTTATCGCGGTTGTCGCAGCGGAGCTCATAGTCAGCGGGCTTCCTTCGCCTTACATACTTCTGCTCAGCTTAATTGCCCCGATATTCATAAGCATGGGCGCCTTCGCGATAAACGACTACTTCGACGTCGCCGCGGACAGGGCCAACGGAAGGACCGACAGGCCCATAGTCAACGGCTCGATAAGCAAAAAAGAGGCCTTTCGGATATCAATCGCATGCACCCTGATAGGCATTGCAGGAAGCCTGTTCATCAATGTCTACGCGTTCTCTATCTCGATAATCTTCGGGCTCCTTGCCTTCCTATATGCGTATCGGCTGAAAAACATGCTGATACTGGGCAACGCCTACATAGCGTTGTCGATGGTGATACCTTTCATATACGGCAGCTACGTCGCCGCTAGCGGCGTGAATGGGAACATAATACTCATAAGCTTCGTCATCTTCCTGAGCGGCTTCGCGCGCGAGATACATGGGATGATAAGGGACTATGCTGGGGACGTGAAGGAAAGGCACGTCAAGAATCTCATTTACCACGTCGGAACTGCCCGTTCTGCATACCTGGCGGCGATACTCTATGTAGAGGCGATCGCGATAAGCCTGTTCATATTCGTCTATGAATCCCCCTTCCAATACAATCTTGCCTACCTTGCCCCGATATTGGTGGTTGATGCGATGCTCCTTTATGTCGCGATCGGATACATGCGCGTCAAGAACACAAGGAGCTTCTTCAAGCTTTCAAGGAACCTGAGCCTAGGAGCGATGGCTCTGGCTCTTGTGATATACCTTATAGTGCCGCTGCTCTTCGTGCCGATATAGAACGAGTGCCTTACTGAGGGTTATTGCCTTTCCTGGCGTTCGGGCTTCATCGGCTTCATGTCCATCTTGGCCTCGAAGTCGCCTACATTGTACTTGAACTCCTCGTTGCTCTTTATGTCCCCTCTCGCCTTCATGCTCTCCCTTGCGAGAAGATAGTAGATGAACGCGAGCGACCTCCTTCCCCTGTTGTTTGAAGGAATGATAAGGTCGATGAACTTAGTAGAATTGTCGGTGTCGCTCAATGCGATTATGGGCATGTCGACCTTGCTTGCCTCCTTTATCGCCTGCTTCTCGTTCCTCGAATCGCTGATGAGTATGAGCTTGGGTTCCATGAAGTCCTCCCTGTTCGGGTTTGTGAAGACCCCGGGGGTGACTCTTCCCTTTATGAAACGCGCGTTTATTATCTCGGCGAACTTCTGCGCTGCTACTATGGCGTATATTCTTGATGCAGTGACAACGATGTCCTGCGGCTTGTACCTTGCTATCATCGCCGCGGCGACCTTTATCCTGTTGTCTATGGTCTTGAGGTCCAGGAGGTACAGTCCGTCCTCCCTGACGCGGTATATGAACTTCTTCATGCCAGGGCTCTTGACCTTCGTCGCAATGTGTATGCCTGCCTCTAAGTATTCATTCTGGTTTGCCAATAATTGTTCTTCGCTCATCGAAAGCACCGAAAAGGAAACTCATTTCTCCAAAAGGAAAAATTAAGTATAAAGTTATAGTATGAAAGACTATAAAAAGATGACCTCGGAAGCCCGAATGCCCAGTCCATGCCGTCTCATAATGAAGCAGACTGGGGCCGCCGAGATTTTCAGAGTTTTCCTTTGAACTCGGGTCGCTACCACCCCAAGGTAGAAGCCTTCCAGGCTAGCAGACGGCCCCACGTTTATCTATTTCCGCCCGAACTGCATGAATCCGTCGATCAGCTCCACGTTGCTTATGAACATGCGCCGGCAGCAGTACCTCTTGACTCCCATGTCGTCGAGCACCTTCTCGGCCGACTCGTGGTCCTTGTTGACGCGCTTGTCGTACTCCTCCCACTTGTCCGCTACCACTGCGCCGCAGCTGAAACACCTAACTGGCATCATCATAGTATCATCTATACGATTTCTGGAACCTGGCCCTTGCCTTCGGTCCCTTGAACTTCTTCGGCTCTACCCTTCTCGGGTCGTCGACAAGCATGCTCCTGTCATATTGAAGATAGCCCTTCCTCAGGGTGTCCCCCTCCGAGAAGGCTGAAAGGCCTTTTGCGATCGCGCCCCTGACGGCCTGCGCCTGTGCGCTCTGGCCTCCTCCTCTGACGCTTATTATCATATCCACATTCTTGAACAGCTCCTCAGTCATGGACGAAACTCCGACCGGCTCGAGCATCACGTTCCTCAACGAGACCGGCTCTATCACACCTATGCTGAAGCCATTGACCTTGACCTTGCCGGTGCCCTTCTTTACGGACGCCCTGGCAATCGCCCTCTTTCTCTTGCTCTTGACGACCACGACCTTCTCGCTCTTCTTCGCGGGCCTCCTTGTCGTGGTCTTCTTCTTCAGCTTTGCGGCTGCTGCAACCGCGGTAGCATCGGCCGGCTTCAGCTCGATGACCTCGCTAGCTGTTTTAGTTGGCTGGGTTGTCTGTTGTATCGTTTCTGGCATTAGCTCACTTGTCGTAGCCGAGCAGCTTTGAAAGCTGGCCCACCTTCAGATAGTTAACATAAATCCCCTTCGGGTCCTTCGACTTTATCTCGTTGACCTTGAAGCCCTTCAGCTCCTTCGGTTCTCCCTGGAAGACCAAAAGCCTCCTGTACGCGTCCTTTCCGCTCGGCTTCTTGTGGTAAGGCAGCATGCCTCGTATGATCCTCCTGACCAGCATGTCCGGCCTCCTCGACCAGTACGGCGAATGGTCCGGATTCTCCTTCTCCTGAAGGTTCAACCTTACCTTGTACCTCGCGACAGTAACGGCTTTGTTGCCGGTTATTATCGCCTGCTCAGCGTTTATCACCGCGATGCTCTTGCCGTTGAGCAACTGCTTCGCGACCACGCTGGCTACCCTTCCCAGCACCTTGTCCTTGGCGTCGTAAACCTCGTAACTTTTGTCGATTGTCCTCATGCAAGCACTATATCAATACGTGTACCTTCTCAGCGTTAATCATGTCCTTTATGTCGACGATCTTGCAGTCCGCGGCCTTGAGCGCCTTCAGCGCGCCGGCCGAGAACTCTATCGCGGATATGTTAAACTTGTGCGTTATGGCTCCGGTCGAAAGCACCTTGCCCGGCACGACCACGTTCTCCCCGTCCTTCGAGTACTTGTCTATCTTGTACAGGTTCATCGTCGTCCTGTCTCTCGATGGCACTGCCACCAGTCCATAGGTCTTCTTCCACAGCTTCGCGTACCTCTTTCCCTTGGCTGCGCTGTCGAGGACCTTGAGCCATTCCTTCACGCTCTGTTTTTCCACGTTTATTTTCATAGCATCACATGCGGGGGGTGAGATTTGAACTCACGCAATCTCTAAAGATACAGGAGTTCCGAGCAGTTCCGGAATACCGCACCTCAGTCCTGCGCATTTGGCCAAGCTCTGCCACCCCCGCCTTTAAAGCTTCTTTACCTCCTTCTCGAGTTCCTTCATGTCTTCTTTTATTGATTCTATAGCCTTATTAATTATCTGCTTTGGGGGCATCTGTCCAAATGTCTCAACATAAAACTCGAACTCGTCATCGCCGGTCTGCTCGAACGTTATGAGGCCCGGCTGGAACTTGGCGTGCGACGTGCCGTCCTTGAGCACCGCCTTGCCGTCAAGCCTGAGCCTCTGCTCGTTGGCCAGCTTCATGACCGGTATGTTCTCGTTCGCGACCTTCACTTCCTTGTCCGCCACGACGAAATCTCTTGAATAAACGGTCTTCGGGCCTGTCGCGTCGAGGGTGAAGAGTATCTCCTCCTTCTCGCCGTAGCCCTCTGGAGTCAGTATCGGTATCAATCCTATCCGGTGCGCTATGTACTCGTCGAACATCGCGCTCGAATTCTCGTAGAACGTCACCTTGTCGATCGCGAAGGTCTTGACGTGGCTCGTTGCCATTCGCCTGAGCGCGTTCGCGTAGTTGTTGCTCGCACCGCTGAGCTTGAACCTGAACACTTTGCTGTTATCCTCTAATATCTCGATTTTCATGGCTTCACTTCTTGATAAAACCAGCAGAAATATATATAGTTATAGATAATAGCTTTTATAATGTTTTTGGTGTTGCTCTGACCTTCGAGAAACTGTTCAAAACCGACATTCTTGGCAGGGATTTCAACAACGACCGCTATCTGCGATGCTACAAGGAGAGGACGAACATCTCGAAGTCGAAGATCGACACCTACTCCAATTCGAAGTACCTTGCGGACTACGAGCACTATTCAACGAAGTACGGCGTGCTTTCCACAAGGTATTCCTCGGCATTGTCGCTTAGCTACGACCTCCTGATCGGCTTCTACAACGTCGACACGCGGGAATCGCTGACCTGCAGGACCTTCCTTCTGGATTTGAGCGTCAAGAACGTTCTGGAGAGCTATCTCAACGCGCTGAAGCTCAGGAAACAGACAAACATCGAGGCCAGGATAATCGGCCTGCAGACCGGGCAGGAGTTCAACTACCTCTACGACCTGGCAGAGCTCATCAATTCAAGGGACATAAAGCTGGTCGAGGTGGACCTTTTCGGCACGGAACTCAGACACATCGCATTCGACACAAGGCTGGGCACGACGCACAACGTGCTGCTCGAAGACAGGCTCTACAGGGCCGGGGAGCTCAAGAACTACACGACCATGGAGCAATTCAAGGAGAGCAGGCCAAAGGCGGCACCGCGATAGCATGGCGACAAAGGCAAAACTGAACGCGGTCGTCCGATTGCTGAACAAAGAAGTCAAGATAAAGAGCATAGAAGACAACTCGCGGAACGGCCTTCAAGTCCGCGCTTCGAAAAGCATAGGCAAGGTGGGGCTTGCGACCGACGCATGCATGGATTCCTTCAAGGCCGCGAAAAGGCTGGGCTGCGACCTCCTCATCGTGCATCACGGCATCTTCTGGAAGGGCGAGAAGGACACGATGGGCATGAACAAGAAAAGGGTGCGGTTCCTCAAAAAGAACGGGATCTCGCTCTATGCGGCGCACTTGCCCCTCGACAAGAGCAGGAAGTATGGCCACAACACCTACCTGTTCAGCATGTTGGGCGCAAAACCCGTAGCGCAGTTCGGGGGTGTGGGATATCTCGGCTATCTGAGCAGACCCAGAAGCTTAGACGCAATAACAAAAGAGATAAACCTGAATCTCGGCACCAAATGCCGCGTCTGGGGGTTCGGCAAGAAAAAGATAAGACGGATAGCTGCAGTTTCCGGCGCTGGCTCCTCGGACATACCGGAAGCCATCAAAAAGAATGCCGATCTTTTCATAACCGGCGAGGCCTTCTCCTGGATGTACTACACTGCAAAAGAGTGCAAGTTCAACGTCATACTCGCGGGCCATTACAAGACCGAAACCAGCGGCGTCAAGGCGCTGGGTAGGCTTCTAGAGAAGAAATTCGGATTGAAGACAGTCTTCATAGACCTACCGACGGGCCTATGACTCCATGCACCCTCGAGCCTCTGCGGTCAATCAAGCTTCTTGACAAACAGGTCGCTGTGCAAGGCTCCCTCGCCCGTGAGTACGCTCTTCTTCAGCTTCACCTCTTTGCACTCGAAGTTGCCGAAATCCGTGTCCTTGTATTTCTCTATGAACGCCCTGGCCCTCTCGGTGGTGATCCGGTCGAACCTCTTCAGCCTCAGCATCGTCACGTGCGGCGTGAACTCCTCCTTCTCCAGCTTCATCATCGCCGGCAGTTTGCCGGAGACCGCTTCGTGCATGGCGTTCAGCTCGTCAGCACCGTAGAGTATGTTCGCGAAGACCACGCGCGGCCTCCTTATCGTGAATGTCCCGGCACCGTGCAGCGATACGCCGAACTCCTTGCAGTCCATCCCGGCCAAAACGGCTTTTACCGTCTCCACCTGCGTCGCGTCGAGATAGCCCAGGAAAAAGAGCGTTATGTGCATCTGGTCCGCGGCAACGGTCCTTATGCCGTCCGATTCTGCCTCCTTTGCTGCCGCGCAAATCCTCTCCTTTATCCCGTCGGGAATATCGACTGCTATGAACGCCCGGACCCTCTCGCCTGGAATTGCCTGCATTTTACCCATAGTGATTTAGCCACTCCTTTAAAATACTAACTGCCTTAAACTTCTACCGAAATTCGTGGTGCTAGAGTGGACTATTCCGATACGACCGTGCTTATACCAGTCAAGGACGAGCCCGCGGCGGGCAAGGTGACAAAAGAAGTCCTGAACAGGCTCAGCAACTGCAAGGTGATCGTGGTCTACAAGGGCGACAGGAGCTCATTGAACATAGATTTCACTAACCGGAACCTGCTCATCATTAAGCAGCGCGGCTCCGGCAAGGGAGTCGCCTGCGTCCAGGCAAGGAAGAGCATAAAGACCGACATACTGTGCCTGATAGACGGCGATGCTACCTACGACGTGGACGACCTGAAGAAGGTGATAACCATGGTGCGAGAGGGCATGGACATGGCGGTCGGCAACAGGTTCAAGAACATCAGCAGGGAGGCGATGCCGTTCTACATAGAGCTGGGCAACAGGGCCATAACGCAGACCGCCAATCTGCTCTACAACCTGAAGCTCACAGATTCCCAGACGGGCCTCAGGGCGATGAAGAGCTACGTCTTCAACTCGCTTGACCTGAAGGAGAAGTATTTCGGCATAGAGACCGAGATGAACGTCAAGGCGAAGAAGGCGGGCTACAAGATCGGCGAGGTGCCGATACACTACTACAAGAGAGTCGGGAGCTCCAAGCAGATGAAGCTGATCGACGGCATAAAGCTGTGGCTGATCGACTTCAAATTCCTCTTCAACTGATCAGGACCTTGCGAACCTCAGGGAGTAATCCGCGAGCAGCGCAATCGCCGTCCCGATGACCGGCAGTCGCCTGCTCATCCTCTTCAAACCGTCGAGATCCTTTGCGGTCACGCCCTTCAGCAATGCCAGCATGGGCGGATAGACCACCATCTGCTCTATCGCTATGCCCGCCAGCAAGCCTATGGAATTGTTGGGGAACAGCAGCATTATGGGAACGAAGACGAGCACGCTGATCACACCCGCAAGCGCTATCCTAAGCGGCCTGTCCAATTCCAGCCTCACCTTGAGTGCCAGGCTCGATTCGCGCGCGAACAGAAGCACCGAGGCTATCGGCGTTATCACGTAGATCAGCACAACCATGCCCAGGCCTCCGAACTCCGGGATCAGCAGCGCCATAGCCACGAGCTGCAAAGCGGTGAGCACGACATAGCTCCTGAGAAGAGCCTTGACCTTGTTGCCGCTTATGAGCAGCGTGGAGGTGTACGCTGCGATTATGTTGATCAGGACCCCGACGCCCACTATGGAAACGTACAGCGGCGCCAGGGTGTACTCGCCGCTGAAGGCCGTGAAGGTGAACGGCTTGGATAGGAGGGCAACGGACAGCAGAACCGGAATCATTATCATCAGCGAAACGTAGATCGAATAGTTGTACAACCTGCTCAGGCTGCCCTTCTTCTGCTTCGTGGCAATCGTGGAGGCGAAGGCCGGCAGCAACGACACGCTTATCGATTCCGCGAAAGCGCCCACGAAAGAGCCCACCTTCGACGCGATGCCCACGTTGCCAACCACGGCGGTCGTCGCATACACTCCCAGGACCATCACGGCCAGGCTGCTGACCATCGCCGACAATGCGCTCGTCGCCGCAATCGGCAGCGAGAATTTGAATATGCTGCCGATCGCTTCGAAGGAAGGCATAACGAGCTTAACATGGTTGACGAAGAATATCACGTACAGCGCGTACACTATCTGCGACACCCCGCCCAGAAGCAATCCCAGTATGGGCGCCAGCGCCCCGAAGCCCGCCAGCGCGAGCGACACACTCACTATGGTCTGCACCACCACCTGCGCCATCAGCATCAGAGCGAAGTGGATGCCCTTTCCGAAGCCGACCATCGCGTTGTTCAGCGCGGTCGCGATCATGCCCACAACGACCATGAATGCAGCCAGCTGCAGCACGTACGCATAGGCCGCGTTGTGCAGCACCAGCGACGCGAGAATCCCGCTCAGCGCTAAAGCCGTAATGGTGAGCACAATCCCAAGAATCAGGGAGGCGAACAGGCCGTTGGAGATGAGCTCGTCTATCTTGCCTATCCTGCCAAGCGTTTTGTGCTCTGCTATAAACTTGTTGAACGCCGTGCCTATGCCGAAATCGCTGGCCATGCTGAACAGGCCGGCAACGGCTATCGCCTCGGTGTAGATGCCGTAGACGCTGGGGCCGAGGATCCTTGCGACCACGATCAGCGCCAGGCCCGCGATGAGCATCCCGATTATCTTGGAGACGAATATGTAGCTCGCCAGCCCTGCGGTCTTCGCGCCCATCTCGTTTGAATAAACATCATCCATGCACTCATCATCCCATGGTCGATTTCAGGGTCGGCAGCACGTGCCTGAACCCGAACTTCGAGCTGCCCTCCTTCCTAATGTGAAAGGTCGTATAATAAACTTCCCCGATGCTGCTGCGCCGGTCCATCAGCTTCAGTATGTCGAGAAGCACCTTGTAGCCCTCTCCTACGAACCTGCCCCTGCGCCTCGCTATCATGTCCCTGAACATCGGGGCGTCTATGCCGAAGAAGCCGGACATCATGTCGCTGCAGGTCCTTTTGTTCTGCAGCGCGAACGAGATGCGCGACAGCGAGTCCATGCCTCTCGATATCGCCTTCCTGCGGACGCCCCAATCCCTGACGCGCGTCCTCACCCCGACGACCAGGTTGTAGCGGTCCAGAGCTTTTGCGATGCTCCCCACCTTGGCCGGCGGGTGCTGCATGTCGCCGTCCATGACGACGATCTTCCGTGTTCCCGCAATCGTTGCGGCATCGAGCACGCTTGCTGTGAGCCCGTGCTCTTTCTTCTGCGACCTGTCGAGAAGCCTTATGCGGCCGTTCCTCCTTCCAAGCGCCCGCACCGCGTCACGCGTGCCGTCGTCAGAGCCGTCGTCGGACACTATTATGCTCGCGTTGGCGTACCTTTTCGTCAGCGCGCCCAGTACCTTCTTTATGCTGTCCCTCTCATTCAGCGTGGGTATTATTACGGTCAGGTCAGAATAGTCCAATTCCAAGCACCACGATCAAACCGCAACACCCGGACCACAGAATAAGCCGTGCGTGTCCGGCGGTTGAAATAGATATAAAAATATAAAGATATAATAACTACTGTCTGCAATTTGCTCTATCTCTGTAGGCGATTTGACATGGAAGACCCAAAGGTAAAAACGCGCGGCTTTGACCGGCGCAAATCCATCCAGTCGGCAAAGGAAAAATGCGGGTCGGTGCTGAAGGCGTTCACCGCGGCAGCGCTGCTGTACCTGGTGATCGCGCTTGCGATCTTCTACCCGATAACGCTCAACATGTTCGCCTCGGCGCCCGGTTCGGGCGCTAGCCCGTTCCAGAACCTCTGGAACATCTGGTGGGTCAACTACGCGCTGCTCAATCTGCACGCCAGCATATACTCGACCAGCCTGCTCTTCTGGCCCGTCGGTGCAAACCTGACCTTCCAGGCCATGGCACCGCTCACAGCGCTGCTGTCCGCGCCATTCCAGTTGGCCGGGGTCGCGTTCTCCTACAACCTCATGTTCATGCTGGGCTTCGCGTTCTCCGGAGCGGCGATGTTCCTGCTCGCGCGTTATCTCGTCAAGAACGGTTACGCCGCTTTCATCGCAGGGCTCGTGTTCACCTTCAGCGCCTTCCACATAGCGCAGTCCTACGCCAACCTCGGCTTCGTGTTCATAGGCTGGGTCCCGCTCTTCCTGTACTTCACGCTCAGGATCCTCAGGGAAAAAAGGAACTACTGGAGCATACTGGGCATGTCCCTGTCTTTCGCGTTCGCAACGCTGATGGGCAACGCCGAGCAGAGCCTGATGCTTCTCATGCTGCTGGCGCTCATCGTTCTGATGTACGCGATAAACAAACGCACGCGAAGCAGGGTGTTCAACAGGGACTTTGCAGTCTCGATGGCGCTTTTTGCGGCGGCTGCCCTCCTGATCGGTTCCTGGAGCTTTGTCCCCATGCTCGGAGCGCTGCTCAAGCCCGGCGGATTGTCCGCAGTGAATCTGGCGAACACTGCCAAGTACAGCGAGACCTGGAGCAGCGATCTGCTGTCCTTCTTCGTGCCCAGCTATTACAACGGAATATTCTCATTCATGAACGCGTCCTCGATCTACGGTTCGCTGTACTCCGGTTATGAGCTGGGCGAGCGCACGGCGTACGTGGGTTTCACCGCGATTGCGCTTTCGCTGTATGGGATGTTCCAGAACCGAAAGCGTTCTCTGCCCTGGCTGGCGCTGGCTGTCGTGTTCGGCTGGCTTGCAATCGGGCCCTACCTGCAAATAGCGGGCACCATGACCCAGATACCGGGGCTGTACCAGCTCTACCATCTCATACCGGCGCTCAATTCGATCAGCGAGCCCGGAAGGTTCAACCTGATACTGACCATGATGGTTGCGATACTCTCCGCTTTCGGCGCCAAGGCGCTGATCGAAAAATTCGGAGAGGCAGGAACCAAAAAGAAGGCGCTCTATCTGGCAGTTGCGTTGTCGCTGCTCATACTGGTGGAAAGCAACGGTATGCCTCTTGGCTCCAGCGCCATAGCGGGCAAGGTGTCTACATCCGTCATACCCTCCAACGTCTACACCGAACTGTCGAACCTGCCCGGCAACTTCTCCGTCATCCTGCTGCCCGCGCTTGATACGCAGACATCCGCAATGGCGACCTACTACACCTCCATAATGCACAAGCCCATCGTCGGGGGCTACGTGAGCAGACCGAATCTCACGGAAGAGCTGTCCATCTACAACATACCTCTGGCAATCCAATCATCGACCCTGGCATCGGAGGGCGCGGCCACCTTCGAATCTCCGGTGAACGAGAATTTCACGAACCAGACGCTGCTGTCGCTGTACAATTACAACACCTCGTTTGTCCTGGTGCAGAAGAACGCCTACAAAAACAGCACCTCGCTGCTGGAGCTGCTCAACTACCTGGTCAAAACCTTCGGAAACCCGGTCTACAACGACAACACCACCACCGCATTCACGACCGCGAATTCAGTGGACAGGTCGCTGTTCAGGAGTTACGTCTCCTACCCTATAGTGACCGAATGGCAGGAGGTGCCCGTGCCCTTCAACGGCACCATCACAAGGATGTGGCTGCCCTCGAGCCCCGGCGCGATGGCCGTCTATGCGCCCTACCTGACATCGCCGCTCATCCAGCAATCCGTCAACACCACCCTGACGTTCGAGGCGCTGGCGCCCAAGCCGTCAGTTTTGCTGATCGAAGAGCAGTCGTCTTCCGGCATAGCCCGTATCGCCGCGGTGAACGTGTCGGGGTCGCTGAGACCGTACCGCGTGAACGCGACGCTGGTGTCGGGGCCGCGGGGCAACCTGCTCTTCTTCATGGAGGACCAGGACTATCCGATATACGTGAGCAACATAACCTACTCTAAGGGATGAAGGGCATGCAAACAACGGTGATAATGGACCAGCGCGAGCGGAACTCGGATATCGCCGCGGCGCTCAAGGCCAACGGCGTTGAGGTCCGGTGCGAGACCCTGCCGGTCGGGGACTACATAATATCGGACCGCATCTGCATAGAAAGAAAGACCGTCTACGACTTCGAGAGTTCGATGATGAGCGGAAGGCTCTTCGACCAGCTGGACAGGCTGAGCGACAGCTACGAGGTCCCCATGCTGCTCATCGAGGGCGACCGCGACACCTTCAGGCTCAAGAGCAAGGTGATAAACGGCGCCATTGCGTCGCTGTACGTCGATTACGGCGTGATCATCATATCCTCGCGCAGCGCGACAGAATCCGGCGAGATAATTGCGGGCATAGCTAGGCACGAGCAGACCGATGAGAAGCGTGAACCGTCGCTGAAGGGCGCCGCTCGGGCACACACCCACGAGCAGTTCCAGGAGTACATAATAGGCAACCTTCCCGGAGTCGGGCCGAAGCTGGCGAAGGCGATGCTCACGAAATTCAAGAACGCGCGCAGGATAGCGGACGCAAGCGTGGAGGAGCTCATGGAGATAGAGAAGATAGGCAAGAAGAAGGCTGAAGCGATACACAAGACCTTCAACTCAGAGTACAACTCCGAGGACGAATCCTACAACTGACGCATCCTAATCCGCGGACCTTAGCAGCTCGTCAAGCGGGTGCATGTAACCGTTTGTGCCAAAACCGAAGTCTATGCCAAGATAATGCACCATGGTTGCGGTGCTCGGCGCCAGCGGCATGTGCGGATCCAATCCCGCAGACTTCAAATACTCGTGCGGCGAATCCCATTCATCCATCTTTTCGCCGTTGCAGAACATCATCACCGCCGCCGAATGGTCGCTGCCATTCCTAATCTTCCACAGTATGGATTTGCGCTCGGGAACACCGCCCCTGGCTTCGTGCTCGGTTTCATACCATATCGTTTCCTTCAATCCGCCAATCGGCATCCTCATAACATAAGACGGAAGCATCATGTCAAATATCGACGCTTCCTTGCATCCATCCTCGATGGGCGAGAAACCTATCCCGACCGGTATCCCATTGAGATAGAACGGCGTGTTCATCCTTTCCATGCAAACCTCGGCATGCACGTTGCCTATCGTCACTCCCCAATCGTCTGCCAGCCTATCCGAAAGCCTGTTTATCGTCCTGTGCACGTGACCGTTGTACGCCTTCAACTCGGTCTGGGAAAACTGCGGTATCACGACCCTGCCCTTGCGATCAAGAAACATCACCTCTTCCACCGCTTCACCGACCAACGAGACCAAGGGATCCGCGCTGTTGCCCCTTCCGACCAGCGAATCAAGCGTGTTCGGATTCGTAGGGGCCTTTTCATCCCTTCTTACCGTAAGAAGATAGCCGCTGCCGTCCTCGGTGATCACTATTGGGGCTGTGCCACCCGCGTAGGCAACATTCTTTACCTTTGCGTATCCCTTGTCATGCAGTAAAGCGGCAAACGATACTGGATCAAATCTGACAGGGTCCTTTGCGTAATCCGATATCGAAACGACTGTTTTTGGAGTGAAACGGACGTCCATCCTGCCATTGTTGTCCCTGACCTCTATGTCGGCCAAAACCCTTTTGCCTTCGTCGGTCCTGCTGCCGCTCCTGAGCAGTTCATTCAGCGTTCCGTAAGAATTAGAAGTTGCCTGCCGTTCCGAATTAAGGTTCCCCATACTCTATATGACCTTCATAAATATAAAGCTATTCCCGCTGCGGGTTTTACCGAAAATGTTTTTTGGAACGAATTTAAGATTTCGCATCGATAGTTAATATGGGGGTTCTCATGGTCGGGCTTTCACACGCAATCCAATATGAGATAAGACCCATTTCCCCGTACAACTTCCGACTCACGATAAAAAAACCAGCTGGCTGGTCACTGTTCACCAACTTCGAGATCTACGAGAAAGGCACGATGTGGACCGCAACGCATCTCAACGGCGTCCTCGCCGGGGTAAAGTTGGTTTCGAAAGGCACGACAAAGAACCCAAGGATAATCGCAAAACTTTTCCTTAAAAACAAACCTGGCGAAAAGCAGCTTGCGGAAATGAAGAACCTGTTGAATCATAACATTGGTGCTGATGATGATCTGTCCGAGTTCTACCGTTTCGCAGCGAAAGATAAGATACTCAAGCACGCAGTGAAGGATCTTCACGGAATGCACAACACCGATTCCAGCACCATATTCCCCGATGCCCTCCTTTCAATACTGCTGCAGATGACGACGCTGAAGCGGAGCAACGAGATGATGGATTGCGTGATAAGCAAGTACGGGGATCTGGCCGAATTCGACGGCAAAAAGATATACGCGTGGCCGAGGCCGGAAGACCTATCCGGTCATGATGCTGTCGAACTGGCAAGGACCTGCAAATTGGGATACCGGGCAAAACATATCGTCAACCTTTCAAAGAAACTGGCAAGGGAAAAATTCCCGACAACAAAAGAGCTGGAAATGCTTAAACCAGAAGAGGCGAAGAGCATGCTTCTGGAATTGCCCGGAATAGGCGATTACTCTGCAGACATAATAAATCCGCACGGCGGTTTCCCGATCGATGTCTGGTCGGCTGAGGTCTTCGGGAAACTGTTCTATGGAAAAGAGCCGAAGAACAACAGGGATTCCGTGGAAAAGATAAAAAGAGAAGGACTGCGGAGATGGGGCAGGTGGTCATGGATGGCATTCTTCTACACCGTCCAGGACCTCGAGAACCTCTCAAGGAAACTGAAGACAAAACTGCGTCTTACATGACGCACTCCCGAAAGGTTTTTTAAATAGGCCAGTTCATTGTCTAATATGAACAAGGGCAAGCTTTTCAAGCTCATCGCGGCGATACTCATCTGCGAGTTCGTGGGATTGTTGGGCTCGGTGTTCACTCTTTCTTCAATAACAACGTGGTACGCGACCCTGCACAAGCCGAGCTTCAGCCCGCCGAACTGGCTTTTCGGACCAGTTTGGACGCTGCTGTACGCGCTGATGGGTATCTCTGCATACCTGATCTGGGAAAAGGGCATCAAGGAGAACGGAGTAAAGCCCGCGCTCAAGCTGTTTTCGTTGCAGTTGATACTGAACTTCATGTGGACCATACTCTTTTTCGGGCTGAAATCCCCGTTGCTGGGCCTGATCTCCATATCCATACTGTGGATTGCCATACTTGCAACCATACTAAAATTCTCAAAACTGTCGAAAAACGCCGCAACGCTGATGATACCATACATACTCTGGGTCAGCTTTGCTGCGATCCTGAATCTTGCCGTGTTGATGCTGAATCTTGCATGACAATCAAATGAAAATCCGATGAGAATGCGACCATCTTACTAGTGTGCCAATGAACGGTACATATTACGATAAAATAGCCAAGAAATTTGGCGGCTACGGATACGGTGTCCGCCCAAAATATAAGACAGAATATCCCGATCTTGATCCCGAAAAAATTTTCAAGGAAAAATTGCTAGAATTAAGTTCAAAAAGTAAAACCGCGATTGATATCGGCTGCGCTGATGGCAAATTTACCATCTCTATAGCGCCGCATTTCAAAAGAGTGTACGGGATCGATAATTCACGAATAAATCTAGACGTGGCAAAAAGCCACAACGAAGACGCAAGAAGCAAAAATGTCGAATACTCCTTCCAGAATGCGCAGCATACCTCCTTTAAAGATTCCTTTTTTGATCTCGTATACTCCAGAAGAGGCCCATCATACCCCAAAGAGTATTACAGAATCCTCAAAACAAAAGGCTATTACGTCTATATCAGTATAGGCGAAAAAGATACAATGGATCTAAAGAAAATATTCGGCAGGGGGCAAGATTATGGAAAATGGAACAAGTCGGCATTGAACGCGCGATTAATGGAACTCAAAGACCTCGGTTTCGCGGTCGTCTTTGCAGAGGATTTTTATTATAATGAATATTACCCTTCATATAAACAACTTGACTTATTCCTACAAGGTGTTCCTATTTTTGAGGATTTCGATTCGGAAAAAGACAAAAATAAGTTGCAAAAATACGTTGAAAAGTTTTCAACCGATAAAGGAATACTCCTTCCGCGCCATAGATTTGTTTTCGTCGTCCAAAAGTTATAGACGACTTAGCCGACTAGCTCAGACGTTTGATTATGTGATAACCAAATTGGGTCTTCACTATCCCTGACACTTGACCCTTCTCAAGCGCGAACGCCGCCTGCTCGAACTCCTTCACCATCATGCCCTTCCCGAACTCTCCCAGGTCCCCTCCGTGCTTCCTCGAGCCATCAATCGAGTACTGCTCAGCCATCTTCGCGAAGCTCTCGCCGTTGTTGATCTTCTGCAGCACCTCCTGGGCCACAGACAGCTTCTCCACAAGTATGTGCGCGCACCTTATTTTGTTGGACATAGAATCACATGGTGGGCTCGAGGAGAATCGAACTCCTGGTCTTTACCTTGTGAAGGTAACGTCTTACCACTCGACTACGAGCCCCTACAATGAAATGTTTATTAAAGATTAATAATGTTATTTAATGGGTTCTTATGGCGTACTACACTGGCGCGGGCGACTGCGGCTGCACCGGCACTCTGGGAAAAGCCAGGCTGGGAAAGAACGACAGGCTCATAGTCGCGATAGGAGACATCGACGAACTGAACAGCGCCATAGGCATCGCCATAACCTCGCTCACTGAAAAGCACGTGTCGAACATGCTCATGCACGTGCAGAACAATCTTTTCATTGTAGGGGCGGAGCTTGCCGCTTCGCTCAATGGCACGGATTCTGCGCTCAAGGAACGCATAAACAAGCAGAAGGTAAAGGGGCTCGAGAAAGCGATAGACGAACTCGGCGCCACCTTCCCGGAACCGAAGAAGTTCGTGCTTCCAGGCGGATCTGACGGCGCGGCTCATCTTCATCTCGCAAGAGCGGTGTGTCGAAGGGCGGAGCGCTCGGTGATCGGCGCAAAATCCGAGGCGAAGATAAACGACGAGCTTTTGAAATACCTCAACAGATTGTCGTCGTTCCTTTTCGTTGCTGCTTTGCACGCGAACAGCAAAGAAGGTGTAGAAGAAAGACATCCAGTGTACTGATCAAAGGTTGAAGTACTCCCTGAATTTCTGCGTTGTCTCAATTTTTTTCGTCCTGCCGACCCTTGTCGCCTTGACGAAATCTTTTTCTGTGAGCTCCTTCACGTGATCGTATATTGAGCTGCCGAAGGCCTTCACCAGCGCGCTCTGCATAACCGGCTCGTTCTTTCCAACATAAGCCAATATCCTGAGCGAGCTCTTCGATATGTCCGGGGCTCCGGCAAGGGTGTTGACCTTGCCTATGTAATCATTCTTGACGCCTAGCAGGTACTTGTCCCCTATCCTCGATACCACGAGCGCGCAGTTCCTTGCCTCGTAGTCGCTAACCAGCTCGTTCATGACCGTTTTGACATAACCCACTCCCGCAAGGCCCATGATGCCGCCGAGCTCCTCGGCGCTCATCGCCCTGCCTGAGGTGAAGAGCGCGGCTTCCGCTATCCTTTTGTACTCCTCGCTCCTCTTCTCATCTGCCACTACCCTCACTCTCAAGCTTTATGAATATCTCGTTGAAGAACTCCTCCTGCATAAGCATGACCTTCTTCATGTGCGCAAGGAACAGCAGCGGCACGAAAAGGTCGAGCAGCATGCTCTCCATGTTGCCGAAGCCGCTTGAGACTCGCGCGAAGGTGGTCACCCCCTCGCGATCCGCGCTCTTCTTCACCAGTCCAAAAGCGGCGTCAATCTTCTCGTCTATGTCATCCTTGCTAAGTACCAGCCTGTCCATGAGTGGCACGAATCTTTCATGCTCTATCGTCTCGCGCTTGCTGCTTGTCTTTATCGCATCGTCAAGCGCAGCCATAAGCTCGTTGAGCGATATCTTCCTGCCCGGCTGCATCCTCATCCTTGGCAGCAGCTCAGGCACCTCCGGAGTTATTCTGCCCTGAACCATCTCCGGTACTTCCTCAACAACAGGTTCGGCGAAAATGCCCATGTTCTCGCTCTTCATTCTAAGCAGTATGGAAGCGGCAAGCATTATGTTCGAAGGAACGTGCAGGTCCATGACCCGCATCTCCTTGACTATCGCCATGTAGCTGTCAACGACCTTCGAGAGGTCTATGTCCCAGGGATCCAGCCTGTTGGTCTCGACAAGCTCTATGAGCAGTTCGCGCCAAGTGGCGTTGCTGACAAGGGACTCCAGGTCTATGCCCTTCTCGGTTCCCTGCCTGTAGGTGCTGATGCTGGCTTCTACTAGTGATGCCATTGGCACACTTTCCATGAAGATGGTCGTTAAACAGTGTAAGGCAAAATATTTATTCCTTCAGTACATCTTCTCGAGTATCGCTATCCTTTCATCGATCGGCGGGTGAGTCGAGAAAAGCCCCATCACGCTCTGCTTTGTGAACGGGTTCGCGAAATACATCGACGCGGTGACCTCGTTCGCGTGCCTCACGCTCTGCGCGTTAGGGTTCGCAGAATAGGCCTTCAGCTTCCTTAGCGCGCTCGCAAGCGCTCCAGGATCCCTTGTAATCCTTGCGCCGTTCGCGTCGGCCATGTACTCTCTCTTCCTTGATATCGCGAGCCTTATCAGCAGCGCGAAGAACGGGGCCAGCAGCCCAACCACAAACGCAAGCAGCAGTATTATTGCGGATCCCTCGTTCTTTCTGCCTCCCCCAAGATTGCCGCCGAAAAGGAGCATGTTGCGCATCAGAACGGCCACAAGACCGATAACTCCGGCAAACGCAATCGCTATAGTCATGACCTGCACGTCGTTGTCCGCGACGTGCGATATCTCGTGGGCTATCACGCCCTGCAGCTCCTGCTTGTTCATCATTTGCAACAGGCCGCTTGTGACTGCCACGCACGGCGCGCTGTGCTTGCCCGTCGCAAAAGCGTTCGGATTAGGATCGTCTATTATGTAGATCTTCGGCATCTTTATCTGCGTCGCGAGCGCCAGCCCCTCCACGACAGAATAGAGCGTGGGGTACTGCTTCTGATCCGCTTCCTTTGCCCTTGACACTGCCAAAACGACCTTGCTGCCGAACTGGTAAGTCAACAACGCGTATATCGCCACGAGCACCAGCCCGAAGGCGAAGGCAAAAAGGCCGCCGCCGAACAGGACGACGACCGCGTATATGACTAAAGCGAACAGCATGCCGAACAGTAGCATCAGAATCAGGGACTTTACCTGGTTCTTGGCTATCTCGTCAAAGAAGCTTGCCATTGCAGTTCACTTCTTGCTGGCCTTTGGCGCGGCCTTCTTCGGCGCACTTGGTGCGCTGCCGGTGGCATCGTCGCTGGTCAGGTCGACTTTCACCGGTTCAGCCGCCTCTTCCGGAGCCTTGAAGAAGTCCGTAGCCTTGAAGCCGAACATGTTTGCGAAGATGTTGCCTGGGAACTGCTGTATGGCATTGTTGTAATCCAAGACGTAATCGTTGTACGAGGTCCTGACGAACGATATCTTGTCCTCAGTGTTCGACAGCTCGTCCTCCAGATTCTTGTAAGTATCAGATGCCTTCAGGTCCGGATAGTTCTCCGCTACCGCGAAGATGCTCTTCAGTGCTGCGCTGAGCTGGTTGTTCGCAGCAGCCTTGTCCTGCACCGATCCTGTCACTATCGAGCTCCTAAGCTGTGTTATCTGCGTTAGAGTGCTCTTCTCGTACTTCATGTAGCCCTTGACCGTCTCGACCAGGTTGGGTATCAGGTCGTATCTCCTCTTCAATTGAACGTCGATTTGCGCCAGCGCGTCCTGGACCCTGTTCCTCTTCGATATCAGCCCGTTGTACGTCCCGTAGACGATTATTCCGAGCACTATGATGATCGCTCCAATCCAAAGCCCTATGCTATCAAGTACGGACATGTTATCGCTTACAATTTAGGCAATATAAGTATAAATTGGTAACTATACTCATCGCTTTTATTTCCCACCAATTTTCTCAATTCCGAAGTCGATCACAACCTCAACGTCCTTGGCCGAGTATGGTCTCACAATCCTATGACCAAGCATTCTGGTTCTGTATCCTTTGGCTTTTGCATGGTCCTTGATCATGCCCCACGAATCCGCAAGAACGCTATCCGTCTTGCCGAAGACGTACAAGTGTATCACAGACTTTCTCTTCGCCATTGCGATAACCGGATCGAGAAACTTCAGGCTTACGGTGGGCATTGGCACGATTATCCGGTCAGCATAACTGGCGTACTCTCCGAAAACTTTCCTGACGTCCCCCAATTTCGCCTTGGCGTTCTGCGTCTTGTTGGATTTTATGTTGTACTTCATCGCGTCGTACGCGTGCCTGTTCGGCTCGATTCCGACAACGCTTGCACCAGGATGCTTTTTCGCAATCTCTATCACGAACGGGCCCACGCCTGCACCCACCACTATCACATGTTCCCTATCGTGCACCAGAGAAGCCATCCTGGACCGCTCGAAAGAAAGTTTGCTTGAGAAGAAGACCTTACGGACATCGAATCTGAACACGCAACCGTTCTCTTTGTAATCTGCAATGTAACTACTCGCGCCTGCGATGTGCCTAAACCGCCTCTTCCTGTAGATCCCGTAGACTCCTCCGACCTTTGCCAGGACCGTCCTGACTCTCGGGTTCGCCGCGATGAGCGCCTTCGCAATAACCTTTTCCTTCTTCTTCAATTCGTCCGACATCTCAATAATGGCTATGTTCCCCAGAAGCTCGTACCCTCTTGAAAGCTGTTCCTTCTCCTTGCGGCCCAGAATCCTATCCAGCGCCTCTTGGTAATCAACCCTGGCAGATATTTTCGCGCCCCTCATCTCGACCAGCTCTATTCCGGACCTAGAGATAAGCTTTTTAGCTTTTGCATCAGTATCTATAACTGGAAAATAGACATAGCTGCGGCTATGCACGGTCTCCCTCGACCTGTCGAAAACACCAAGGCCTGACAGAAGCCTTCTTGCATCCTCGGCATGCCTCTCTGAGATCTTCGCATACCTCATAAATTCATCTTGAGCAAGGAAAGATTTAATACTTTCAAGAACTCATGTTTAAGTGATATTGTGTATTTCGTCGTAAAAGTGACTGCCGGCCAGGAGCGCATCGCAGCGAACATGCTGCAGAACAAGATAACGCCTCAGGAATCCCCGATATATTCAATTCTTGTCGTGGAGGGCTTCCGCGGCTACATAATAGTCGAGGCGGAGAGCGAGCTCTCGATAAGGCAGTTCATAACCAAGGGAAGGAACATACGCGGCGTGCTGCCGAAGCCGCTCAGCGAGGAGGAGCTGGGCAAGCTGATAGCGGTCAGGGGCAAGGCCGCCGGAATAGAGAAGGGTGACATAGTCGAGTTCACCAGCGGGCCCTTCAAGGGCTACAAGGCCAAGGCGCTGAAGGTGGACGAGATGAAGGATGAGGTCACTGTCGAACTTATGGACGTTGTAGTGCCGATACCGATAACGACGAAGATGAACACGGCGAAGGTAATACAAAGAGCAAACAAGATGTAGTGATTGTATGAGCGAAACGATAATATCCGGGCTAGTTGAAGGGGGCAAGGCAACCGGCGGTCCGCCGTTCGGCCCCGCACTGGGTCCTTTGGGCGTCAACATCAACGGGATAGTCGCCGAGATAAACGAGAAGACCAAGCCATTCGCTGGCATAAAGGTGCCGGTGAAGGTCATTGTCGACACGACCACGAAGACCTTCAAGATAGAGGTCGGAGCGCCACCAACGAGCGCGATGATAATGAAGGAACTTGGCATATCCACTGGCGCGAAGGTGAAGGACGAGATTGTAGGCAACCTGACACTAGACCAGTTGAAGAACGTAGTCAAGTCAAAGGAGGCAAAGCTCTACGGGAAGAGCACCGCCGAGCGCGCGAAGCAGGTCCTCGGGACATGCAAGAGCATGGGCGTCAAGTGCGAGAACGAGGACCCCCGGGAGATAATAAAGAAGATAAACAGCGGGGAAATCAAGCTGTGAGCCCATGGAGGGCGCGAACCCGTCCCTGATCTACAAAAAGCTTAGGTCGAGGTTCGGCTTCCTGGACTGGTGGCCCGGCGACACGAAGTTCGAGATATTCGTCGGGGCCATACTCACACAGCAGACCTCCTGGAAGAACGTGGAAAAGGCCATAGATAACCTGAAGAGCGCAGGCTGCCTCGATTTCGACAAGATATCAACGATGAGAGTGGCAACTCTCGAATCCTTGATAAAGCCGAGCGGTTTCTACAGGCAGAAGGCAAGAAGGCTCATCGGAATATGCCGATCCATAAAAAGGGATTACGGCTCATTGAAAAGGCTATTCAGCTTGGAAGAGAGCGAGCTCAGGAAAGTACTTTTATCCTACAACGGCATAGGCAACGAGACCGCGGATTCGATAATCCTATACGCCGCAGAGAAGCCGATCTTCGTGATAGACGCATACACGAAGAGGGCGATGCACAGGATAGACCCCAGAATAAAGGAAGAGATAAGTTACGACCAGCTGCAGAGCTATTTCGAAAGCAGGCTGGAAAAGAACCTGGAGCTGTACGGCGACATGCACGCGCAGTTCGTCGAGCTGGGGAAGCGTTATTGCAGGACGAAGCCCGCCTGCGCAGAATGCCCGCTGAACGATTTGTGCGAGCACGGCATCCGTGCGGTGGCATAAGGACGTCAAACGTCCAACCACTATAAAAAGGGCTAAATATCTGATAAGGCGCTATAATCACTGTAAATGGTTGATGCTATGGCAAGCAAAACAACGGTTATAGACGGCGCTGCTCCAGTGTCCACTTCAATGCCAATTAACATATCCGATGCAAGAAAAACCTCTGGCGACGAACAGAAAAACGCAACTGCCACGGTGAAGAGGCTTGTGGACGAGGTGCTAAGGATACAGGGCGCATTCAAGGGCTACGACCTCTCGACCATAACGAACGAGAAGCTCAAGGCAATATTAGAACTAGACGTGAAGAAGGCGGTAAAAGATTGGCTGGAGGAGGGGGACACGAACGTTCTAAACGGGAAGACGACCCCGTTAACTCACGAAAAGCAGAGCGTAACCAAAATGAAGGAGACATGGGACGAACAATGGAATGCAAAGTATGCCACGCTGGATCCCACACTATCCACTGTCATCAAGGAAGTGAAGGTCGACAGTCCAACCGAGTTACACAACGAGCTTTATGCGTTGATGAAATCGAGCAAAAAAGAGGCAGACTTCCTCATGACGGGCAGGAATCCGTCCATGCTATCCGAGATATGGTCCACACCGTTCACGGATCTACGCTATGATTCTTACGAAATGCGGCAATACCTAAGCAAGGTAAGCCACTCCGGCTCTCCATCGCAATTCACCCGCGCTGTCTACAAAACCGGACAGCTGCTGTCGGCAAAGAGCCTTGACGAGCAGATGAGAAAAATCCTGGAAACGCTGCCTGACGTTAACAGGCTACATGATGGCGTGGTCCGCTTGGAAGAGTCAATAGTCCAGCTCAGGCTGCCGGACGTGGCATTCGACAAGAGGGCACCGGACGACAAGCGGGTCCTGACCCCTGCTGAAATGCGGGAGTTCATCAAGGGTGAAATGGATGCAGGCATGGACAACATAGGCGTCATACGGAAGTACGGCGTACTGTTCGGGGAAGAGAAGGGAGCCACGGCGGCCGGCACCGCAAAGTCCGGAAGCGCAAACGGGACTTACAATTCCAGCATCCAGGCCTGGGGAATGGCTATGGGCGCATGGTGGACGTCTGCACAGACTCGTCTGGCAACGCCAACCAAAGAAGAAATGGACGCCATCAACCAGAGACTCAATATTCTAGCCGCGGCGAACAAAGAGGGAAAAGAGAAAGCCGCCATAGAACTGTGGGGCGAGCTGAACAAATTCTGGCTCATGCACACCAAAACGATAGCCGAAGCAGACCGGGCGCGTGTGGTGGCTGAGACCGCGCCCGTCAAAACAATGGAGGACGTGGAAAAAATGTGGCGGCGCAGCATGGACATCTACGAATCGTTCATGAAGAATCAGCAGGCGAACCCACCGCCAAAATCAAAAAGAGACGATGAGAACGGTTACCAGGAGCCGCCACCTAAACCTTAAACAACCTGACGGCTCTTCAGTAATCGGACTGTTCTACTTCGCCGGCAGCGCGTTCTGAAGAATTGCTAGTTCATTTCCTAAGTACGGCCTTTATCTCGCTTGTGAGCCTGTGGATTTTTTCCACTTCCTCCTTCTCCTGCGCGGTTTCCTCGCCGCCGTGGTTGGCTATGTTGTCTTCTATGGCCTCAAGCATCTCCAACCATTCCTCCGCTTCTTCTTTCATCAGCTCCACTACCGCCCTGTCCGTGGAGAAAAGATCGAGGAGCTTCAGCAGCTTCTGCTTGTCGGTTATCTCCTCGCTGCCCTGAAGCCTTTCCTTTATGTGCTCCCTGAGCGTCTTTATATCCTCAAGTGTCAGGTCCTTGTTCTCGGCTATCAGGCTGTCCAGGCTCTTCACGAAATTGAGCATCGCCTCGTGCAGGCTGCCGAAAAGGTTGCTCAGCGTGACATTCTTTATGCCGTCCATCAGCCCTGCCATTGCATCATCTACATCTACGCTTCGTTTAAAAAGTATTTATAACCCAATCATTTTATTGCACACGCGGTATTGCGCAATACTTATTTAAGATTTCGTTGCAATCATAATACGGAGGTGATAGCATGGCAAACAAGAACGACAAGGGCAAATACTTGAACGAGAAGCTGAGGCACATAAGCATAGAGACGAAGACGATAAAGGACCTGGTGGACTCCTATTCATACATGGCGTTCCAGTCCAAGAACCTCGCCAACGCGGCGAACATATACGAGCGTATGCTCGAGGACAAGGACTGCTCTGTGATACTCTGCCTTGCCGGCTCGATATTCAGCGCCGGCCTTAAGAACATAGTGCACAGGATGGTGAAGGACAACATGGTCGACGCGATAGTCTCGACCGGCGCGATAATGGTCGACCAGGACTTCTTCGAGGCCCTGGGATTCAGCCACTACCTCGGCACGCCGATGGTTGATGACGAAGAGCTCAGGTCGCTTGCGATAGACAGGATATACGACACGTTCATAGACGAAGATCAACTGCGGGTCTGCGACGAAACGGTCGGGAAGATAGCGGATTCGCTCAAGCCCATACCTTACTCCTCAAGGGAATTCCTGGTGGAGATGGGCAGGTATCTCGACAAGGACAAGAACAACAAGGCAAAGGAACAGTCCGTGGTCTACGAGTGCTACCGAAAGGGAGTGCCGATATTCGTGCCCTCGTTCTCGGACTGCAGCGCCGGCTTCGGTCTGCTGAAGCACCAGTGGGATCACCCGCAGAGCCACGTCTCCATAGACACGGCGAAGGACTTCCTTGAATTGACGAAGGTGAAGATTGCGTCCAAAGAAACGGGACTGTTGATGATCAGCGGCGGCGTGCCGAAGAACTTCGCACAGGATGTTGTGGTCGCGACAGACGTACTCGGATTCGAAAAGCCGATGCACAAGTACGCCATACAGATAACCGTGGCGGACGAGCGTGATGGCGGCCTTTCAGGCTCAACTCTCAAGGAGGCCCATTCATGGGGTAAGGTCAACCTGAGCAACACGCAGATGGTCTACTCGGAAGCGACATTGGCGCTGCCGATCATTGCCTCATACGTGCACGAAAAGGGCGCATGGAAGAACAGGAAGGACAAGAACTACAACGCGGTTCTTGCGAAGCAGAGCTGATCGGCAGACCTGATTGCGTTGCAATACGCGGTCAGCCGGAGGCCTGTTGCAGCAACCCGGTCATCACGAGAGCAGATCATCTGATCTCGGCTTCGGGGAAGTCCAGGGTTGCAAAATAATCTTCCGGGGTTTCTGCGCGCCTGATCAACTTTGCTTTTCCTGTACTCTGCATCAGAATCTCTGCACTGCGAAGCTTGCCATTATAATTGAAGCCCATCGCATGGCCATGCGCTCCGGCATTGTGTATCGCAAGTATGTCGCCCATCTTTATCTCCGGAAGCATACGGTCGACGGCAAACTTGTCGTTGTTTTCGCACAGCGATCCGACGACGTCGTATTTGTGGTCTCGCGGCGCGCCCTCCTTCCCTAGAATCGTGATGTGGTGATAAGCGCCGTACATCGCGGGGCGCATCAGGTTGGCCATGCACGCATCGACGCCTATGTACTCCTTGTAGATGTGCTTCTCGTGGATCGCGGTCGTTACCAGGTAGCCGAAGGGCCCGGTCATCATCCTGCCGTTCTCCATGAATATCTTAAGCGGCGCGAACCCGTTCTTCTCTATCTTTTCCGCATAAGCCGCGCGAATTCCGTCTGAAACCACCTGCAGGTCCACTGGCTTCTGCTCGGGCTTGTACGGTATCCCTATGCCCCCGCCCAGATTCACAAACTCGAATCTTATCCCCAGTTTGCGCGAGAGTTCGACCACCAGGTCGAAGAGCATGTTGGCCGTTTCTATGAACGCCTGCGGGTCCAGCTCGTTCGAGGCTATCATCGTGTGCAGGCCGAAACGCTTCACTCCCTTGGCCTTCATTGCCGCATAGGCTTCGAAGAGCTGCGGCCTCGTAAGCCCGTACTTCGCCTGCTCCGGATTTCCGATCACGTTGCCCGCCGCGGTTTTTCTCAAAGGGCCGGGGTTGTACCTGAAGCATATTATGCCCGGTATGCCGGCGTGCTCTTCCAAGAAAGGGATGTGCGTTATATCGTCAAGGTTGATTATCGCGCCAAGCTCCATGGCCTTCTTGTACTCCCCCGCGGGGGTGTCGTTCGACGTGAACATTATGCTCTCTCCCTTTATTCCGACCTTCTCGGCAAGCAGCAGCTCTGGCAGAGAGCTGCAATCTGCGCCGCATCCCTCCTTTTTCAAGATCTCGACCAAATAGGGATTCGGGCAGGCCTTTACCGCGAAATAGTTCTTGAACCCCTGTGCCCATGCGAAGGTCTTGTACAATTTCCTTGCATTATCCCTGATGCTTTTCTCATCGTAGATGTGGAAGGGAGTGGGATTCGTCTCCATTATCTTCCGGATCTGCGCCTCGCTGAAAAACAGGTCCTTGTCGTTGTTCATCGGATCCACCAAACACAGCGTGTTCATACCTTAAGATTTCTCTTTATGCTGCCCACCGCCTTGACAACATTCTCGCGATGCCCGAAAGCGCTCACCCTGAAGTATCCTTCACCCGAAGGGCCGAAGCCTGCGCCCGGGGTTATGACGACATGCGCCTCGGAGAGCATCTTGTCGAAAAACTGCCACGAACCCATGCCGTTTGGCGTCTTGGCCCAGATGTAAGGCGCGTTTGTGCCACCAAAAATCCTGAACCCCCTGTCGCGCAGCCCTTCGCCGATTATGCGCGCGTTTTCCATGTAGTAGTCTATGGTCTGCTGGTTCTCTTTCAGGCCCTGTTCGGAAATGGCGGCCAGCCCGCCCTCCTGCGCTATGTTTGAGGCGCCGTTGAACATCGTGGTCTGCCTCCGGTTCCAGAGGGCGTTAACCTTCCCCGCAGCCGCATCCTCAGTCACAAGCGCCTTGGGCACCACGCTCCAACCCAGACGCACGCCCGTGAACCCCGAACTCTTCGAAAAACTGTTTATCTCTATTGCGCATTCCTTTGCGCCGTCGACTTCGTATATGCTTCTCGGCAGTTCCGGGTCCGAGATGAAGGAGTGGTATGCGGCATCGAATATGATCACGGCCTTATTTTTGCGGGCGTAATCCACAAACACTTTCAACTGCGCTTTTGTTGCGACCGCGCCAGTGGGGTTGTTCGGACTGCAGAGGTAGATCATATCGACCTTCTGCTTCGGGACTTCCGGGAAGAACCCGTTCTCTTCCGTGCAGGGCATGTACACCAGCCCCTCATAGGTTGTGCCGTTGGCCCTTCCAGTCCTTCCGGCAATAACGTTGCTGTCGACGTACACCGGGTATGCCGGATCCTGCACGGCGACGACGTCGCTCATGCCGAAAATCGACTGTATGTTCGCGGAATCTGGTTTTGCCCCGTCGCTCACGAACACCTCATCGACCTCAAGTTTTACGCCGCGCCGCGCGTAGAATCCTGCGAGCGCCTTCCTCAGTGCAGCGTTTCCCTGTTCATCCCCGTAGCCGGTGTAAGTCTTGACATCCTTTAATTTTTCGACTCCTGAGCGAAGCCCATCTATCACGCAGGGAAGCAGGGGTTCTGTCGTGTTCCCGATGCCGAGGCGGAGAATCTCCACGCCGGGATGCACCGCGATGAACTCGTTTGTCCTTTTTGCCACTTCCGGGAACAGATATCCCGCGCCCAGCTTATCATAATTCTGGTTTATTGTAGCCATCGACCCACCGAATTACGCTTGGCAATCAAAAATATATAAGGCTTGCCCAAAGCGTGCTGCGTCGGATGATCATGCCTGCCCAAGACTTTTAAAATTAGCATAAAGCTCCGGAAAGACCTGTCATCAGCCTTTCTTCGAAAGGCATGCTGCCACGAACCCGATGAAGACGGGACTCGGCCTCTCAAGCCTTGAGTTGAACTCAGGATGGAACTGGGTGCCCAGATAGAATCTCTTGCCCTTCAGCTCGGCAATCTCCATTATCTTACCGCTCGCCGAGGCGCCTGAAAATATCAAACCGTTCTTCTCAAGCTCGTTAACGTAATTGAGGTTTATCTCGTACCTGTGCCTGAATCTCTCCATCGCCATGTCCTTGCCATAAAGCTTGCGGGCGAACGTGCCATCCTTTATCGCTATCTCGCGCAGTCCCAGCCTGTTGGTCGCGCCCATCATCTCGGTGAACTTCTGCTCTGGCATCAGGTCCACAACGGGGTGCGTCGTCTTCGGATCCGCCTCGGTCGAATTCGCATCATTCATCCCGCAGACGTTCCTCGCGAACTCCACGACCATGTACTGCATCCCGAAGCACAATCCCAGGTAAGGCAGGTCGTTCTCCCTCGCGTACCTTGCGCATTCCACCTTGCCTTCGGTGCCCCGCGGCCCGTAGCCGCCCGGCACGATAATGCCGTCGCAGCCCTTCAGCGCCTCTGCCGCGCTCTTGCTGTCCACTATGTCCGTTGTCTCGACCCATCTCAGGTCGACCTCGCAGTCCGCGCTCGCGCCCGCATGCACCAGCGCCTCCTTTATGCTGACATAAGCGTCCTTCAATGCGGTGTACTTGCCCGTTATCGCAACCGTAACCTTCTTCTTCGGATTCTCTATCCTTGCAACAAGCTCGTTCCAGTTCTTGAGGTTGCTCTCTTCCCCCTTCAGGCCCAACTTGTCGAGTATCAATCTGCTCAGGTTCTGGCTCTCGAACAATTGGGGCACGCCGTATATCGTCTTGGAATCGTAATCGTCTATGACCGCTTCTGGCTGCACGTTGCAGAACATCGCTATCTTCCTTCTGGCGTCTGCGGACAGCCTCGCCCCGCTCCTGCACAGTATTATGTCCGGCTGCACGCCCATGCCCTGAAGCGCCCTTGTCGCATGCTGCGTGGGCTTTGTCTTCTGCTCGCCCACCGCATCCATAACTGGAACGTACGTTACCTGCACTATCGCGACATTCCCTCTTTCCTCCAACGTGAGCTGCCTCATGGCCTCTATGAAGTATGCGTTCTCCAAATCTCCGACAGTGCCTCCGACCTCTATGAGCACCACATCGGCCTTGTAGTTGCTGCCAACCCTCTTTATCCACTTCTTGATCTCGTTGGTCAGGTGCGGTACTATCTGGACGTCATCGCCGAGATAGACCCCCTTTCTCTCATTGTCGATCACGTACTTGAGTATCTTGCCCCCGGTTATGTTGTTGTCGCCGCTGAGGTCGATGTTGAGGAATCTTTCATAGGTGCCGAGGTCCATGTCGCACTCGCAGCCGTCGTCGAGCACGAAGACCTCCCCATGCTTGTAGGGGTTGATCGTTCCGCAATCGGTGTTGAGGTAGCCGTCGAATTTTATCGGCACCACGCTGAAGCCCCTCGCCTGCAGCTGCCTTCCTATCGAAGCGGTTGCTATGCCCTTGCCAAGGCCGCTCATCAGAGAGCCAAGGATTACAACATACTTCCTCTTCGCAGCTCCAGAAACTCCAACGTCACCCTGCACGATACCCCCTCTCTTAGCATTTACCCACAAGCCTTTTTAAGGATTTATGAAAAAAATCGCACCTGTAGCAACCAATAGATATCTTGGCATGGACAAAAGAATAGATACTTTGGCTTCGTATAGCCCGTAAAAGAAGAATGAGGGTAAAAATGCGCCCGTGTCACTCGGATTCGGGGGAAATTCGGCATAGTCGGCAGTTCCAGAATCAGTGATTTATTTTGTCAGACCAAAAACACCTCATAAAGGGCATCGTCTTCAGGCTGGTCAAGAAGCACATCGCCGGCTCGACGACCCAGTCGGTTCTCGAGGCGGTCAGGAGGCTCAACACGTTGGGCATGCATGCAACTGTTACATTGCTGAACGACCACATAGAGCAGCCGCAGCAGGCACGCTACAACGCGAACGCCTACGTGCAGCTGATAAAGCAGACCTCAAGGCTGAACCTCAATTCAGACGTATCGCTTAGGCTGACCCAATTGGGCTACGGCCTGGACAGCTCGCTCATGGGCAAGAATCTCAACGAGGTCATCGACGCGGCCGTGGAAAACAAGCAGAAGGTCTGGCTGGAGAGCGAGAGCAGCATAGACACGGCAGACATGCTATCTCTCTACCACGAGTTCAAAGACGGCCACAACTGCTTGGGCATGGAGGTGATACCGAGCAACGAGGAGAAGAGCAGCGTGCTCGGATCGATAAGGTCGAAAGACTTGATCAAGGTCAAGTGCCACCTGCACGGCAAGGAATCCGGCAACAGGAAGGAGAGCTTCGACGCGCTGAAGCTGTACAGGAGCTACATAGACGGGCTCAGGGCCGCAAAGGCGAACGTGACAATCCTCGACCACAACGCCGGCCTGATAGGCAAGATAGCCGCGCTGAGCAAGGACTACAAGGACGAGGTGACCTTCGAGGCGCCGATGGGCTACGGGGGCAAAAAACTAAAAAACCTATCAGAGAAGAAGTTCAATATGAGCGTTTACGTGCCCTACGGAAAGGACTGGGTTCCATACATGATAAACCGCCTTGCCGAGGGTAGGATAAGAAACATCGCCATAGCGCTGCTGAACGGCGAGAATGGTCATGAGCATGGCTGATACTGACAAGCAGAAGACTCCGACGATCGATGTCGTCACCGGGGCGACCTCGAGCCTCGGCATCCGCCTTGTGAGGGAGCTTTTGAAGAGGGGCGACGAGGTGCGGGTCATAGTGAAGGAAAAACCGACCGTGGCCGAGGACTGGAGGACCCTGCCCGCGGGATGCATACCCTACATCGCTGACATAACCCTGAAGGAGGAGGGCGACAAGGACGTGATAGCGAGCGCCTGCGTGGGGGCTAACAACATCTTCCACCTTGCGGCCGCGACCTACAACTACAAATACAGGTACCAGGAGATGATAGACACCAACGTGATAGGCACGGAGAACGTGATACGGGCGTACCTCGAAGCGAACGCGAACAAGAGCACGGTCGTGCAATTGATATACACGAGCAGCGTCACGGTCTACGGCTACCACCGCCTCGGCGAAGAGCTGACGGAAGACTCGGAGACGAGGCCCACGGAGGGCTATTCGGAGACTAAGCTGATGGGCGAGAAGGTGATACAGTCCTTCGCGACCGCAGATCCGCGGATAAGGTACACCATATTCAGGCTCGGAACGATGTACGGCGAGGGCTACGAGTCGGAGTTCTACAAGATATTCAAGATGCTCAAGAGCAAGGACGCAAAGTACATAGGGAACGCGCGCAACCACCTGACTCTTGTCAACGTCAGCGATGCGGCGAAGGCGCTGGTGCTCGCGTCAGGCAATGACAAAAGCATAAACAAGGTCTACAACATCACCGACGGGGTGCCCTACACGCAGAAGGACCTCTTCGACCAGGCGGCGCAGTTCCTGGGGGTAAAGCCCCCATCAAGCGGTCTTCACCCGCTGATAGCGAAGATAGGCGCGAGGATGTCCGGGCTGAACTACGACGAGTTCGAGTTCCTGGTGAGCGACAGGGTAATAAAGATAGACAAAGCAAAGAAAGAGCTGGGGTACAAGCCATTGTGCAGCATGGACGTCGAGGGCAAGCAGATGGCAAAGAACTTCATGAAAAAAGGTTGATAAAATGAAAGAGGGGAAGGTAGAACTATACATCAAAGAGATGCTGCAGACGAAGGGCGCGATGCTCTTCACGCTGATAGACCCCGTTGACTATGATTCGGTTGACGATGCAGTCAAGACCGCGAAGAGGTGCGCGGACGCCTGCGCTGACATGATAGTGATAGGCGGCAGCACAGAAGTCCAGGGCGAGATACTTGACGACACGGCGAAGCGGATAAAAGAGGAGGTGGACGTGCCGATCGTGCTCTTCCCGGGCAACATCTCCACCGTCACAAAGTACGCGGACGCGATATACTTCATGTCGATGCTCAACGCGAGGAACCCATACTGGATAACGCAGGCGCAGATGCTGTCGGCTCCGGCGATAAAGAAGTTCAACCTGGAACCATTGCCGCTGGGCTACATAATCATCTCTCCGGGCGGCACTGCCGGCTGGGTCGGAGACGCCAACTTCGTGCCGAGGGAGAAGCCGAAGATAGCCGCTTCGTTGGCTCTTGCGGGCGAGTACCTGGGCAACAGGTTCATCATAACCGATACCGGGTCGAATCCAAGGCTGCAGAATTCCGGACCCGTGCCAAAGGAGATGATAAGGGCAGTCAGGGCAACAATATCCGTTCCCTACATAGTGGCAGGCGGCATAATGTCGGAGAAGGAGCTCAGCGATGCTTATTCTGCAGGTGCGGACATAGTCCAGATCGGCACGGCACTGGAAAGCTCCAGCGCATCGTACCGCAAGATAGAATCCTTCTGCAGGGTAGTGAAGGAGGAGGGCAGGAAGAAGCTCAGGTAATCCTTTGCGACAGCTCTACACCATCGAGCTCATCTCGCTTGTGAAGGAGTTGCAGGCGCTGGTGGGCTTCCATGTCGACAAGTTCTACGAGAGCGAAGAGAGCACCTTCAGGCTGAGCCTTAGCAAAAAGGGAGAGAAGGCTGACGTTCGATGCGCGTTGCCGTACGCGATAGGGAAGACCGAGTACATAGAGCAGGCGGAGGAGCCGACGAATTTCGCGGTCGCGGTAAGGAAGAAGATCTCCGGGTTCGTGATAGATGCGATAGAGCAGTACAACAACGACCGCATAATACTCATAAGGATGAAGAAGGGCGAGGAAAGCGTCAGCATGATACTGGAGATGTTCGGGCAGGGAAATCTCATAATAGCGGACAACGAAATGAAGGCACTGCTGGTCTACAAGCCGCACACATTCAAGGACAGGACCGTGCAGACAAACTCGAAGTACACGCCTCCGAGCAGCAACAACATCGACCTTCTTGACGCGAAAGCCGTGGAAGAGCGGATAAAAAATGTCGGAGAGGACAAGAGCGAATCAATCATGGAATCCGTTTCGAAAAATGTCGGAATGGGCAAGCTGTACCTAGAAGATGCCATGGTGAAAGCGGGCATTGACCCCAAATCAAAATCCGGAACCATCAAAGAAAGATTGACCGATCTCTCGAAGTGCATAAACCAGGAGATAAAAGACTGCACGGGCGGCAAAACAATAAACGTCTACAAAAAGGACGGGGAGATGGCCGATTTTTCCCTGGGAGACATCCGCAAGTATTCCAAATTCGAGTGCGTGAAATGCGGCTCGTTGCAGGAAGCGTTGGATCTTGCATACCAAAACAGGGCGCAGCATGCGACCACAAAGAACGAGGAAGTGGAAGGCCTCAAAATAAGCATAAGCAGACAGAAGGCGACGTTGGCGGAAATAGACCAGCAGATTGCGGACAACAAAAATATCGGGGACATGATACTGAACAACATGCTGCAGATAAACGATCTCATAAAGAAATCGAACGAGAACAGGCACATCACGAAAGAGGAATTGCAGAGGCTCTCAAAAGGCATAAAGATATTGGATATAAATCTAAAAGACAAGACTGTAACCATTGAGCTGTAGTGTTCGCATGATAAAGGTAACGTTCCTGGGAACTTCGGGCTCCGCTCCCACAATTGAGAGGAACCTCCCTAGCGTGGCCTTGGAATACAACGGCGACGTCTTCCTGTTCGACTGCGGCGAGGGCACCCAGCGTCAGGTTCTCAAATACTCGGTGAACCTTTCGAAGACAAAGGCGATATTCCTCAGCCACATGCACGGCGACCACTCAATAGGCGTTGCTGGCGTGGTCAGGACACTGGCACTGAACAGGAGGTCCGCGCCTCTGCAGATATTCGTGCCGAAAGGAGAAGAAAAAGCGATAAAGCCGCTGCTTGAATTCGACAAGGCGGTGATGAGCTACGACATACTGATCAAGCCGATAACGGCCGGGACCATCTACGATGGCCACGGCTTCAAGATAACCGCGTTCAAGCTCTCGCACTCTGTGCGCGCGTACGGCTTCGTTTTCAAGGAAGACGACAAACTGCATTTCATAAAGGACAAGGCGAAAGAGGCGGGGCTGAAAGGGCCAATGTTCTCAAAACTAGTGAAGAGCGGAAGGATCACGATAGACGGGAAGAAGATAAGGCTCAAGGACATGACAACAAAAGAGCCTGGCAAGACCGTTGTCTATTCGACCGATACAAGGCCGTCGAAGGAGATAATCACCGCATCAAAAGGAGCGGACCTGTTGATATACGAATCGACCTACGCGAACTCGGAGGGCAAGCTGGCGATTGAGCGCAAGCATTCTACTGCCGAGGAGGGTGCTGAATTGGCAAAGAAGGCGAAGGTAAAGAAACTGGTGTTAACGCATATAAGCACAAGGTACAAAAATGCTTCAATACTATTAAATGAAGCAAGGAAAAAGTTCACAAACGTTGAGCTTGCAAAGGATGGACTTGCTTTAACGATATAAAATGAGCCCGTAGTCGAATGGTAAGACGTCACGTTGACAACGTGGAGATCAGGAGTTCGATTCTCCTCGGGCTCATATCGATTAAGAAAAGAACCGTGCTGGTTTATCTCGCCAAAGGCACTATGGCATTGATGTCAGGGTCATCGTAAGCACACAAGTACTGCCGTTCCCACCCATCCTCCGAATTTATCATGTAATCTATGTATTTCAGCGTCACCGGCCGTCCTTCTTTGGCTGCCTTCAGGGCACTTTTTTTGACGTACACTACATCTTTGCCGTCATAGCGGTCTGCATATTTGTTCACCGCTTCACCTCCGGATATGCGTTTGAAAGTTGCTTTCCCACCGTTACGAATGATTTGATGCCATCTAGTCTCCTTTGGCATACCCGTGGAATCCACCGCTAATACATCTCCATCCTTCTTCATCTTCTCTATTGTCTTCAAATCACCGACAACCTCATCAAAGGCGGCAAGAGTACCGCCTAATGATATTGCGGTATCCCGTGCATCCTTAACCAGTGAACGTTGGCTCTGAAATGTATAAGATTTTTGTTTCGGCGCCTTTACTGTTTTGGCATGCTTCTCGCCATTTTTATCCGGCAATTGCACTTTTGCGCCACCGACCTTGTCTAGCGCCGAAGCAGACGGGCTTTTCACCTCTTCCTCCCTGATGAACTCCTTTAGCGCTTCCACCGTTTCCAGAGTCATCCTTCCGCTCGTCGCTGTGTTGCCGTTCAACTCAGCAGAAGCATTCGATTTCGTCACGCTTTTACTTGAATCCATCCAAACACACGACCGTTACCTGTTCAAACATCCCTCAAAATCACCATGGGTGCTTTTGCTTTGAAATCAGAATCATCAACTTCAACGCCGATAAACTCTGCTTCAGTATAAGCAAAGAAAGGCGTATCCCCATTCTCGGGTCTGAGGTGCGCCCACTCCCCCCGCTTCACTGCCTTGGAAAGAACGGCAAACGACTTCCCATCATATATCAATCTCCTCACATCTTTAGCGGTGAGCAACTCCTTTCCCTCGATGCTGGCTATCTCTTCCGTGCGCTTAACATTCACTCCTTTGCCCTTTTCGAATCTCAGGATCTCGTATGTCTCGTCCCCGATCTTGATGGATGTCCTACTGGCCACCCCGGGCAGCTCGGTTTTTGCATCGTTAACCGTATGAATCTGCACTGAAGCCGATATCCTTTCCGCATCCTCGCTCCTTACGAATGCCCTTATCACCTCTATCCTCTCAAGAGTCATCAGTCCGTCATTTTTTGCGTTGGTTTCCATTTCATACCTTTTTTGCTGCGTCCTTGAGCTTTTCCCAGCTCAATCCCCGCTCCAGTCCATCCATGTCTCTTTCCTTAATGCGTCCTTGAGCAGCTTTTTCATTTCTTTGTCATGGGTGTAGTGCATCACATTCTTACCCGAATTATCCTTCCAACTCACCTTTGCCCCCGCTTGTATCAGCATCTCGGCCATCTTTCTATTGCCGTGAAATACGGCATGCGTCAGCGCTGTCCGGCCTTCGCTTTCAACCACGAGATTCGCACCGCCGTCTATCAAATTTCTTACCATGTCCAAGTCCGGATTGTCTTTGCTGACTTCATCAAGCAGCGTTGTCCCCCGCTCTGTTGCTGTGTCTTCCAGCAGCTTTTTTATATCCTTGTCTTTGGTTACTTCCATAGCCCTCTGGATTGAGTTCGAGCCGCTGGATATCAAAGTTTCAACCGCTTCCTTATGGCCCTCTTTCGAAGCCCACATCAGTGCGGTCCAACCGTGTTCATCTCTCGCATTCACTTCCGCTCCGTCGTTCAGCAGTACTTTGACCATTTCATTACAACCATACATCGAGGCTTGCATCAACGGTGTCGTACCATCATGGCTCTTTACATTTACATCAGCCCCGTGGCGTATCAATGTCTCGGCAATTTCGAGCGTATCCCCATATGAAGCGTATATCAGCGCTGTGCGACCAGAATTGTTGCTGGCGTCCACCTCGGCGCCGCTGCTCAGCAAAACGTCAACTACTCCTTTATGCTCTTCTTGTGAAGCCCACATCAGGGCTGTGCTACCTGTGCTGGACTGCAGATTCACATCTGCCCCGTTTTTCAGCAGGATTTTGATAATATCCTCATAACCCTCCTTCGAAGCCTCCATCAGCGCCGTCCGGTTTCCCTTGTTCTCCAAAGTAGAATCGGCGCCTTTATTCAGCAGTATACCAACCGTTTCATCATAGCCGTTAATCGAAGCCAAAATCAGCGCCGTGTTTTCGTAATTGCCCGTCATGTTTACGTCTGCCTTGCCGTCCAGCAGCATCCTGACAACATCATTGTGGCCGCAATACGAAGCCCACATAAGCGCGGTCCAGCCGTCCTCATCACTCAGGTTCACATCAGCCTTGCGGTCCAGCAATGCCTCAACCGCCTCGCTGTAGCCGGACATCGAAGCGTACATAAGCGCAGTCATACCTTTATGATCCTTTAGATTCACGTCCGCCCCTTTCTGTAAAAGCTCTTTAATTCCTTCAATATTTCCCGCCTTTACCTCCTTGAACAGCGCATTTCCCAGCTCCTTTGCTCTATCTACGCAAACAACAGGCTCATTTGTAGCCCCTCTATGCAACATGGCCGCATTGTTGGCTGCTATGTTGGTTTGTTCATCCGTCTGTCTGACGAATGCCTTTATCGAGTCCAACCTTTCGGGGGTTATCCTTCCGTCCTTGTTCGAGCTGTTTTCCATCAAAAAAGCCTCGTTACAAGTGCGATTTGGAGATACTTATGCCTTGCAACGACCTTCGTCAATCGTAGAAGTCGGCACTCCACAAGAATATTTATTACTTCAAAATGGAGTATACTGCGATGAGAAACAGTTCTGAAAACAGGTTCTGGGCGTATCTGGTCCCGCTGCTGATCATTGCGATGATGGCGGCATCAAGCCTGTTTTATGCGATCTTTCTGCCCAAACAGGAGAGTGTGTTGGGGGGATTTTTCGGGATATACACCAGCATTTTCAACGGGTACACTGAAGTTTCGGGGCAATTCTTGGTGGCAGCCCTGAACGCCCTGACTGCAATGATGTTGGTGGCATTTTCCGCAGTCTGCATCGACAAACTGCTGCACCTCAGGAAGCACATAAACTTCATCTTCCTGATGATGCTGGCATCGCAATTCCTGTTCGTAGGCCTGGTTGGTTTCAACACCCCTGGATTTGCCGGTGGCGTCTCATTGTTCGACACGGACTGCATGGTGGTAATCATAGCGGCATTCCTGATGGGCATTGCCACCCTTCTTTCGAAGTCCGTCAGAACCGGCCGGCGAGCAATCGACAGGATGGGCCCGGGGTTCTTCGTGTTCTCCGGAGTATGCCCTGCGATGCTGGTTGCGCTTCTCTCCGCCGCTGACAACAATTATGCCTACATCTACTACGCGCCCATGCTGGTCCTGCTTTCCCTGTTCTATTACTACCTCTACAGCTGGAAGAAGCTGGAATCCGAATCGACAAGGCTGCTGGGCATCTGGCTGTTAATCGTGATGCTGCTTCTATCAATGGAACTGTACCTGATGTACATAATCGTAGCGCCGCATCTTGTTGGCCTGCTGCTTTATTCGGGCATGCTTGTTTTTGCATACTGCGTTTATGCAATCTACCTGATACGCACCGGAAAAATCTTCGGCACCGGCAAAAAGAAGACAAGAGCAAAAACGCCAAGACGTAGAATCCGCAATGCCTGAGCAACGCAGAACAATATTCATATCTTATGGTGCATAAACTATCATAACATCAAGATGCTTGTAATGACGAAGAACAATGTCACCATAGGGCTCATCCAGACTGCCGTTTCTGAAGACCTGGAGGCCAACCTGAAAAAGACCGTTGCCAAGATAGCCGAAGCCGCGAAAAAGGGCGCGCAGATAATCTGCCTGCAGGAGCTTTACCGCACAAGGTACTTCCCGCAGCACGAAAAGAAGGATGCAAGCGCCCTGGCGGAGACCGTGCCAGGCGAATCGACTTCGGTCCTGTCCGATCTGGCGAAGAAGCTTTCCGTTGTGATAATAGTACCCATATTCGAAAAGGATCCCAGCGGCAAATACTACAATTCCGCGATCGTGATCGATGCTGACGGGAAGTTGATGGGCACCTACCGCAAGATGCACATACCCCATGACCCGTTCTTCTACGAGAAAAGCTATTTCACCGCAGGTGACCTCGGCTACCGGGTCTTCAAGACGCGCTACGCCTCGATTGCGGTGCTGATATGCTACGACCAATGGTTTCCCGAAGCGGCGAGGATATGCACGCTGAAAGGAGCCGACATAATCTTCTATCCTACCGCGATCGGCTACCCTGACGGTTACCAATCGCCTGACGAGGATTGGCAGGAGGCATGGGAAGTCATACAGCGTTCGCATTCCATCGCCAACGGCGTGCACGTCGCGGCAGTGAACCGCGTCGGCAGGGAGGGCAGCATAACCTTCTGGGGAGGATCGTTTGTCAGCGACGCTTTCGGGAAAGTCCTCAAGAGGGCCGGCAAGGAAGAGGAGGTGCTTATGGTCAAGATAGACACCAGTCAGAACAAGATGCTTCAAGACGCCTGGGGCTTCCACAAGAACCGCAGGCCGGAAACATACGCACCGATAATCTCCCAAGATACACCTGCTCATCTTGGATACCATATGCCTGCAGAATGGGAAAAACACAAGGCCACGTGGCTGTCATGGCCGCATGATCCGCTGACCTTTCCCAACGGCGTGGAGAAGGCGGAAAAGACGTACCTTGAGATAATAGGCGCGCTGCAAAAAAGTGAGGATGTCAATCTCTTTGTTACTGATAACGATGCAAAAGCGAGAGTTTCAGGCCTGCTGAAGTCAAGCGGCATAGATCAAAAGAGAGTGAAATTCCACGTCTGGGACTATGCGGACGTCTGGATGCGCGACTACGGCCCGATATTCCTTGTCAACAAGAACACAAAGAAACTTGCAATGGTGCATTGGATATTCGATGCATGGGGCGGCAAATATGCCGAGCTCATGAAGGACACTGGAATGCCGGATTTCATAAACCAGGAATTGAAAATAGAGTGCTTCACTCCGGGCATCGTACTGGAAGGCGGATCGATAGACGTGAATGGCAGCGGCACGCTCATGACAACCGAGCAGTGCCTCCTGAACAAGAACCGGAATCCCAGCCTCTCAAGGAAGGACATTGAGAGATACCTCATGGACTACCTCGGAGTGAGAAACATCATCTGGATAAAGGGCGGGATCGAGGGCGACGACACCGACGGGCATGTCGATGACATCGCGCGCTTCGTCAATTCCAACACCGTTGTCTGCGCCTATGAAGAGGACGAAAGGGACGAGAACCATTCGATACTGAAGGAGAATTACGAGATGCTGCTAAAAGCAAAGGATCAGGATGGGAACAGACTGAACGTGATACGCCTGCCCATGCCGCCTCGGCTTGATGACAAATTCACCGACGGGGGCAAAAGACTGCCCGCAAGCTACCTGAATTTCTACATCGGCAGCGAGGTTGTGCTCGTGCCTGTGTTTGGGCATAAGAATGATGCCATCGCGCTGAAAATCATCCAGGAGGCGTTCCAGAACAGAAAAGTGGTCGGCATCAACTGCTCGGATCTCGTTTATGGCCTGGGCGCAATCCACTGCATCACGCAGCAGCAGCCCGAGATATGATCACATATCCTCGAACAGGCTGGAATAGAACTTATCGATGTTCGAGATTGCGAAGGCATCCATCCCCTTCGCGTTGCTTATGTACCTGGATTTGTCGCCGCTCTTAAGCATCTGGACAATCCTGCCGGGTATCCTGCTCTCCTTTTCAACGACGCACATCTTCCTCACCTCCTTCGGCACCGGGGAATAATCTGGGAGCACAACGGGCGTGCCCAGTGCAAGGCTCTCCAGGACTACCAGGCTCAGGCCTTCTCTCTCCGACATCTGTAGCAGCAACTGAGAACCCTTCACCCTGCCAAAGAGCAGTTTCTTGTCCCTCTCGCGGTAGAAGCCCCTCATCTCGACCGTCTTGTTCAGCCCAAGCTGGCTTATCATGTCCTTTATGCTGTCTCTCTCCGGTCCCTCTCCTACCAACAGTACCTTCAGCCCCCTGATCCTCGTGCTTACCTTCTTGACAATTGTAAGCCATTTATCCAGTCTTTTCTCTTTTATCATGCGGCCGTAGAAGACTATCTGGCTGTTGCCCACTGGCTTTATCCCGCCCATGAGCCTGTCATCTATGACCGGAGTGAAAACGTGTATCTTCTTCCTGTTGACTCCGCATTCTTCGAGCCTCTCCGCGGTCACGCTGGAGTTCGCTATGTACGCGTCTGCGACTCTTATGAACGCGGATGCGTAAGCGTTCGCGATGCTGCCGAAAAAGCTCCCGAGGTAGCTCGTCCAATAGTCCCTGTCCCAGACCTCGTGCACATCCAGTATCAATTTGCAGTTGTAGAGCTTGCAGTACAGCTTCAGCGTAAAGATGTGGAGCACCGGAAACTCGTTCGCCTGTATGTAATCGAACCTGTACCTGAAAAGCCTGAACATGTCTATCGAGAAGACGATCGCCTCCCTTATCGATCTTCTGCCATGCCGGTAGAACTTGTCCTTGGTGATGTTGTGCTTGGTGTGGAAAATGACGCCGTCGCGCTTGAACTCCCCTTCCATGCCCGGCCATCGGAACGAGAAGAAGTGCACCTCGTGCTTCTTCGCGAGCTCCCTTGACTCGGTGCCCTCAAGAGTCTCAATTCCCCCGATGTTCCACGGGTAAACCGCATCTGACACGAACGCAATTTTCATCTCTTCACGTAAAAACTTATAAACAGCACCATTTAATATTGATGTTGTGAATTTAATCCCTTTGATTGTGATGCGATGAGAGAGGAACCCCACAAGACCCTGGGCAGGAACGTAATACCTGGAAACTACAAGCTAACAATAGATTCGGACATCAAGACATTCAAGTTCAAGGGCAACGTCGCAATAAGCGTTGACATAAAGAAGCCGACAAGGCAGGTCGTGCTCAACGCCAAGGAGTTGAAAATAAATCTGGCAAGCATCACCTCAAACGGCAAGGAATACGCCGCAGAAGCGAAGGTCGACAAAAAGGAGAACACGGTCACGTTATCATTCGGCAAGCCGATCAAGGGCAAGGCGCTCATAACGATCGATTACTCCGGAAAGAACAACGACGAGATGTACGGCCTTTACCGCAGCAGATACTCGTACAAGGGCAAGAACGGGTACATACTCTCAACGCAGTTCGAGTCAACCGATGCAAGGTGCGCATTCCCCTGTTTCGACGAGCCGGAATTCAAGGCCACCTTCGACCTTTCGCTGGTGATAGACAACGACCTGAAGGCCCTGTCGAACATGCCGATAAAGAGCGAGGGCAAGTTTGGCAAAAAGAAGAAGGTAACATTCAACACCACTCCGAGGATGTCGACCTACCTGCTCTACATCGGGATAGGCAAATTCGAGTTCCTGGAAGGCAAGCTCGGAAGCAGATCAATAAGAATAGTGACCACTCCCGGCAAGATCGAATATGCCAAGATGGCGCTGGACTTCACAAAGAAGTTCCTCTCATACTACGAGGGATATTTCGGCGTGAAGTACCCACTGCCGAAGCTTGACATGATAGCCGTTCCGGACTTCGCCGCGGGGGCGATGGAGAACTGGGGCGCGATAGCCTTCAGGGAGATCGAGATAATCGGCAACGAGAAGATAACCTCTGTTGCAATAAAGAGGCGGATAGCCGAGGTCATCGCGCACGAGCTCGCCCACCAGTGGTTCGGCGACCTGGTCACGATGGCGTGGTGGGACGATCTCTGGCTGAACGAGAGCTTTGCTACCTTCATGGCCTACAAGGCGGTCGACCACGTCTTTCCAGAGTGGCAGATGGGAACGCAGTACTTCATAGACACGGTCGGGACCGCACTCTCCATGGACCAATTGAAGACGACGCACCCGATAAGCGTGCACGTCAACGAGCCCAGCGAGATCAACGAGATATTCGACGGCATAAGCTACGAGAAGGGGGGCAGCATACTCTCCATGCTTGAGGATTACGTCGGCGAGGAGACCTTCAGGAAGGGCCTCAACGTCTACCTAAGGAAGCACGAGTACGGCAATGCCACCAAATACGACCTGTGGGGCGCGATACAGCAGGTCGCAAAGTCAACAGGCAAGAACGTCTCCAAGGTTGCAAGCTACTGGATCGACAATCCGGGCTATCCGATGGTCGACGTCAAGCTCGGCGGCAATGGAGTCCTATTGGAACAGAACAGGTTCCTTCTCTCGGACGGCAAGGGCGCCGGCGTATGGCCGATACCTCTGCACTACAAAACCGAGACCGGGCAGGGATACATGCTCATGAGCGGCAAGAACGATTCGATAAGCCTTGAAAAAGGCTCTTACGTGAAGCTGAACTACCTTCAGAAAGGCCTGTACAGGGTCAGATATCCGGACAGAATACTGAATTTGCTGGGCGAACTGGTCAGGGCGAAGAAGCTGAGCGCCCTGGATGCCTGGGGCATAGAGAACGACCTCTACGCGCTCGTAAGATCCTGCAGGGCGCCATTGAAGACCTATCTCGATTTCATAGAACGCTACTGCTTCGATAGCGGCTATCCGCTCAATTTCAGCGTGTCGGGGCACCTGTACGGATTGTCCGTGCTGCTGCATGGCACAAGCCAGGAATCCAGGATAACAAGGCTGATAATCTCGTACCACAAGCGCATACTAGGCAAGACTGGGTGGCAGACGCGCAGCTCCGATGACGATGTAACCATTATGCTCCGGAGCATGGCGATAAGGAACCTCGGCATGGCCGGCGACTCCGACACGATGGACAAGGCAAGGACAATGTTCAAGGACTACATAGAGAAGGGCAAGCAGATAGAGACCAACATACGCGGCGCGGTCTATGGCACAAACGCATGGAACGGCGACGACCTGACGTTCAACAGGTTCATGGAGCTCTACAAGAAGGTCGAGCTGCCGGAAGAGCGCGCAAAACTGCTGGGCGCACTGGGAAGTTTCGGCAAGCCCGAACTTGCAAGAAAGGGGCTCGAATTCACGCTTTCGAAATACGTCAGGCTGCAGGACGCGCCGAGCATACCCGCCTACGCATCATCCAACTACGTGGGGAAGGATTTCGTGTGGGCATGGACGAAGGCTAACTGGAAGACATTGTCCTACAGGTGCAGGGCGCAGCTCATGCTGAGCTCGTTCGTGGGCGACCTCAGCATAGTCAGCGACCAGAAGACCAGAGACGAGATAAAGAGCTTCTTCGCCAACCCCAAGAACATGAAAAAGGAGATAAAAAGGGAGCTCGCCCAGACTCTCGAACGCATAGACGCCAACATAAGGTTCGAGAAGCTGCAGACCCACGATCGGAAGGAATGATGGTCATCATGCCCGGCAACACCGAAACGGAAATCATCAAGACGATGAAGGAAATCATCCGGATAAAAGCCATCTCGCCCTATTCTGGCGGAGAGGGAGAATCGAAAAGGGCAGATTATCTTGAGAAGCTGCTGAAAGGGTGGGGCCTCAAACCAGTCAGATACGACTACATCGACGGAATGAAGGTAAAACGGTCAAATCTTGTGGTGAAGTACGGCAACAAGAAAAAAACCGTCTGGGTGCTCGCGCACATAGACACCGTGACCGAAGGCGAAAAAAGCCTGTGGGAAACGCCGCCCTTCGAGGCCGTACTGAAAGACGGGAAGATCTACGGCAGGGGCACCGAAGATGACGGCGAAGGTATAATACCCGGATTGTATGCGTTGAAATCCTTGATCGGAAAAGACACAAAATACAATTTCGGCCTTGTTCTGGCTGCGGACGAGGAGCTCGGGAACACCTACGGGATAGCAAAACTGATGAAAGAGCGCCTGTTCAAAAAAGAGGACATGTTCATCGTTCCGGACTGGGGCGTGCCGAAGGGCGACCAGATAGAGATAGCGGAGAAAGGCATGCTCTGGCTGAAGATAACCGTCACCGGGAAGCAGGTGCATGCGGCCCATCTCGGTAAGGGGCTGAACACCTTCAGGGAGTCCGCAAGGTTCATGCTCGAAGCTGACGCATACCTGCACCGGAAATACACCAAGAAGACGAAGCTCATGCCCGACGGTTCAACCTTCGAGATGACAAAGCATGAGGCGAACGTGGGCAGCGTAAACATAATACCCGGCAAGGACGTCTTCTACATCGATGCCAGGATACTGCCCTGCTACAGCGCAGGCGAGATAATCAAGGACCTTAACCGGATAAAAAAGAGATTCAAGGTAAAGATAGCCGTGGAAGTGATAGGATCGGAAGGCGTCAGGTCCGAGCCGACCGATGCGAACGCGGAGGTCATAGGGATCCTCAGCGAGGCGATAAAAATGGAACTGGGGAAGACGCCCAAACTGGTTGCCATAGGCGGCGGCACCATAGCCAAGTTCCTGAGAAATGCCGGATTCGATGCGGCAGTGTGGGGCATAGAGAACGGCATGGCGCACCAGCCAAACGAGTACACAAGGATAGACAACCTGAAGAAAATAATGAGGGTATTGATCAGAATAGTCTCCCCATAACTCCCCTTTCAGATCCCTTTTCCGTGCAAAAGACGTAGCCCATACATACCTTTATAATTGTTGATATCACTATAGTATTGTCAAAATAGTCATACAGAATAGAGGTATCAAGATGGCGCGTTTCTATAAGATTTTAAGAAAGGTTTGCTCATTATCTGTAATACGTGAAGAGTTAAGTCTGTAATCAGTAGCATCAACGCGCTTCTCTATCCTTATGGCTAGGTTGACACTAGAAAAAAAAACAGGTGTCAAAATGGCAAAAACGTACATAGACGTTGTAAAATACATGGTAAATGCGAAGTTCGAAATCTCCGGACTGGTGGAAAAGCCGGACATAATTGGGGCAGTTTTCGGCCAGACCGAAGGCCTTCTTGGCGGCGGTCTTGACCTGAGGGAGCTGCAGAAGAACGGCAAGATCGGAAGAATAGAGATCGACGTTCAAACTTCAAACAATAAAACTTTAGGAAAGCTCTTCCTTCCTTCATCTTTGGGCAGGGTAGAGACGTGCATACTTGCGGCCGCGGTAGAATCCGTTGACCGTGTGGGGCCGTTCGAGACTGCGTTCAAAGTCGAAAAGATAGAAGACACGAGAAACGAGAAGAGAAGGAAGATAATCGCAAGGGCGAAGGATCTGCTCAAGACGCTGCTCACGACCGAGATACCGGACAGCAAGGAGATCAGCGAGGTCGTGGAATCGGATGTCAAGTCAAGCGTTGTGACGACCTACGGCACGGACAACCTGCCGGCAGGGCCGGACATAAACGGCAACGAGGAGCTTATTCTTGTAGAAGGCAGGGCTGACGTGGTCAACTTGCTGAAGAACGACATAGACAACTGCATAGCCATAGGCGGCGCGATCGGCAACATACCGAAGACGATAATCGACCTGTCGAAGTCCAAGGAGACGACCCTGTTCGTTGACGGAGACCGCGGCGGAGAGATGATAATAAGAGGGGTCGTGAACGTGGCCGAGATAGACTACGTTGCCAAGGCTCCTGACGGCAAGGAGGTCGAGGAGCTGACAAGAAAGGACATAATAAAGTCACTTCGGTCAAGGATCCCGATAGAGCAGGTGCTGCCGACCATAAAGGGCGACAACGCCGAGCAGGCCAGAAGGCAGGACCAGTTCGACAACCGCCAGAAGTTCCAGAAGCAGACATCGAGGTTCAGCGAGCAGCCTGCGCCTTCACAGTCCCAGCAGATGGCTCCGGCGCCGATGCAGAGCCAGCCGCAGCAGTACAGGCCGCAGAGCATGGCACAGCCAAGCGCTCCGCAACCAAAGGTGCTGAGCCCGAACGAGATCTCCAACAGGATGACCGGCAAGCCGGAGCAGAGGGGTCCGGAACTCCACACCTACGGGCTGAGGGACGTGTCCCAACAGAGCAGCAGGCCATCAGGAATAGACTCAATACCCACTATAGGAAGGCAATCGGCGCCCGCCGCTCCGCAGATGGAGCAGAAGGCGGCCGAAAAGCCGTCAATTCCTCCAGACCCAAAGCTGATCACGGCTCTGGATGAACTGCACAACACGCTGCGTGGAAGGCTCTACGACCTGAGCGGCGCATTGATATCGGAGGTCCCGATAAGGGAGCTGATACAGACCGTGCAGGACGGGACCGGCGTGAGCGCGATAGTGTTCGATGGCATAATAACCCAGAGGCTGGTCGAGCTCGCGAACAAGCAGGGCATCAAGTCGGTGTACGGCGTCAGGGCCGGACAGCTCTCAAGAGTGTTCGACAACATGCTGCTCTACACGAAGGAGCAGGGCAAGCTGTAGGCTTCTTTTATTTTTTTGATGCAACACTAGCGTGAGCCATGCGCCAGACGAAGCCGGCAAAATCCTAAATCCGTTGACCGAAGTAACCCCCAATCTTAGATAACTATAAATATTATACTGGAAGCAAATAATCTCGGCATAAGGATAGAGGGGTTAAAATGGTCCTAAACTCACAACCTAACCAGTCTAGTATAGGATTGTCCAGAATGGATCTGGCGAGCATGTTGAGGGAGACTCTTCCTGCGGACACCACGCCAAAAGGCCCCATCGATATTCTTAAAATGGATCCTGCTGCATTCCTGTCAAGATTAGACAAGATCAAATATCTCGAACCCGCTAGCCTGGAATCAAAAGAGAATCTGGATCTCTTCCGCGCCGAAACACTGGCCGGGGCCAAGGCAAAGGCAACAGATGCCGCTGGCGGAATCCAACAGATAAAAGATGCGAGAACTCTGGAATGGAAGAACACGCATAACGCAGCGCTATCCTCGCCAAATTACGAAGGAACCGAGGGGCTAAGAAACAGACTGAGCGAATCCGGCACCAGGTCGTTCTCTGCCGTAATCCGTATCATACACAACAAAATCGGGACAATTGCGAACGACATGCGAAACGATGCCGCCGAAGACGCCACCATGGCCATGCGATTGATACTGCTGAAGGATCTGGAATTCAATGACAAAGAAAAGCTCGTGCAGATCTACAACGCGAAGATGAACGCCTGGGATGCTGGGATATGCGTCGCGGCATGCGTGGGCGAGAAAGTCATCGGCTATTACCCGCACACTCTTGCCATACGGCAAGATGCCGCTCCTGCCCGATCCTCCATCCGAATTGCGATGGGTTTAAATACCTTTAGTTTAAAACTAATATAGTTTAAATTTAAACTATTCGGTATTTGATGGCGACCAAAAAGCTAGTGGATCAGAACCGCTACATGAGCAAGGACATGCGGCACATAGTGCTTAAGCTGCTGATACTCAAGAGCATAAAGAACGGAAAAACCTACTCCTACGCGCTGGTGAAGAAGTTCAGCAACGCCCACATATCGGGCCTGCTGCAGAAGGAAGACGGGAATGTTAAGAACGACATCTACAACACGATAAACGCGCTCGAAAAGTCGGGGTACATCAGAGTCAAGGCGGGCTCAAACAACGCACGGTCCAAGAAGTATTACACCCTGACCGGGAGCGGCAAAGCGACGCTTGAGCAGACAAAAAAGATATTCCTCAGCTCGATGAAGAGCTTGATGGAGATAATGAGGTAGTTCGATTGGAGAACATGATAGAGGTTAAGAACCTGGTCAAGAAGTTCGGCGACTTCACCGCAGTCAACGGCATAACGCTTGAGATAAAGAAGGGCGAGATATTCGGGCTTCTCGGCCCCAACGGCGCCGGCAAGAGCACCACCATAAACATGCTGCTGGGCCTCATGAAGCCGACATCCGGATCCGTCTACGTCAACGGCGTGGACATGCAGAAGAACCCGAACAAAGGGAAGGAGAAGCTTGGAGTTGTAACTCAGGAAACGGTCGTCGAGCCAGAGCTAACGGCCGAGCAGAACCTGGAAATATTCGGCAGGCTGTACCATGTCCCCAAGGACAAGCTTGACAAGAAAATAGGCTTCCTGCTTGATCTCGCCGACCTGAAGGCATTTGCCAAATCCTACGCTGGCACCTTTTCGGGAGGAATGAAGAGAAGATTAGAGACAGTCAAGGCGCTGGTGCACGATCCGGACATACTGTTCCTCGACGAGCCGACAACGGGCTTGGACATACAGAACAGGACAAAGGTTTGGGCATTGCTCAGGCAGATAAACAGGGAGAGGAACGTCACGATACTCATGACGACTCAATACCTGGAAGAGGCGGACCAGATGTGCAACCGCATAGGGATCATAGACCACGGCAAGCTGATAGCCCTGGGTACCCCGGCCGAGCTCAGGCAGAAGACTGGACTCAACACCATACTGGAAGTTTCCGCAGACAGGGATGATTTGGCAAAGATAGCGCAGGTCTTCAAGAAAATGGGCCTTGATCCCGAGATAGCGAGCAACAAGGTGGTGGCATCAGTGAAGACCGACCCGGTGGGCACAATGGAAAAACTTATCAAGGCCATAAACGTCACCAAAATAAAGATACAGAGCGTGAGCATGCACGAGCCAACAATAGACGACGTCTTCCTGAAACTGACCGGATCCGAGGTGAGGGACGAAACGGGCTCGTACGCCGGAAGGCCAATGGTAATGGGCAGGAGATAGAATGAGCATAACCTCTGACACAATAACCCTTTTCACAAGGGAATTGCTGATATACAAGAAGAACCTCGTGCCGAGCATAGCGAGGGCAGTGATATTCCCCCTGATATTCATCCTCCTTCTGGGAAGCATAGGCAACATACCGAAGAACGTGCCCGTAACGGTCGTCAACTACGACAACGGCGCCGGATCGATGAGCTTCATAAACCTCCTCGAATCGGGAGGGTCGCTGAGCCTGACTAGCGTGACGAACCAGCAGCAGGCCATGAGCATGCTTGCACAGGGAAGCACCACCGCGGTCATAGTGATTCCAGGGGGCTTTTCAGATTCCACCTCCTCACAGATATTCGTTTATATTGATCAGTCATCATCCGCTTCGGCAGCGGTTGCGGGCAGCGTCATAGGCGCGGCCGCGGCAAAATTCAATGCGAGGCTTGCTGCAGGAAATCCACAGGCGGGCGGCGTGTCCGTGGTCACCAATCCGGTCTACGGCGCAACCAGCAACAACATCAGCTTCACCGTGGCCGGCATACTCGTTCTCGTCGCCACTTCAGGCGCGATATTCGGCGGCGGATTCACCGTGCTGTCAGACCGTGAGCTGGGAAACCTCAAGGCATTCCTCATAACTCCGATAAACAAGCTCTCCCTGATGATGAGCAAAATATTCTACGGGACGATGCAGTCCGTGTTCAGCGCCTACGCCGCACTGGCGATAGGGCTGCTCTACGGGGCCAGCATCTACTCCGGCGTGTTTGGCACGCTTGAAATAGCATGGTTCATACTCTTGGCTGGCTTCAGCTTCAGCTGCATAGCCATCACGATGGCGGTAAGAATGAAGTCAACGCAGACCTACGCGCTCGTTGCGCAGACGCTCACCCTGCCCATGTCGTTCCTGGCCGGTGCACTGGTGCCGGTGTCGTCGCTGCCATCATTTCTCCGGCCTCTTTCTGTCTTCAATCCACTGACCTATGCGGTTAATGCCGTGAGAGACATAATGCTCAAGGGCCTGCTGCCGTTCGGGACATTCATGGTAGACTCGGTGATACTCATAGTGTTCTCGCTGGTCATGCTGGTCATATGCGCGCTTCTGTTTAAAGGAATGAATGAATAAGTGATATCATGGGAAAAAATGAATTTTTGGGCAAGAGTTTTGCGTTGGCTGTGCTGCTGCTGTTCGCCGTGTACCCTGTCGTGGCCGCGGGAGTGTCCGCCGGGGACGGCGCATTGTCGATAATAAATCTGCAGGTTCTGCCACAGCCTGTGATGGCTGGCAGCAACATAACGATAACCTTCCAGCTGTACAACGCATACTCTTCGGCTCTGCAGAACGTCAACCTGCAGATGACCGCATCGAATCCGATCATAACCGTTTCGCCATCCAGCACCTACCTGACCAGCGCGATAGGCTCCGGCATATACGACGGCTACACAAACCAGCAGGTTTACGACATACACGTGCCTTCGACCATCGCAACGGGCGAGTACACGCTCGATGTGATTGCCAACTATGAGACTTCGCAGCCGGGCGCCACTGGGGGCACGGTGGAGCTGCCTTCGGTATCGGTGATGCCCATAAGCATGTACATCTACGGCGCACCCAACGTGACCGTCGGAATAAACAACGTTCAGATCGTGTCAAGCAAGCAGCTGCGCGTCAGCACCCAGATATCGAACATCGGCTACACCCAGGCGAGCAACGTCCACGTGACGTTCCTGAACTCCAACACCCTGTCTGTCTCCGGGCTGTCATCAATCAACACCTCAACGCTCGACGCAGGCTCATCGCTCAGCGCATCGGTGAACTACAACGTTACCGGCAACGCGACGATAGGCGAGGGCGCCTACCCGATGCCTGTGCTGGTCTCGTACACCTCTAACTACAACATAAGCTACAGCAAGCGGCTCAACCTGACGTCAAGCATAGTGATAAACCAGCCGGACGTGATAGTGCAGCTCGCCAACCCGCAGCCGCAGTCGCTCTACCGCGGAAAGAACCAGAGCGCCTCTCTCCAGATAGAGAACATAGGCACCGGCGCCGCGAAGAACCTGACCGTGACGCTGCACTCCGGCAGCGGGATAAACCTGCTCAGCTCCATAAGCAGCTTCTTCATCAACAATCTCGCGCCCAACCAGACGGTGTCCGAGCCCATACTCATAGGCGCGAACGGCACCTCGGGCTCAAGCCTGTTGGTGGGTTTGCAGTACTATCCTGCCAGCTACCAGAACCTGATATCGAAGACGCAGGTGCTGAGCCTGTCGATTGCACCATCGGCGCAGTTCCTCGTTACGGCTCAGAGCCCGACGTCGCTCGCCCCGGGCGCAACCGCAGTGCCAGTGAAATTCACGGTGGAGAACATCGGCACAGTCGAAGCTGACCAGGTCCAGTTCAACCTGCAGACCACCTACCCGATAACGCCGATCGCCGGCACTTCGTACGTCAACAGCCTCGAGCCCGGCGCCTCGACGAACGTCACCTTTGTGGTGAACGTCGATTCCCAGGGCGTGGTCGGGGACTACCCGATCACGATGTTCGAGAACTGGAAGCAGCCCAACGGGGCATCCAACCAGCAGTTCTCCGGCTCGAACGTCTACTTCATGAGCATCGCGAGCTCAGGATCCAGCAGCACGCTGCTCATCATAGGCGTCGTTGTCGTGGCCGCGGTCGCAGTGGTCGCGTACAGGCGCTTCAAGGCGCCAAAGCAGGCGTCGAAGAAGAAGACGGCCTCATCATAAGAGGCAGTTGCCTGGCATCTGCAGCCGCAGCGTTGCGGTACTGCAGATGTCATTAAGGCATCTCCTATTCCTAATCCAAAAATATAAATATTAGGGCGCAATGACAATACCCTAATGGCAATAGAGTCGAGTCTGGGGGGTCGCTATCTTGTCAACAGGTCCGAGTTGCCCCAGCTTTTGAAATCGATAGGAGAGATGGCCATCGAAGTGCATTACAACGGGAATTGGAACAACACCATCTACTTCAACAACACCGATCACGAACTGTATTTCGGGCAGACCGTCAGGGCGAGGAGGTACTCCACCCCCGCTCCAGATGCAAATTTACAAATAGCGCAAAAAGACAAATGGGCGCTGGAGCAGAAGAGCGTGCTGTACTCCAAGAATGAAGTGCTCAAACACATACAAAGCGACAACTACGTCATATCGCAAATAAACGACCTGCTAAGGTTCGAGCGCAAGCTGGATGGCGTGAAGCTGTCCGAAGCCCTCAGGCCCTTCATAGCCGTGAGCTCCCTGAGGTCAAGTTTCCTGGCAAAGAGCGACGCCAGATTCAAGATAACCGTGGACGACCAGACGAAATACTACGCCTTCATGAACAACTATGTTGCAAGGCAGATAGGCCGGGAGGACTTCGCAAGGGTGGAGCTGAGGCTGAGCGAGGCAGTTGTTTCCAGCGGTCGCGTGCTGGAGCAGTTCCAAGAGCTGATGCACTCCGTCTGCGCAGTGCCCGTTATCTCAAAGAAGGACGCCGGCTACAACATGCTTGGCACGAACCTGAAGCTCAAGTACGGCTGGCAGCCTGGGCAGACCGATACAGAAATAGAGTCAAAGCTCTCCCTCAGCGTGTCCCATCAAAATCTGTTCAACATTATCCTGAACGACTTTGCCACTGACGGGGTGAAGGGATTCGCGCCGTTGGAAAAGTTTCCCTGCATGCTGGAAGGCGGAAAGATAATCACCTACATGATAACCAAAGACAATCGGTACGTCCGCCTCAATTCCAAAGGCGACCAGCACTTTACTACGACAAAGGAGGGCAAGGAGATAATGAACGACCCTTACGGTCTGGGCTGCATACTGAAGAGGAATGAGATCGAAACCGAGGTGTCATCTTCGATTCCGAAAGTCAACGGTAAAGAGATAGTGCTTTACAAAAAATTCAAGCAATTCTGGGTGTATGGCAAAGAAAGCGGCAATCACTACCACCTCTCGATGGACGGGTGCTACCCGATAAACGGTAACCAGTCAAGCCTCAACCAGATCGAGGTGGAGAGCACAATGCTGCGCCCCTCAAAAGAGCAGGTGTCGGTTGCGACGAAGGAGATAGCCGACATCACCAAGCAGCTGATTGATATGCACGACAAACTGAAGCCCACCACGCTCACAAAGCGGGAATGGATATCGGAATTGATACGGTCGGAGTAAGCCCACGCAAATCGAATCCTTCTGCTCGAAACAGAAAGCACTTTAATTCTTATCACCTCAGTCTCATCAGATGTTGGTGGGTGCGATGGCAAACAAGAGCATTGCTTCGGCGTTGGGTCCGACCCTGGCGGTTCTGGGCCTTATCGTGGTCGTAATCGCCGGCGTCGGCGGCATAATATCCAACTGCCCGTCAATATACCTGAGCTGCGCACACAGCCCGCTGATACTCATCCTGGAAGTGGGCCTGGTCCTCATACTGATAGGGACCTTCGGTCTGGTGTACTACAAGCACGTCATGCTCATCAGGAAGATAAAGAAGGGCGGCCGCTAGAGAACCTAATAAATACCACGAAATCACAATAATTACGGTGTAGAACTTGAGTTCGCTGATAGACAAGCTTGTTGATCCTATTCTGGAGCGCTACGGCGTGCCCGCATGGGTGAAGCCTTACGTGATAAAGTACGTCAAGAAAAATCCTGCAAACACGGTCAAGTTTGCTGCGAGCTTCATAGACGTCAAGCGGAAGAAGGGAGAGATAACCAGCGAGTACATCAGGCTGCCAAACGGCCTTAAATTCAGGAAGGACCACATACTGCACCTGCTAAACATCGTTTTCTACGCCGAGGAGAGCATGTCCCGCATAGCCGAGATGTGGTCTAGCAAGGGCGCCGACAACGGCCACAATTACACTGCGCATTTCAAGGAGATGCAGGCAAAGGATTCAAGCCACGCTAGGGCGATAAAGAATCTCATAGAAGGCCTCGGGAGGAAGCCTGAGAAGCCGCAGCAGGAGATAGTCGAGGTGTTCAACTATGTAGCAAACCTCGATTCCTGGTACGATCGCATACTCGCCACGGAACTGATACTGAGGGATTCTTACGCAAGGACCTTCGGCCTGATATTCTACAAGGTCTTCTACCCGGTCTCGCCGGAATTCATGCGTTCGTTCGGCAAGACCTTCTCTGTCGCAGAACTGGAATCATTATGGGGCATGTCAGAAGCAAGAAAGATAATAGAGACGCAGCTGGTTTCCGATGAGCACATCGTGGAGCTTACGCGCGAGATACTCATAAGGATACAGAAGTCAGTCGATGCGAACATGCGGCTTGCAAAGGCCTCTGGAATAGAGAACGAGGCGAGGCTGCTCTCGGACATAGCGATAGCCTATCCATTGCAGGCTCTCTCAAAGATGGGCGTCAAGGTGAACGTGGGCAAGGAGATAAACCGCATCAAGAAGGGCGCAGCGAAGCTGAAGTACTGAGACTGCGATAGGTATATAATCTTTGATTCACAAATTATACTTTAGCAGGAGCCGCAATAGTGCTTGAAGGGAATCAGTGATACAATGGACAATGATGGAGTCGCAAGGACAGAAAGGCCGGAGAACGTGGTGTACATAGGCAAGAAGCCGACCATGAACTACGTGCTGGCGGTAGTCACTCAGTTCAACAGCGGCATGCAAGAAGTTACGATAAAAGCGAGAGGCAACGCCATATCCCGGGCGGTCGACGTAAAGGAGATAGTCCTGAACAGGTTCATGCCCAATCTGAAGGAGCGAAGCATGACGACCTCTTCGGAAGAGATGACGAACGAGGACGGGTCCAAATCGAAAGTAAGCGCGATGCAGATAGTCCTTTACAAACCATAAACTGATCCTGAAAATTTTCTGAAGAATTAGCAATGCTTAGTCGTTGCAATCAGGCGACCTGTCCGAAACCAGTAAGCCTCCACCTGTGCGCGAGGCTTCTCATGACTGCTATTTTCGCGCCCTTGTCAACGCATATCGGGTGCTTCAATTCCACTTCAAGCGTGTCCCTCTTCACCTTTTTGATGTAGCCCAGCACGGTTGCTGTGCCTGCTCCCAGTATGAGTGGCTCGTTCTCAACGAACTGCTGCTTAGGTATGTCGTTCCTGTCGAGCTTGTGATACTCCATCTTGAGGTCACTCGTGACCGGCGGCAGTTTACCAACGTGTCCTATCAAATTTCCGACAAGCCCGTCCGCCTTCGTGAAAGTTGGATCCAGCTCCGTTGACACTCCGACAAGCCCTCCCGGCTGCGCCTCCTCAAGCTTGTAAGAGCCATTGCTCATCTCCTTTATCACAGTGACAACGTGCTCGTAAACATCCTTCTTCGCCTTTGTGCCTATCTTTATGCCCGGCCTCACCTCCACCTGATCGCCGGTCTTGAATATCCCCTTCACTACCGCACCTCCTAGCACTCCGCCGACTATCTTCGTGCCGTCTATTCCCGGTTTGTTGACGTCGAAAGACCTCACGACGTACATCAAAGGATCAGAAGCAAGGTCGCGCTGCGGCCTCGGCATGTTCGCTATCTTCTCGAGTATGACATTGACGTTTATGCCCAGGTTGGGCATGACCGGCACTATCGGAGCGTTCTCTATGGTGCTGCCCTTCACGAAGTCGCGTATCTGCTGTGCGTGCTTCAACGCCGCCTCTTTTCCAACTATATCAACCTTTGTCTGTGCAATTATGACATTCTTGATGCCGAGTATGTTGATTATCATCAGGTGCTCTTTCGTCTGCTGCATCGGGCACGGCTCGTTCGCCGCTATGACGAAAAGAATCCCGTCTATGACGCTTGAACCTGCTATAGCGGTGGCCATGAGGGTCTCGTGGCCCGGCGCGTCAAGCAGCGATATGCGCATCAATGGCTTCGGAACGCCTCCGCAGCCCTCGCACTTGTCACCCGTGGTGTAGGCCTTCGCGCCCTCGCATTTCTCGCACTTCTTTATTACCGCGTCGGCGTAGCCGAGCTTTATCGTCATATTGCGCTTTATGCTCTCGCTGTGCCTGTCGGTCCAGGTGCCCGTTATCGCCCTGGTGAGCGAGGTCTTGCCGTGGTCTATGTGCCCGAGCGTGCCTATGTTCAGCACGCTCTGCTTGGTTTCATCCATGATAAACATTTATTTTGCGGCTTCCGCTGCTGCCTCCTTCTTCTTCTCCGGGAACAGCTCGCTGACCGGCGTGGATCCGTACTCGACTATCATGGTGTTGACCTGCACCGTGTCGCTGCTTATGGTCGAGCCCCGCACGGTGAGCCTTTCGTGCATGCCGTTATTCCTGCCCGAAGTGGCGACCTTCCTCAGCACGCTTGTCTTTATCGCGCCGCCTATGCCCTTCATCAAGGGAAAACCGCTGTTGTCGCTGCCTCCTGTTATCTTGAGCTTGTAGCCCGGCAGGCCGATAGTGTCCCCTTCTATGATATCATTTATCTTGCTGTTCAGCAATGCCACTGCCTTGTCTCCTTCCACAACGAGCTGCGCGCTCTTTCCAGTCTTCGGGTCTGAATAAACTATTTTCATCGTTTCACCTCATCTGTACATGTTCTCCGGCTCGTCCTTGAACCTCCTTATCCTGTCTGCAAGTTCCTGCGGTATCGCCGGCTTCACCTCTACAAGTGCAAAATTGAAATCCTTCTTCGTGACCTCGGTCCTGCTCTCCCTTATCGCGCACATCCCCGCCTCCCTTATCACGTTCTCTATCTCCGCGCCCGTGTATCCTTCCGTCTCCTTCGCGAGCTCGTCTATGCTGACGTCCTTCGCGAGAGGCATGCGCTTCGTGTGCACCTTGAATATCGCATTCCTCGTCTCCTCGTCCGGTATCGGTATCTCTATTATCTTGTCGAACCTGCCCGGCCGCATCAACGCGGGATCTATCATGTCCGGCCTGTTCGTCGCCGCGAGCACAATCACGTTCTTCATCTCCTGGAGGCCGTCCATCTCCGTCAGCAGCGTGTCCACGACGCGCTCTATGGCCATCGAGTCTCCGGTGTAATCGCTGTCCCTCGTAGAGGCCATCGCGTCTATCTCGTCTATGAATATTATGCACGGCGCGGCCATCTTCGCCTTCCTGAATATCTCCCTCACCGACTTCTCGCTCTCGCCGACGTACTTGCTTATCAGCTCCGGCCCCTTTATCGATATGAAGTTCGATTCCCTCTCTGTCGCGACCGCCTTCGCGAGCATGGTCTTGCCCGTGCCCGGAGCCCCGACAAGAAGGATTCCCCTGACCGGCCTTATGCCTATCCTCTCGAACGCCTCCGGATTCTTTATCGGCATCTCCACGGCCTCTTTCAATTGGGCCTTGACCCCTTCAAGGCCGCCGACATCCTCCCAGTGTATGTTCGGCCTTTCGACGAAGACCTCCCTCAGCGCGCTCGGCTGTATCGATGCCAGCGCTTCCAGGAAATCGGCTCTTGAAACATTAAGGCTCAGCAGTATCTCGTTCGGCACGGACCTCTTGTCCACGATTTTCGGCAGTATGTGCCTGAGCTCCGCCATCGCCGCCTCCCTAGCGAGCGCGGCTATGTCCGCTCCTGTGTATCCGTGCGTCAAGTCGGCAAGCTCATCCATCTTGACGTCCTTCGCCAAGGGCATGTTCCTGCTGTGTATCTGCAATATCTCCTTTCTCGAGTTCCTGTCCGGCACTCCTATCTCGATCTCGCGGTCGAACCTTCCCGGCCTCCTGAGCGCGGGGTCTATCGCGTTGGGCCTGTTGGTCGCGCCTATTATTATGACCTGGCCCCTGGAGGCCATGCCGTCCATGAGCGTCAGCAACTGCGATACCATCCTCCGCTCGACCTCGTTCGTCGCCTCCTCGCGCTTTGGCGCTATCGCGTCTATCTCATCCATGAATATTATCGTAGGGGCCTTCTCCTTCGCCTCGTTGAATATCTCCCTCAGTTTTTCCTCGCTCTCGCCGACGAACTTGCTCACCAGTTCCGGCCCGGATATGTCTATGAAATGCGCGTCGCTTTCGTTCGCCACTGCCTTCGCGAGCAACGTCTTTCCGGTTCCCGGAGCGCCGAAGAGGAGCACGCCTTTCGGCGGATCTATCCCCAATCTCTCGAAAAGCTCCGGATACCTTATCGGAAGCTCCACCATCTCCCTTATCTTCTGTATCTCGGTCTTGAGGCCGCCTATGTCCTCGTAGTGGACCTCCCCTATCTTGACGAGCGATTCCGAGGCCGGCTCGGTCTTGACCACGACCTCGGTGGTCTTTGCGACCTTGACGATCCCGTGCGGGACCACCTGCACTACCACGAAATTGAATGCGTAGCCGAACATGGCTATCGGGACGACGTCGCCCTTCTCGAGCGGTTTGTCCTCCAGTCTGCTCTTAGCGTAATTGGAGAAATCCGGAGACAACGGGGCTCTCTGGTTGGGTGGTGGAGCGAGTATGACCTTCTCGGCGATTTTGACGTCAGCCTTCGAGACAAAGACCCTGTCGCCTATGCCCACCCCTATGTTCTGCCTGATATAACCGTCTATCCTGACGAAATCGAGGCCCTCGTCGTCCTGCTTTGCCTGCAGCACTATCGCGGCGGTCGACTTCCTCTTGCCCTTTATCTCTATGACGTCCCCCGATATGACGTTCAGCATCTTCCTTGCCTTCGAGTCGACCCTGGCGATGCCTCTGCCGTCGTCTGTGACGAGCGCACCCGCAACCGTCAATTCTATACCATCAGGCAATCAAATCACACCAGAACTTAGCTTGTGCTGAGCAATCGACAGCACAAATAATGTATTAGTATTAGTGTTATCAGCGATTATATACCTTTCCATCTCTAGCCTAGGAGAAGCAGGAAGGACGAGCCCGGAGCTCATTCCTCCATGTCTTCGTCATCGTCGAGATCATCGTCTTCGTCGTCCTCATCCTCGTCTTCGTCTGTGTCGTCCTCGGCTATGGTCTTTATCTTCAGTTCATCTATGTTGGTCATTGCTTTCACGATTAAGTCCTGTTTGCCATTCCGGCAATTGAACATCTAACGATTTATACCAGTCCTATTTAAATAACTTTCCGTCGCAGCACCAGAACGGTTATATATTACCTAGAATAGAGGTACTGCAACCGAACATGCGCCAGCCCGAAGTCCAAGTTCGGCGCGGGCGAATGACGATCAAACGTGTATAAAATGATCTCTCAAAAAGGACCTGCCGAAAAAGGGCCTGTTGACCGGGTTGTGTTCGTGGAACCTTCCTATACGCCAAAAGGCCTGGCATTGCGGGCCGATGAGAAGTCGTTGCAGCAAGGCATCGTGGTGCGGCGAATCGAAGCCGAGGCGATGAGGGACCTGAAAGCGGCTAGACTGGCCGCGATGAAAGAGCACAGCATCGACACCAAAGCGCTTCTGGACGGCGACGCCGAGGAGTACAGGAAAGACAGGGAGTTCATCAATCCGTTAATGATGCGGTACAACAAGATTTGGCTGCACGCCGCCATGAGGCGAGTTGTCGTGAACCACAATCTGCACGCGCCGTTCGTCAAATTCAGGGATAACGTGGCGCACGAGTACGGGACCATACTGGAGACGAACCAGGTCAAGCTTTATTGGGGAAAATCGTTAGGCAGTGTCGAGCTGTGACCGGATTCGGGTCCGTGCTCGCCAAAACCTGCACCGCCGACAGCAAAGACGGCTCATCAAGGCATAGTTTTTTATACCTTGAACATCATAAAACTAGAGAGTACAATTCAGGTTGTCGCCTTTTAAGCACAGCAGGAATAGCTCTTGTTAAGCATAGTCATATTTAAACAAAAACAGTGAAATCCATGGCAGAAAAACCACACCTGAATTTGATCATCATAGGTCACGTTGACAACGGAAAGTCAACAACGGTAGGCAGGCTGCTCTACGCGACGGGCGTATTGACGGACAGGGATATGGCAAGGTACAAAGAGCTTACCGCTCAGTACAACCGACCCACGTTCGAGTTCGCATTCGTCATGGACCAGCTCAAGGAAGAGAGGGAGCGCGGTATAACCATAGACATAATGCACAAGGAGTTCCAGACGCCGAAGTACTACTTCACAATCATAGACGCGCCAGGTCATAGGGACTTCGTCAAGAACATGATAACCGGAGCAAGCCAGGCAGACGCAGCGGTGCTCGTAGTGGCTACGGACGAAGGGATAAAGCCGCAGACGAGGGAGCACGCGATACTGGCCAGCGTTTTGGGGATAAAGCAGATGATCGTCGGGATCAACAAGATAGACAAGGTCGAATACAACCAGGCAAAGTTCGAAGCCCTGAAGAAGGAGGTGTCGGACTTCCTGAAGACCCTGGGCTTCAAGACCGATTCGATGCTGTTCATACCGTACTCGGCGCTTTACGGCGACAACGTCTCCGCGAAGTCCGACAAGATGCCGTGGTACACCGGAATGACGCTTCTGGAATCGCTGGATTCGCTCACAGTGCCGATAAAGCCGACAGACAAGGCATTGAGGCTTCCGGTGCAGGACGTCTTCAGCATCTCCGGATTCGGCACAGTGCCGGTAGGGAGAGTCGAGACCGGAATCCTGAAGGTCGGAGAGACCGTGATCGTGATGCCGAGCGGCGTCAAGGCCGAAGTCAAGAGCATCGAGATGCACCACCAGGCTATGCAGAAAGCAGAACCTGGAGACAACATAGGCTTCAACATAAAGGGCATAGACAGGAAGGACATCAAGAGGGGAGACGTGATCGGCCCGACCAACAATCCGCCGACAGTCGCCGAGGACTTCACCGCCCAGGTCATAGTGCTAAAGCACCCGAACGTGATAACAAAGGGCTACACGCCTGTGTTCCACATACACACCGCGCAGATCGCCTGCACGTTCGCCGAGCTTCTTGAGAAGAAGGATCCGAAGACCGGAGCCACTCTCGAGAAGAACCCGGAGACCATAAAGACGGGGGACATAGCGATAGTGAAGATAAAGCCTACGAAGCCGATAGCCCTGGAGAAGTTCAGCGACTTCCCGCAACTGGGGAGGTTCGCGATAAGGGATATGGGCGAGACCATAGGCGCAGGCGTGATCCTGGACGTGACCCCGAGGAAGCAGTGATGTCTTGACATCCGCTGTTATAAAGCTCGAGGGGGTCGCTGCCGGTGACATCGACAGCATCGCCAAGCAGATAAAGTCGATAGCAACCACGATAAACATAAAGTCCCGTGGTCCTATCCCTCTTCCTACCCACAGGATATCGCAGACCACGAGGAAGGCACCGGGCGGGGACGGCAGCAAGACCTACGAGAAGTGGGAGCTCCGGATCCACAAGAGGCTCATGGTCATAGAGGGTAGCGAGCAGGCGCTCAGGCAGATAATGCGCATACCCGTCCCTGACACAGTGCAGATCGAGATAAGCCTCGTCGGTTAAGCTTCACAGTCTTTTTCTTTTCTTTTTCCTCTGCTCAGCGCAGCGTCTGAAATGCCGAATTTACCTCGATACGACAATCGTCCATGCCACACCAAAAACCATATATATCTGGTGAAGGTCACTACATGGCGTGATTGAATGACGACTACTGATAAAACGGGTGCGGCATCGGCTAATACGAACATGCTGGGTTCGAGCATGGTCGGTACAAGTTCGGTCAGGAACTATTCGGATGCCAAAATCCTGGTCATAGGTCCGGGCCATGCGGTGTACGTGGGAAAAGAGGCTTCACAATCAAATTCGGATGAATATTAGAAAGGCGGGTTCAAGGGAGAAGCGCCTTACTACACCCAGCACGCTCTTGCGGCAATAGAGGAGGCTGGCAAAGGGCAGCATTTCCTTCTAGTGTTCTCTGGCGGACAGACCAGGGAAGCGGCCGGAGCGATGTCCGAAGCACAGAGCTACTGGTTTTTGGGCCAGCAATACAACTGGAACAACAAAGTGGGCATGGAGAAAATCGCAACGGTTGACGATTTCGCAAGGGATTCCTTCGAGAACGTGGCTTTCAGCGTAGGAAAATTTGCGATGGCTACGGGGAAGATGCCACTGGAAATAGTGATATGCGGTTGGGGGTTCAAGGAAGAGCGGTACAGGATGCATGCGGATGCTCTTGGGATAAGACAAGACCAACTGCACTACATAAACGTGAACAACCCTGAGGGCAGTGCCGCTGATGTTTCAAGCCCGTTGGGCGGTGCATTGAAAGGGGAGAAGAAAACCATAGCTGATTTCGTTGCAACGCCGTTCGGCAATAGCGGGATACTGCTGCAAAAGAAACTGCAGAGGGACCCGTACATAAGGGGCGATGCTGCATACCGCTACTACAACCTAAACGAGCTGTTCCCGCTTCTGAGGCAGCAGTAGATTAGCTCGCACCAGGGCAGATTCAGATCAGGCCGAACCTGGTCTTTATCCCCCGCATAAGTCTCCTGTCGAGCGACTTGTCGTAGATGGTGTTTATCTCCAGCATCGTCGGGATCTCCTGGCCGATCGCGGCTTCGATCTTCGTCCGCATGCCGAACGGCTTGACTTTCACGTTGCCGTACTTCAGGCCCTTGACGATCTCACTGCCGATCATCTCTGTCGTGTAGCCCTTTGAATAGTACGTCTGCCCATAGTCGACGAAATACTGTTCTATCCGCACCTTGCTCAGGCCGAACCAGTAATGGAGTATGAACCACATGACCTTCGGGGGTCTTACGTTGTCGCAGAAGACCGTCACCGCGTCGCCGCCTTTCAGGTTTATGAACTTCTTGCAGAACTCTATGTTCTGCTTCGTGGTCAGGGATTTCTCCTCGAGGATGACCCCCACATCCTTCTTCAGCAAAGGTTGCAGGTAATCGAATACCGACTCCGCTTCCGAGACCTTCGGATGCCTCTTGTCCGTGTAGCCCCCCGCGAGTATTATCGTGTCAACAGCGTTCTTGTTGACGAACGAGGCAAAATTATCCACATAGCTTTTGTAGGGCTTGTTGGAGCTGTCGAACCTCCCATAACCGAGCAAGATCGCGTATTTCGTCATCCTATCCCGGTCATGGGCTTCGTGTCCTTCGGCTATCAGAACATCTTGTACTTGCCGCTGGTGAGCTCCCTGGTTATCGTGGATATGTTGCTGAGCCTCTCCTGCGCGATGTCCTTCACCTTGGAGTTTATTGCAGCCAGCTTCTGGCCCTTCTCCATTATGACATCTATGGAAAGGTTCTTCGGGTCGTCTATCCTCCTGCCTATCTGCGAGACGATCGCGACGTTGCACTCCCTTATCGATGGGTACTGCTTGACTATGTCCTTCGCTATCTCGGTCGAGAGTATGCTGTATATCTTGCCGACGTGGTTGATCGGGTTCTTGCCCGCAGCAGCCTCGAGGGACATGTGCCTGAACGGCGTTATCAGCCCGTTCGTCCTGTTGCCCCTGCCGACCGATCCATCGTCTCCGGCCTCGCAGCTCAATCCAGTCTTTGTCAGATAGACATCCTCGTCCTCGTGCGAATCGCCGGTGTTTATCGCCACCTCGATGTTCTTCTTCGTGTACTTCTTCGCCAACTGCTTGACGTCCTTCGCTACCGTCTCCTTTGCCTTGATGTACTCGTCTATGTTCTTGACGAGGTGCGATACGAACGCTATGGCTATCGTGAGCATTATGCCGTCGTGTTCCCTGACTCCCATGACCTTTATGTCCTCTCCGACCATGGGCATCTTCTTCTTGTACTCGCTGCTGTTCAGGAACGTCTCGGTCTCGAGCGTGAGCCTCTCGGTCTCAGTGAACGGCGCGAAGCCTATTCCGAACGACGTGTCGTTCGCGAGCGGCACTCCGTCGCCTCTAGAGAATATGCCGTTCAGGTCGCTGGACCCGCTGATTATCTTCGAAACTATCTTGACCTCCTTGTCCACATCGAGGAATCTCGTGTGCTTCCTGAGGTAAGAATCGGCAGTCCTTATCGCGATATCGTCGACCGGTATCTTCAGGTTCTTGTAATCGGTTGTCGCCCTTCCTGTGAGTATCACCTCTATCGGCCTCGTTATCTTTGCGGTCCCGAAGTTCGCCTCAGAGGCGCCCCCTATTATCAGCCCCTTGTCGACGTTGTGGTGCAGTATCTGCCCCGCAGATTCCATGTACGCCTTGCACAGCTCTAGGCTTATGCTCTCCACTATTCCGTCTATGAGGCTGTCGGGATGTCCGACGCCCTTCCTCTCGACGAACTCGATCGGCCGCTCAGCTACTGGTATAATGTCCCTCTCTTCAATTTCAATGCTCATGTCTGCACCCAATTATTATAAAAATGATGATTCTGAAGGTCTAAATTCATGCCTGCTGCAAAGATTTACCGGATTAAAATCTTTGTCAGACCTTTTTATACCTTGCATTCTGCTTTATCTCCATTATCCTTTCAAGGAGCTTGGCTTCCTCCTCGCTTATCAAGTAGGCGAACTCCTTCAAGAGAAGGCTGAAATCCTCGTCCCCGACGTTGGTGTACAGTATCTGCCCCTCCCTCACCTGCCTGCCGAATGTGGGCTCGCTCATCGAGATGGCAAGGTGCTCGCCCTTCTTCGCCTCCTTCAGCGTTTCTTTCTCACTCTGCATCTCCTTTATCTTACCTATCACCTCCCCGGTGTTGCTGATCAGCTGGTAGCCCGGCACTATCCTGCCTGCCACGACCGATACGCCGAAAACGGCGGGATGCGATACCCTGAAACAGGAGTTCGGAAGCACCTCAATCTCTCCAGGAAGTACTATCCTGTCCTCTATCTTCTGCGCAGCGGTCTTCTTCTTCTCGTCCGTGAAGGCCTTGTAATCGTCTATGAGCTTGTAGATTATGTCGCTGCTTATGATCTTGACGCCGCTGGCCTGCGATGCCTCCTGCGCGTCGTCCTCTATGCCGACGTTGAACGCCAGTATAACCGCGCTCAAAGGATCGGTCGCGTACATCGAGAATGCGTCGGTGACGTCCCTTTTTGTGACCTTGCCTATGCCCTTCTTGCTGATGCCGAATCCGACCGCGTTCATCAGCTTCGATATCGCCTCTAGGCTGCCTATCGAATCCGCTTTCAGTATCAATCCGCGGCTGTCGGTCTTGAAGACCTCGCCCATCTCCGCCTTTATCTCGTTGGCGTAGTCCCCGCCCGTGACCTGCATCACCGGCGATCCCGGCATCGCGTCGTCGAGCCCGTTGCCGCTTATCTTTATCCCGCTCGCGGCGCTGACGCTGTCGACGTAGATGAACTTGCTGGCGGAGTCGCCCACCTGGTGCATCGGCTTCGGCTTGAGGAGAGCCTTTATCTTCGCAGTTGCGACCGAATTGCTCGTTGCAAAGGCAATCGTATCGTTCACCTTCAGGGTCCCGTCGTAGAGTATCACGTCTATGGTGGTACCAAGGCCCCGTATCTCATTCTTCTCGAGTATGCTGCCCTTTCCGGGCCCCTTTATCTCGATGTTCAGCTTCATCTCGAGGTACCTCTGCGCAAGACCCGTTGCCACTACGAGCAGTTCGGCTATGCCTTCCCCCGTCTTCGCGCTTATCGGCACGATCGCTATCTCCTTCTGGAAGTCCTTTATCCTGTCGAAACGCTCGCTGTTGAGTCCGAACTCGCTTAGCCTGCCTATCATCTCGTAAATCCTGCTGTCCAACTCGGTCACGACGCCCTCGCTCTGCTTCTTCAACGAAGCGAGCACGCTGTTGAGTTTCGAGTCGCGCCATCCGGTTATCAGGTCGACCTTGTTCGCTGCGACTATGAACGGGGTCCTGTACTCCTTGAGTATGTCTATAGCCTCTATGGTCTGCGGCTCAAATCCCTTCGTCACGTCAACTACAAGTATCGCTATGTCGGCAACGCTGCTGCCTCTCCTCCTCAGGTTCGTGAAGGCCTCGTGTCCCGGCGTATCTATAAAAAGCAATCCCGGTATGGTTATCTTTATGTTGGACGCTCTTAGAAGGGGTCCGCATATGCTGTCAATCGCGTCTATCGGCACCTCGCTGGCGCGGATGTGCTGCGTTATGCCCCCCGCTTCCTTCGCTGCGATCGTCGAACTTCTTATTTTATCCAATAAGGACGTCTTTCCATGGTCGACATGACCCATCACGCAAATTATTGGTTGCCTTATCAAGACAAACACCCCGGTCCGCTGCAGAAGGATTGAGCATAGAACATATGCACTCGAACAATTATATCTCTTTCTGAATGAAGGTGACGTAGGCGCACGGAACTTATAAATAGCACATAGGTGTTTGGGTATAGCAAGAGAAAGTGGGAAAATGGCGACCACCGAACTTGCAGGGGCAAAGGGTAATTCGTACGCGGTCAACATCGAGCGCATAATTGAATTGCGCGACGATGTGAGAAGTTTAAATGCCGCAAGGCATCTGTTTCATAAAGACTTTTTCGATTCTGCATGCGCGAAAAATTTCCTGACGGCGATGACGCTAAAGAATTATTTGCGCACTGCGGACCGCTATCATGCGCAGGGCAAAGAACGGCAATGCGCTTTGACTTTGGATGTCGCAGCAAAGCACCAAAAGAATCTGTGGTATGATTTCAAAGACGACCAAACAAAGTCGTCAATGATTCCGAAGATATGCATACCAGTCAGGTCAATGCTAACAAACCTGTTGGAGAAACCGGTGCCAGACACTGGCGGCCAATTGGTTGACATGCCAAAGGTCATCGCGCTGAGAGAACGAGCATAATCCCCGACTAAACTTTGGCAGAGTCGATAGCGCGTTTCAGCTTCAGCGCCGCCTTTGCCCTCATCGATACGGCATTCTTCTGCGACATGCTCATCTCGCCGAACGTTTTCGCGTAACCCCTCGGCTGGAATATCGGATCATAACCCCAGCCTTCGTGGCCCCTGGGCTTCTTGACAATCTCGCCATAGCCTCTCCCCGAGAAGACCATACTCCTCTTCCCATCGTAGAAACAGATGCACGTCTCGCTGTACGCGCTCCTGTCCTTGAAGTTTTTGAGCATCCTGCACAGCCTCTCGTTCCCCACCGTGTCGAAAAACCATCTTGCGAACGCGCCGGGGAATCCGTTAAGCGATCTGACGTATAGGCCGGTGTCCTCCACGATCAGCGGCTTCTTCAATATCCCGTAAGCCCTTCTCGCCTTGTCCTCCACCACGTCCTTCACCTCCATCGCCTGTATCTCCGGAACATCGAGCTTCTTCATGACCAGTCCCGGGCCGAGCACGCGCTCGACCTCCCTGAACTTGAACGTGTTCGATGTGACGAAATAGATCCTCATGGTATGGCCTGCAAATGCTGGTATAATAGAGTCCCAGCAAGGCTTTTAAAGTAGCGCGCGATAATGTGTAAAATACAAAGTGAGCCTATGCAAAGCAGAGAACTGATATTCCTGAAACCGGACGCGATAGAGGGCAAAGTTGTCGGAAAGATAATCTCGAGATTCGAGGAGGCGGGCTTCAAGCTAGTGCGGGTCAAGAAAAACACGATATCGAAAGAATTGGCGCTGCTGCTCTACCCGGATTCGCAGGAGCAATTGACAGGCATGGGCAACAAGACGCTCACGGCAATGTCGCAGAAAGGGGGCATGGAGATGGTGACAAAGCTATTCAACACGACCGATCCGTTCGGGATAGGCAAGCAGCTCAACGAATGGAACAGGAAATACGCCTCATCGACGGAAGTCATAGCCTGCATACTCGAAGGCGATGATGCCGCAAACAGGGCGAGGGCGCTGATAGGGAAGACGGACCCCGCGATAGCGGACAAGGGCACGATACGCGGAGATTTCTCAAAGGATTCGATCTACCAAGGAAACATGGAGAGGAGGGCATGCAGGAACCTTGTCCACGCATCTGACGCGGAACGGGCGCCCGTAGAGATAGGGTACTTTGAGAAGTACTTCTTCTAAATTTTTTGCCTTGCCGATAACCTTTAGCTTAGGTAGAAGTGTTTTTCACGACGCCGCCGCAGTCGATCTGCACGTTGCTCATGCTGTAATAAGCGCCGTTGCAGTTGTACCCGGTAAGATTGGCCTCTTTCATGCAATCGGAGACCAACCGCATGTTGTTCGCCGCAGGAATGCACAGGCCGCCACCACCCACCCAAACAATCTCATTGGTGGTATCGTTTATCACGGCAAATATGCCCGTGTTATGATCCGGGGCAACCCCTCTATTCATGAACGACCATGCAAGGACAAAAGCAAAAACGACTATCGCGGCCATTACGATCATCACGGGCACCCTGTTGCCGCACTCCTTTGATTTGGACGTCTTGACCATGATCCTACACGCACAAACAGCTGCGAATCCTTCAACGGTCTTTTACCTCTTGAATCGGAGCTCCTCGCTCATCATGTCGGGGTTCCACGGCGGATCCCAGACAAGATCGAGGTTGACCTTCTTGACTTCAGGCAGAGCCTCGAGCCGCAGCTTCGCGTCGGCCATTATCATGCTCGTCAGGGGGCACATCGGCGATGTCATGGTGATCTTCACATTAACCTCATTTCCATTCTTCACGCCGACCTCATAGATAAGCCCGATGTCGACTATGCTGGCTCCGAGTTCCGGGTCCAGACACTCGCGCAATACGTCCACTACCTCCTTCACATTCACCATGTTATACCTCTGGATAAAAAAATTCTTAATTGTTCGTAAAAATGCCTTTTTATGGCGTATAAATGCGGAAATGTGAACTAAATTATACGTGATGCGGGATTAACTCTTTAAGCTTATTGTATGATAATATATCACATAACAGATGATTTACGGATGTTCAAAGTACACGACCCTGCGGCCTAGTGACAGAAAATGAATTACTCGTTCTATCTAGAATCTAGTTTAAAAGTGTTGTAAATGGCTATAGAGCATTTGGTAGCGAAGAAGATGTTCTTCACAAAGGGTGTGGGGCATTCGAAGGCAAAGCTGGGCGCGTTCGAAGACGCGCTGCGTGACGCAGGGATACAGAAGGAAAACCTGGTGCACGTTTCGAGCATCATACCCCCTAACTGCGAGATAATAAAGAAGGAAGATGGCATAGCGCTCCTGCAGCCCGGTGCGGTGACGTTCCTGGTGCTTGCGAGAATAGAGACCAATGAGCAGAACAGGCTCATGGCGGCAAGCGTAGGGCTCGCAGTGCCGAAGGACAGCAACCAGTACGGGTATCTCAGCGAATACGAGGCCTACGGAGAGACGGACGAGGTCGCCGGCGAAAAGTCCGAAGAGCTCGCGGCTACAATGCTTGCGTCGACCCTCGGCGTCGAGTTCGACGTGGACCAGGGCTGGGACGAAAAAGAGCAGGTCTTCAAGCTCAGCGGCAAGATCGTAAAGACCTCAAACATGACGCAATCGACCGTGGCCGTGAAGGACGGCATATGGACCTGCGCTATTGCAGCCGCTGTCTTCATAATCCAATGATCTAAAAGGCTTTTTCTTATTTTTGTCTTATGACCTCAGCCATCGGCATCCAGCAAAGCTGCCGATTAAGCGTATGCCACAAGCGGATTATGCCATACCCAAAGACCTAAATATCTTATTAAATCCATGCAATAGCGTGATGAAAAGGCGTTTGGAACTGCCACAAAGGCAACCACGAGCGTCATCACAGAAATTACGGGATGCATTGACAAACTTAATGCTAGTTTGCCTCAATTTGAGGCTACATACGGCATAAAGTGTCAATAGAGAAGTAATAAGTACGTGTGGCAGCGGTATATAGCAAACCTAAATGGAGTTTTTATGGAAAAATCCGTCTTTGTGGTGGGCGCGACTGGAAACGTCGGCAGGACCTTTGTGTCGCAGGTGTTGGACGAGGGCAATTCCACGCAGTCGCCCACAAAGATCGTCGGTCTTGCGTCGAGCACCACATTCATCTATAACCCCTCTGGACTGGAAAAGGAACAGGCAATGGGCTTCGCTCAAAAGAACGCATTGGGCTCCAGATACGATGGCCTCAAAGAACTTCTGGGCGTGCTCAGGGGCATCGAAACGCCGCTCAATGTGATAGACGTCACCGCATCGCCCGCCATGCTGAGCTTCCATCTTTCAATACTGGGCCAAACCAACCACTCGATGGTCACTGCAAACAAGCAGCCTTTGATACTGAGCAGCTCAGACGAGTTCAAGGCGCTGACGAAAGACGACAGGCGGTACGAGTACGGCTGTTCGGTCATGGCTGGGGCCGACGCGGTGCACTTCATACGGGACCAGAAGCGCCTCGGCGAGATACCGGCCGGAATCATCGGCTGCTTTTCCGGCACGCTCGGCTACGTGACATCGGAGCTCGAGAAAGGGAGAAACTTCTCCGAGATAATACGCGAGGCCAAGGAGCGCGGCTACACAGAGCCGAATCCGACGGTCGACCTGAGCGGCAAGGACGTGGCGTACAAGATACTGATACTCGCAAGGACCGCGGGATTCGACGTGAGCGTGGGCGACATAAAACTGAGCCCGTTCATACCTCTTGATAACATCCCGTGCGACAATGTCGACCTTCTTCTCGAGGGACTGAAGACGATGGACGAAAAACTGAAAAACGACATGAACTCCGCAAAGGCAAACGGGAAGACCCTCAGGTACATCGCCCGGACCGCGACCAAGAAAGGCGTGCTGACCATATCGGTCGGTCTGGAGAACGTGGACAAGAGGTATTCACTTGGGCAGCTTTCCGGCACCGCCAACAAGATAGTCATCAAGACAGGTCCGTACGGCTCCAATGGCAACGGGGATTATTCCATCGAGGCCCCGGGTGCTGGCGTGGACATCACTGCCCGTAACGTAAGGAGAGGCCTGTTGAGAGTGAATTGACCCTGCTTTTTGAACTCTTCAGTGGGTGCTGAAGACCACATAGATGCTCTTCTGTGCGGACGCAGTGCCTCCGAAGAATGCGGTGCTGTTCAATGCCCTACCGGCAGAGCCGGAAGCGACTCCCGGCGCGTACGGATAATACACATAGCCGGATTGCACCGTGACGTTCTCCACCACCACCCTCTTGTTGCCTGCAAGCGCGATCGCCTGTGAAGTGGCGTTGGTTAGTGCCTTCGACAGGGCTTCCTGGTTCAGCGCGGCCTTCTGGTCGTCCGACAGGACCGCCTGCACGCTCTGCAGCTGCAGGTGCGGTATGCCCAGCATCTGCGAAGTGGCGCTCGAGACGTTCCTGATGCTCGGTATCGTCACCATGAAGCTCTCGGTCGCGACGTAATAATCAAGTTTCTTGTACACGCAGTAATTGTAACTCGCGTTCACGTACGTGCAGTTCGAAGGCTGGTAGACCTGATAAGACACCGTCTGTATCCTTGAAACGTTCCCGTTCAGGAACGGGAGCATCGTCGTGTTGAATTCGCCGACCAAAACGCTAAGATTCCCGTTGGCGCTCGCCGCCGTGCTGCCCGTTGCATTTATCGTTGCATACACCGTTGCCATCGCCGGGCTCGCCGAGGCGGTGCCAGTCGCGGTGACCGTTATGAGGTGCTGGCGCTCGAATCCCTTCCCCGACAGTGTCGCTCCAACGACTATCACCGAAACGAGGACCACGAGCAAGGAGATAATCAGAGGCAGCCTGTAACCGTAATCATTGGTCTTGGCGGGCATTCCATTCACTAGGCTATGATACGAATGCAACATCTAAAAAGCGTTTGTTATGTTTCGATTTTGTGCACTGGCCGCCCCGATTCCGCGGCGGCAGTGCGCATAAAACCGAACCACGGCTTACTTTCCTCCGATCTTGAACATCTTTGTGCCGCAAACCGGGCAGGTTCCCGAATTCGCAGTCTTGCCATTCTTCATGGTGACCTCTTTCGGGTCCTTCATCTCTCTCTTTTGTTTGCATTTCATGCAGTAGGCTTCCATATAATCATCAATCATATCTCTCCACAGAAACCTATTAATAGGTACCACAAACGCACCGGATTAACGGCACAATCAAAAGGCTTATATAAACTCAAGATTAGATTCATCGGGGTTGGAATGGAAGCACGAAAAGCAGCACCCGCGCAAATCGAAGTCCCAAGGGAAATAAAGCCGAACATAGATCCGGTTGCAAATCCTTTGAAGGAGACAAGCTACATGATGAGGCGCTTCATGAAACGGTGCTAGGCAAACATCTCGCTATCGAGTTCCAACAAAACTCATTTCAAGACGTAGACCTTGCTGCCCCTGTTCACCTTGATGTCGGTCTCTATGCCGACGTCGTCGCCATCTCCGGCCTCTTCGACGTTGACCCTGTCTATCTGCATGCTCGAGACCTTCAGCTTCACTATCTCATTGCCTTCTTCTATCTCTATCGTGTCGCCGACCTTCACGCTTCCGGTGAGCGTTATCGCCATGACGTTCAGCTTGTCGTAGAAATGCTCCACGGCGCCCACAAAGACCTTCCTCTGCACCTGGCCGCTCCCGAGCCCGCTGACTTCGCTCCCCTGCTCGTCGTTCAGCACGGCGATCTCCTCGCTCCTCTGCGGCCGGTTGGAGGCAGGGCCCCTCTCCCGCTCCTCGAAGTCCCCCATCATGTCGTCTATGTTGTCCATGGAAACGCCTAGAGCTATTACGAAAGAACTTTATAATAAAGTGCGGTCTAACCGATACTCTCGATTATCTCTCCGAAGAGCTTTGTCAGGTCCATCACGCTGCTGTACGAGACCCATTCGTCCTTCGAATGCGCTCCGCTGCTCTTCGGTCCTATCCTCATGACCGGCACCTTCAAGCAATTCGAGATGACGTTCTCGTCGGATACCGATCGATCGTAGCCCGCGGTGTAGCTGCCGTAGTGGCTTTGCAGGACCTCCAGAACCTTGAGGACCTCCTTGTTCTTCAGGTCGGTGATGTACGGTTCAAGATAGGGCGTCTCCCTGACCTTCACCTGGACATCGACCTCGGTCCTTTCATCCAGCACCTTGGTGCTCCTGAGCTCCTTTATCAACGAGCGTATCCTTGCCACAGCGTCGCTCGCAGTGCTCGGCGGAACCAGCCTCATGTCCATCTCGAAGTGCGCCTCCTCGGGTATGGAAAGGCCTTTCGACGAACCCTCGACCATGCGCACAAAAATCTCCTCGCTGCCGAGCTTGTCGTGCTTTCTAAGTTCCATGCTCCTGATGTTGGCTATTATCTTTCCCATCTCCTCTATGGCGTTCAATCCCTGCTCCGAACGGGCCTGGTGCGCCGACTTGCCATGGACCCTAGCCTCAATCACAACCCTTCCGCCGCTGCCTACGGTTATGACGCTTTCGCCCTCCGCGTAACCGCCATTATCGAGTATAGGCTCCGGCGAGATGACGAGCGAGATCCCTTCGAACCACTCGCGCCGTTCCTTGACTGCCTTCCAAGCGCCCTTGGATATGTTCTCCTCATCGACGCACAACAAGAGCTTGACGCTGCCCGTGCTGCTCTCGATGCTCTTGATCGCAGCCGAGATGCCGCCCTTCATGTCGCAGCAGCCCAGGCCGTAGAGCTTGTCGCCCACCCTGCGGATCACGCACGGGTCGCCATTCCAGTTTGCGGCTGCGGGTACCGTGTCGATGTGCCCCAAGAACAGCACGCGGGCCCTGCCCGTCCCTCTCTGCGCGAAGATGTTTATCCTGCCATCCTCGACCTTCTGCGTCTCAACCTTCAATCCCATCTCACCCAGGTATCCCGAAAGAAAAGCGCAAAGCCTGCCCTCTTCGGGGAACGTCGAGTCGATGCCGACCATGCTCTCCAGAAGTCCGTATTGATCCGTATCAACACCTAAGCAGTTCAGTGCACTCGCTGACCTTCAAGAGAGCGTCGTCGCTTATGTCCATGACTGCGAGACTCCTGATGTCCTTCTCTATCTTTGCATGATACGGGAGAATCCCGCGGAAGTTCCAGCCCAGCGTGGTGACCGATTCCAGCACGCTGGTCTTCATGAAATTGCCCTCAAGGAACAGGACATCATAATCGTTCATGTTCATCCTCACGTGATAGTCCAGGAGCTCGGCGGTGATCGCCAGGAAGAGCGCTCTCGCCCTGCCTCCTCTGTAATCCTCGCGCACCACGAAGTCGGTGAGCTCCGCAAGCTTTATGTGTCCACTCTCAAACGGGACCCGCGAAGTCTCTATTATGCCCATGGCTATGGCCTCCTGCCCTCCGCGTTCCGTTGCCACCGAAAGCAAAGTGTTGCTGTCTGTCAGCAGGCGCATGGCGCTCATCTCATCATAGCCGAATGTCTTTGTCATGAGCCTGATCAGAGAGTTCGTGTGTATCCCGGCATAGCTCTCGAGATACAGCACTCGCTCCCCGTCAAAGGCCCTTATTTCGTATCCTTCCCTCCTTACCTCACCCAATCTGTCACCCAGCCTGCGTTGCATTTCAGCATGATCTTCTGCCTGTACCATGACCTCCCCCATCCTTCTCGAGTAGGTGCGGCTTTCCTCCGCGCTTGGACTTCTGGTGCTGCTGTTAAATCCTATGTAAGCGATCGAGTCGTTGTGGTTCCTTCCGTGCATCGGCAGCGTGGCCTCAACGTTCGCGCCGATCCCCGATATTCCCGCGCGCAGCGAATTTATGTACTTGTTGTTCACGACGAGCCTGATGCTGAGCCTGCTTGCCTCGCCGAATCCGCACCGGACGCACTCGTCGTTCTCGATCATCTGCTTTCCGTACTGCGTGATCCTGATGGCGCTCCGCACCTTTTCCGCAGAGTCAACCCTGATGTCTATGAAGCCCTTCAGCCTCTCGGATCCGCCGGGCCCGATGTAGCCCACCGGGCCGATGCTGTCCGAGGCTTCCCTCGGCGCGTAGAATGCCGCAGCGGTCCTGTCTATGTTTTGCATATGTTGTACCATGATCTCACAAAGTGCCCCATCGCTAGGGGTGAAACACATAGTATTATATGAACTCCCAAGTATATTAACTTAGTGTTATCTAAATAACAAAATAATAATGATTTGTTACAAATGGGGATAAAATGGTCACCGTGGCGCATCTGGTCGAGAAAATCATCGAAAGGAGGCCGTTTTTGGAGGAGGCGGTTGCAAGGGGCATAGTCAACTACGCGGCTCTGGCCGAGGAGCTCAAGCCGGAGATAGACAAGGAGATGAAGAAGGACACCAAGCCCTCGGCGATAATGATGGCGATAAGGCGTCTGTCTGAGAAGCTGCACGACAGCTTCGTCGGCCAGGCTCCGATCAAGTTCAAGGAATCCGACATAACCATACGCTCCGACCTCCTGGAGGTAACGTTCGTCAAATCACCGAACGCGGTCGAGATAATAAGGGAGCTCTACGGGCTTGTTGATTTCAGGCGCGGGGATTTCCTGACCATAACGCAAGGTGTCTATGAAATAACCGCCATAGCGAGCAAGAAGTACAAGGGCGAGATAATGCGGGTGCTGAAGTACGAGTCGGTGATAAAGGAGATAGACAAGCTGTCGTCGCTTACGATAAAGATACCGATCAGCGCCATCGACACCGTCGGCGTTTTCTACGTCGTGACCAAGGCGCTGAACTGGGAGAACATCAGCATAATCGAGGTGGTCTCCACGCTGACCGAAATGACCTTCGTGCTCAGGGAGCGGGACATATCGCTGGCGTTCAACACGGTCAAGGAATTGATAGACGCGCAGTGATTCAAACGATGCCGGAGATGCACTTCGCCACCGGCAGCGCGCTGCCGGCAATGATCACGAGTATGTAGGGCGCGACGATCGCTATGAAGCTGCCCACGACGCCCCCAATGACCATGCCCATGCCGTAGCCCTGGAACTGTCCCTTGTGGGTGCCCGGCATTATGGGGCCCAGGGTGTAAACGATGGCGCCCAGTATGACCAGAAGTATGCTCAGCAGGAACACTATGCTGTGCACCTCGCTGTAGATGTTGCAGAGCACGTTGACAAGCCAGTCTGGGGAATTGTAGGGCGTGGCCGCGACGGCGAGCGTGATCGTGTTGCTCGTGCCATGGTAGCTGGAGGTTACCGTGTAGGTCCCGTTCGTCAGGGCGCCGGCGCTTCCAAGGCTTACGCCTGTGCTGAAAGCGCCAGTATTGGATATCGGGGCATCGGCAGTGCTCACCGAACCGTGCGGGCCCGCTACGGAGATCACCACGTCATTCTTTCCCGATTTCGGCGCGGGCGACACGACTCCCGATACCTGTATGACATCGTTTCCCGAGTTCGAGTTGGTTACGGAGTTTGCGGTCACGTTGCGGAACTGCGTCGTCGGCACGTTAAGGATGAATGTTGTCTTGCCGCCGCTGCCATAATAATTCGAATCAACGGTGTACGTACCGTTCGAGAGATTGTTCTCCCTTCCCAGCGTTATGCTGATGTTGAAAGCCCCGGAAGTCAGCACGGGGGTGTCTCTCGTGGCCACGGGCGCGCCATGCGGTCCGAATATGGAGAGTATGACTATCGAGTTGGCTGATTTCGGCGGAGGCGAAACGCTGCCTGACACGTGCACTATGCTGTTGCCCGAGCTTGAATTGGTCACCGCATTCGCCGTGAAGTTGTGGAACTGCGCGGCAGCGGGCACGACGGCATTGATGCTCACGTGATGCCACAGAAATGCGACAAGCAGGTACAGCACTGCGCATATCAGCAGCGCGATAAGGAAGGATCTCAGTTTGTGGTCCTCCTCCATGACCTTTCGTTCCTCGGTTGGGTTGGTGCTCAGCGCCCTGGTGTCCATGACCGTTTCTCCGGTGTTCGGATCAAAATTTGGGGTGGCCGAAGCCTCGTTCGGCTCCTCCTTCCCATTATCAAAAGCATTCGCTGGTGCTGGCTCGGGCTGATTCTGCTCGTCGAATTTCCATCCGGGCTCCAACGTCTCCTGATTCTCTTTGGGCGGTTCGGATTTCTGCTCGGAAGAAGGTTCCTCGCCCTTTTCTGGAACATCCTCTGGTGCCGGCATCCCAGCGCCCTCGGCCGGTGTCCCGCTTTCCGCGTGCGGAGGTTCCGCATGTTCCTCGTATTGGCCATAAGTGGGCGACGGCTCCTCGCTCTTCGGGGTTTCCGGCGCGCTTGCGACCGCTTCGCCCATCGTCAGCGGCTCTTCGGCCGCCTTCACGGGTTCGCGATACGGCTCTGCGCCCTGTTCCGTCTTCGGCTTTGCGGCGCGCTTCTTTTTTATCTTAATCCCAGGCGCCTGCACCTGCGAACTCTCCGTTGGCTTCTGCTCTGGCGAAGCTGCCACATCGACTCCTGGCTGTTCAGGTGAAGATTGCTGCCCTCCTGCATTCTGACCGCCTGGCGAGCCTGCCGATGTTGCCAGATCGTCCGGTCCTGAAGCCGTCCTTGGGGTGCGCTGCCGTTTCGCCCTGCCTTCAGGCTCCTGCGCGGGTCCTACGCCGACCTGCCCCTCAGCCAAATCATCATCCGCCAACGCATCGCCTCGAACAATAACAATCGTATTGTGATATATTTAATTTTTGCTATTGGGATTGCCCGCTTTGGGCATAATCCACTGCGATACCCTTATAAGTCTTGTTCAAGATATCTAACCAACGAACGGTTGGGTTCAGATCCAGCCTGTGTCGGGGGAAAGTGGTGAGATTCCACTGCTGTGCCGCAACTGTAATCCCATAAGGATGGGTGAGCCAGTCTGCCCGGGTTCGGTAAAGCCACGAGCATGGTAAAAATGGGCAAAACTATCTCTTCGGTCCCGCAGGACAATTCAAAAAGCCAAGGCGCAGACGCCAGTAGGATCAAGGAAATACAGATGCGCATGGACACTGCTGGCTGCCTCGGCGAGCTCAGAGTCCAAAAGGATCTGCCCGTCGACTCCAAGGCGCGCAAGGACCACGAGAAACTGGTGGACAAAGTCTCCTGGTTCGTGAGCGACTTCGCGGGCAGCATAATAAAGAACGCTGCGCATGTAACCGAGACAAGAATCAGCGAGATAAAAGACATGCTTGCAGGACTCGATCCCTTTATCGCAGGCGAGATCCTTCTCTCAATTGAGAAGACCTCCGATGTAGCCGCGCTGACAAACAAGGCTTTCATCGATTCTCTGGGCCGCTTTGATGTGGACATAGCCTGTGCGCTGCTGTACGAGATACGGTTAACGGGCAACACAGCCGCACTCACGCAAGAAGGCCTTTTCACCGACTACGCGGTCAATTTTCTCAACAGACTGGGCGCCGAGGCCGCAAGCGAATGGATGAACTCGATAGGCATGACGGGCATTCCGGGAAGTTTCGGCGTGCTCACTAGCGAAAAGGCCATGGGCGGCAACGTGATTGACGCGATAGGCGGCAGTGCGAAGATAGCCAGCGAGTTGTCCTACGCAATAGGGGTAACCGGAAAGGTTGACGAACTGACCGATTCCGGTTTCCTGGACTCTTTGAAGGGGCTGAAACGGGACGCGGCAGCTTCACTGTTGTCCAGAATTTGGTACAAGGGAAGCATTGACGGGCTCACAAACATCAAGACAATTGGAAAGATAGGCCGGGGTGAACTCGACGTGTGGGACGACGCGGCAACAATCAATAACAATCGCGGCACGGCGCTGCCTCCTGTCATAATCGCGAAGCTAGGTGCCGACCACCACGACCGAGGCGCGAAGCTTAAAGCGCAGCTAATGGCCGACTCTGGCTTGAGGGTCGTGTACATCTCCGCGAAGAGCTCCGGCGAGGTTATGGACGCTGCGAGGAGGGTGGGCGCCGGCGCCATAGGATTCAGCATGATGGACGATTCGCAAAAGAGCATCGTCGCAGAAACCGTGGAGCGGATCAAATCGCAGAGCATCTCCGGAATAAAAATATTCGGCGGAGGCGCAATCACGCAGGACACGGTCAAGGATCTGCAGCGGCTTGGAGTGAACATGTTCGGGCAGGGCATAACCAACGATGCCGCGCTGCTCACGTTCCTCGGCACTACCATGCCTAACGCGCAAAAATCCGCGAACCCGAGCGTAACCCAAATTCCATGGGTCGGGATTGCTGCGAGCAACACATACGCCAACGCTGGCTACACCTTTGCTGCATTGGGCGTATCATACGCCATGCCGCTCGGCGTTCAGATTGTTGCAAGCACGAATTCGCGCCAGGCACTGGATCTTGCAACACCCATCCACTACGATTCGGACGAGGATTCAAAAAGAAAGAAGAAACTAGAGATTTCCAATATGCACACTAATCCACAAAAAGCAGACAACATCAAGGAAGAATATCTCAACATCGCATCCAACAACCCTCCGCAATCATCGTCCAAAATCGATGCGGCCGGATTGCAGTACGCTGCGACGGCTGTCAAAACGCCAATAAAAACGTTAGAATATAATGTCACGTCGACCTTGTTGAAAGGCGTTCAGTACACAAACATTGCTACATCAACAGTTTCGGTCCTCAGCCAACCCTCCCTCAATATGCGCGCACACGTCGAACCAGGTTTCACCTTCGGAGTCAGCATCCATCATCATGACGGCATCGAGAAAAAGCGGGGATTTGAGAACACCAGCGCCGTCCCTGCAGAAATCAAAACAAGCATGAACAAAGAAGAAAAGCCCCTTGAAATTCCCGCATTCTACACAAAGCCGCAGCAAATGTCCAAACCGAGCATGACCATATTGCAATCTGCCTCTGAAAAAGCGCCAATTCGGATGGCGGTCATCGCATCGGTCGGCTCGAGGGGCACGCAGTACGATCAGATTGCTGCATATCCTTCAGTGGAAACCAGCAAAGACGCCTCAAACACATGGCGGACTGCCGAACTAAGTTTTGTCGCTGCAACCTATTCGGATTTGGGAGAATACGCAAAGAAAAAGCGGACATTGCCAAACTCCACTATGGATTTTGATTCTAAATCGAACGACCCCCAAAAAGATTTGCCACAAGCTCCAGTGTTCCACGATCGTCTCCAGGTCGCGCCTGAATCTGATGTGACGAAA